>NZ_JBNNXU010000004.1:0-369246 GCF_052873915.1 Photobacterium sp. DNB22_13_2
AGGGTCATCTGGTGATACAGATGGTTCACTCTTGTCGTGGTGAACAACGCTTCATACGACTTCAGGTCGCACGGACATAAATGAGCTAGAATGAATACTTAATTTAGTAAATGACGGATTATCTAGGGTATTTAAAAATGGAGGTTTGATAAGAGAGTATCAAGAAAAAATATAATGTTTAGAGCCCTCGGATCTGATGGTTACAAAAACAATGCACCTATTGTAGTTGCGACACCAGCCAGTTCTTTTATTTCTGGCAATATTGCAACTAGCCCATCCCAGTATGACTTAACGGTGGAATTATCACGCTCATCTTTCGACACCTCGTTTTGTAAATTGTCAAATATAATTCCCGCGGCTTTGTCTTTAGAGTTCTCTATATAACCACCTAATATTTTTAGGGCATTTGCAAGTTCTGGATCGTTTTTACTTACTTTATTGAACGAATCTATAATTGTTGAATTGATAATAACAGGAGCTTTATTCCCCTGAATAATTACATCTCCAGTCACGTGTGCTTCATTTATAAGTTTCACAATTTGGTGACTCCTTTTAAGTGCTTCCTTGCTGTTGAAATATATTTCACTCTGTATTTTGCGCTCCTTCACTTGTTCTGCAAGTTTTTCTTTTTCAATTTCTTTCTTTTTGTTGTAATTATTTACATTGTTAATAATTCCCAAAATCACAAATATGATGACTAAAACTACGACAGCCCCCCCAGTCCCAGATTCATCATTACTAGAGTTGAAACCAAGGACGTTAGTTGGTGTCAGTATTAGGAAAATAAAAATGAATGTAACTAATGCTGTTAGTTTTGATAGCTTAACTGATTTTTGATGCTTCTTAGAGTATTCTGTAATAGAAGCTTTATCGTTGAAGGAAGCCATAGATATCTTTCCAAAATTCTTAGTTACTAAAAAATGTCAAGATAGCGGTGCGATTGTTCTCTCGCTTCTATTAGCTGAGGCACGCTACCGCCCTAATGCAATATCTTTTGCACGCATTACTGTACAGTCCATCTTTATAATTTTAAGTTCTATTCAGGCTTATAATGTTATCAATAGGGAGCAAGCATTTGTTTTCCTGTATAATTGCTAGACACGTCACATAACCAACTGTTCATACACGCCGTTTTTCAAGATAGTTGTCATCATGTGCTTGCTTATTAAGCAGCTTCTCTTTCTGAATTGAGGTGAGCTTCATCAACTGACCAACCAGTCTCATCCGATGGCATGTTTGCCCTACGACCTTACCAAGCAAACTGTTCTAGAGAAGCATCTATTTACTGTTAGATAGTGAACTCACATCAACCATACCGTATACCTGGCATACATGTCGTAACGCAACATCTCACTATCAATGTTCAGAAATGTACCGAAGAAATCTGAATCTACCGGAAACCCGAATTCAGATAAAATCTGCCTTTGAAAATAAACACTTAATATTCAGTTCGCTAACTACTTCTTATCAGTCTCATTCACCCGGAAAGGGTTTCATGTGAGACTGGAAAGCACACATTACCATTCTATTACCCTGTACTTTTTCACATTACTGTCATAAACCCGTAATAAGATTAGCGCCAACCTTTTCTGGTGTACTTTGGAGAATTAAATGCTTACCAGAACAACTCTTTGCGCCCTTATTGTTAGCATGACCTTTTCGGTTCAAGCGAAAGAAAGGGTTACTGTCACCGGCTCAACATCCGCCAGCCATATTATTGAGGTACTGGCAGAAACGTATACAAGTGAGCACAACGAAACACAGATCGAAGTACAGGGCGTCGGTTCTTCTGCCGGTATCAGTGCCGTAAAGCAAAATGTTGCAGATTTAGGAATGAGCTCCCGCTACCTGAAGCCCGAGGAGATCAAGCCTGATATATCAACAGTGACCATCGCCCATGATGGTATTGCTCTGGTTGTACATAAAGAAAACCCTATCGTTAACCTTACCAAAGAGCAGGTCGAGAAAATCTACCACGGTGAAATCAACAACTGGAAAGAAGTTGGTGGACCAGATCTCAAAATTGCGGTTGTTAGCCGTGAAAACGCATCAGGGTCTCGTTTTTCTTTTGAAGACTTTATGGGTCTAACCCAGCAAATTAAAGGTCAAACCGTATCGGATATCAACCCTCAAGTACTTATCGTCAATACCAATGGTACCGTTAAGAGTTTAGTTTCTCGCAACAAACACGCACTAGGCTATGTCTCTCTGGGTTCTGTCGACAACTCTATCAAAGCACTCAACTTTGAAGGTGTATCGCCATCTCTAGAAAACCTTGAATCAGGCAAATACAAAATCTCTCGCCCTTTCTTGATGCTATATAAAGAAAAGCAGCTAAACGACGATGCACAGCGATTTGTCGACTATGTGATGTCAACATCGGGCCAAAGCCTTATTGAAGATCGTGGATATGTATCTGTCATCGACTAGCGTACAGTAATCGAATTATATATACGTTTGCAAAAGGCACAGTACAGTCGTACTGTGCCTTTATTATCAAAGACCAAATTACTAGGTATATCGTTAAACAACAGGATATTTATAGGTTGCGCCCCATTCAGTCCAAGACCCATCATATACTGTAAGCCTTTCCCGCCCAGACAGCTCAGCTGCCAATGCCAAAATACAAGCCGTAACACCAGAACCACAGCTTAAGACTAATCTTTGTTCAGAATCACTGACAGCATCAAACCGCTTTTTCAATTGATAAGGTGGTAAGAAATACCCGTCCTTGAGCAATTGACCAAAAGGGAGACTCTTAGCACTAGGCATATGACCACTTCTGACTCCTTCCCTCGGCTCTTTCTGGGTACCATAAAATCTCGCTGCCGCCCTTGCATCCAAAACTTGAACGTCCGGTCTATTAAGGTTTTCTAGCAAGCTATCACCATCAATTACCCACTGTGACTGGTAACGTGCGTTAAAGTCACCAACTGCAGGCATAACAGGCTCGCCTTTCTCAAGACGGTTTCCAGCAACCTCCCATGCAGGCAGTCCACCGTCGAGTACGGCAACATTGTCATGCCCCATTGCACGAAACATCCACCACACTCGTGGTGCCGAAAAAATACCTTGGCTATCATAAACCACAACTTGACTGTGATTTGAGATGCCCAATTTTTCAACCTCATCAACAAAATGCAATGGCTCAGGTAACATATGAGGAAATGAAGCCACTGGATCAGCAATTTTTGTATCAAAGTCAAAATAGCGTGCACCCGGTATACGTTTTTTTATCCATTCGGTTTTCGCATTTCTCTCTGAGCCAGGTAAAAACCAACTCGCATCAAGTACGATCACTTCAGGATGAGACAGGTTTTCTGCTAGCCAAGAAACCGATATTAATGGCGATGTAATTTTGAGCACTGACATTCACTTTCCTTATAAACCGGACATTCACAAAGATTTACGCTTATTCACTAAAAACACTAGCGATAAATCTCTTCCTTTCGATATGATGAAGACATCAATGGATAAGCATGTTGTATAAACAATGCCAGTTAGTTACTGTTTAATAAAAACTAAAATACGCCTAACGCATCCACTATTGAATCTCATCTTGCTTGTTGTACCAAAGGATTAGCAATGAAACAATTTTCACCCGTACTTTTCGCTTGTCTTTCTGCTCTCTCTCCCAATGCCTTCGCATATAACTCGGGGAGTGTTTCGTTTTCTATGGACAATGACGGAATCGTTGGCACAGATCAGAATTATACCAATGGCATATTCCTTGAGTACAACTCACCATATTCAGCAGATCTAGCAGAGACAGCCCCCACACCGATCCGTCAGATCAGTCAATATTTACCGCTGAAAGAAGGAACAAAGCAAGGCTGGGGGTTAACACTCGGGCAACAGATGTGGACACCAGAAGATATCGAGTCCATCGAACCACCAGAAGATGAACGCCCCTATGCAGGCTTACTATTCTTAGAATCCACTGCCTACCAATACACACCGACTTTTGTCGATAAGTTTAGTTTTATGCTGGGTATTGTTGGCCCCAATTCTTTCGCCGAGGAAGGACAAAAGTTCATTCACGATATTGTTGGGTCTGATGAACCTATGGGGTGGGATTACCAGATAGAGAATACGCTTGTTTTCAACCTAGGCTATCAAGGCCACCGCTTACTCACCCGTCAACAGGCTTATTTGATGGACGATTACGACTTAAGTGGTACGGGGCGAATCAATGTAGGTAACTATCAAAGCGAACTTGCTGTTGGTGGTGTTGCTCGTTGGGGTAACAATCTGGCAGATAATTTCGGTACAACCGGCTTCTCTCCAGGCAACTTTGTTGATATAGGTGTGCTGTCATCCAGTTCATCAGGTTACTTTCTGTTTACCGGCATCGAAGGACGATACCGTTTTAACGATATCACTATTGAGGGAAATCGACCGAGTGAAGTACCAAATACCAAAGTCGATCATTGGCAAGCTACCGCTGTTTTCGGAGGCGTGTTCTACCAGCCGAAATGGGGAGTCAGTTTGAGCTTTGCCACCAACACCGCAGAATTCAAAGAGGCTAAGCACCGCACAAACTCAAATGGTTCGCTGGAAGTTTTCTGGCGTCTGTAACGACAAAAGTAATACAGCTTAACAAGCTAATGAAAAAGCACTGTTTCCACAGTGCTTTTTGTTTCTTAAGCGACAGACTGAATCAAAGCGGAGATCCCCTGCTCTGCAAATGTCTGACATTCAGCCATCGCTGTAATATCTTCAGGGCTATACACTGAACCATCGTAAACGACTACCATACTGGTATCACCTGATTTCAAAAACGTTGTTTCCCCAAACTCGGTATAACGAGTGGCACCAATACTGATCACGGCCTGCGTTGGGTAACCTGCATTTTCCAGAAAATCGGCAATATTTTCTGTTGGGCCTACATCTTGCTGATTGTTCATGCGATCAACAATCCAGTTCAACAGCTTTTCATGAAAATAGCTGTAACCCACTACTGGGCTGTCTTCACCGTAGCGCGATACCGTCTCACCACGTTTATGGAAGCTTGCGATTCGGAAGTTATCCAATTTGCCCCCTTCCCGAAGGTGATCAACCGCAATAACCTGAGAAGAGATCCCTTTGGTACTCTCACCCCAGTTTTTCTTTTCACTGATTTTCTCTGCATTCGGCTTACGAATAGAGCAATCATTATATGCAGCGAAACCATGCGGTTTAATAGTAACGACCTTATTGTCTTGATATTCAATATCACAAATCAATGCCACTTCAGGTTCTATTTGCAAATTATCAGCATCGTTTGGGGGAATAATGGTATCTGATGACAATGGGTAAGTGGAAAGGAACCCAGCCTTCTCTGATGGCACATAGAAAGGAAAAATCGCTTTAGGCTGTACCGCTTCTTTAACTTCTACCGCTAAAAAATCTTTGTCTTCACCGGCTTGCTCTAAGTGGCCAGCAAAATTGCCCGCAACACCAAAGCCAATAACGTGCTTGTAAGTCATACTCTGCAACTCTTTGTTATTACTAAATATCAGGTTGCAGTATAACGTGCCACTAAAACAATCTCGATCAGAATATCTCTAGGATTTGCATTAGATCAATATTCAATCCCACCAATAAAAACCCAAGAGCCATCGATCGGATGAATAATTGGTAACCGTTGTCACACAAAGCAATTTTATGACTGGAAATATTACTGTTCACCTTTACCATAGTAGCCATAAAAACAATGTACATTTACTGATAGTAAGCATTGTTGGCCAATATTTTGACCATCTTTTGGTGGCCAACTTTATTATATAGCTTGAAGGAACCATAGAAGGACTTTATGAAAACAAAATATACCCCCATTGCCTTTGCGTTGGCTTGTCTTTCCGCTGCACCTAGTTTTGCTGTTGAATCCAACATTCAGACACGTGTACTTAACGGTGAAGAAGCAAGTAAACTATCATCTGATTTACTTTTACCGTGGCAGGTAGCATTCCTTACTGAACCACAATTAAATGATGGTACGTATATCACTTCCGGTTGTGGGGCTGTTGTTATCAGCGAATTTTGGGCTGTTACTGCTGCTCATTGTATAGAGCCGTTTATGAGTAACACTCTAATTGCAGGTGCAGATATCATTAAAAACAAGGGGGGCACTGCCGACCGTATCGATGACAAATATAAATTTGAGATCACCGACAAGATTGTTCACAGTGGTTTCTATTCCAGCCCGGTATTAGATCATGATATAGCACTACTCAAGGTCAATCGTTCGATGCTTGAAGTCGCTCAACCAATTAAAATAGCCACCCAACAAGAACAAGAAGACGCCAATAACCAATTTGCTAATACTTGGAATCCAACCGGTTACTCTAAGGCTAACCTCATCGCCTCAGGATGGGGTTACACCGAACCTAAATTTGACCAACCGAATGAATTAATGGTTGTTAAATTAGGCGGCATTCCAATAACTGATTGTAATGCTGACTATCCACTAAGTGAAGAATCTCACTTTGTTTGTGCTGACAGTAACACCCCCGAAATAAAGAAAGATGTATGTCGAGGTGATTCAGGTGGCCCGCTAGTTTGGCAAGTACCAAGTAAAACAAATGATAGTGATTTTGGACTTCGCGTTATTGGGGTTACGAGTAGTGGACCATACTGCCACCTAAAAGAAAACGGTGATGCTGCTGCGCAAAAGAACGGTCTTTATACCGAACTTGCACACTATTATGAATGGATTGAAGATCAAACGAAGTTAGACCTAGCATCGCAATCCACACCAGTCTTTAGTGAAGATCCCTTTACTAAAGTAAGTGACCCTGAAAATAAGACCGGAACAAGCCCAAGTGGCTCAGGTGGTGGCGGTGGTAGCTTGCCAATCTCAGGGTTATTCGGACTAACTGTACTCGGTATTCTACGTCGTCGACTACGCTAGTAAACAACCATAAAACGCTAGCCAATTGATTTTAATTTGATTTTTAAAGTAAAAATGATGAATAGAGCCCCCTCACTTCTTAGTGACAGGGGCTTTCTTTTACCAGCCCCATCTTACTCACCAATAAATACTTTCGAGCCCTTAACTATTGAATAAATTGATAGTTACGCTAAAACCATCAGGCAAAGCAATTTTTTGATTGGTTTTATAAAAGAAATCGATTAACATCCACCCAATAAAAACATCGTTCAATTATTTTTAAAACACAATAAAACAAGATGTTATTGCTAGATCATTACTCTACACAGCTGACAGTAAGAACCACACAACCATACAAGGACATTATGAAAACCCAATTTGCCCCAATCGTATTGGCCGTTGCCTGCACCGTTAGTTTTACGACACAAGCAAATGAGCCTAAGATCCAAACACGAGTTTTGAATGGTGAAGATGCTACCACCTTATCCAATAGCTTAATCGCCCCTTGGCAAGCTTCAATGTTAGCAGAGGCTGATAGCAGCGATTACTCAGCAGCAATGTCGGCTTGTGGTGCTGTTATTATCAGCGAATTTTGGGCTGTAACTGCCGCACACTGTGTCGTCAATAATGATCTTAGCCCTATTGCTTTTATTGGTAATACTTTGATTACTGGTACCAATACAATCAAAAATACGACTCAGAACGCAAAAAACATTGACCCAAAATTCAAGTTCGCCATTGTTGAAAAGATTTACCACGAAGGTTACGTGGGTAAAGTTGAGCCGATCTTTAAAGCTGATAATGATATCGCTTTATTGAGGGTTAATCGCTCATTTCTAGAAAATGGCTCAGCTAAACCTATCAAAATCGCAACTCCTGACGAGCAAGTTAATATTAATCAGGACTTTCAAAACACTTGGAATACTGGCGCCTACTCCAAAGCCAATCTTATAGCTTCTGGTTGGGGAAGCACAGAACCTGATTACGAATCTCCTAACAACTTAAGAATTGTCAAACTTGGTGGCATTCCGATCACTCAGTGCAATACAAAGTACGAATTCGACAAAGATGAATCCCACTTCGTCTGTGCTGATAGTAACAGCCCAGACATAAAGAAAGACGTATGTCGTGGTGACTCTGGTGGCCCATTAGTTTGGCAGAACCCAAGTTATTCTAGCGACTCTGATTTAGGTCTTCGTGTCATCGGTGTCACCAGTAATGGTCCTGGTTGTGAGTACAAGCAAGCAGGTCACACTGCAGCTCAATCGAATGGCTTATACACTGAACTTTCAAGCTATTACAACTGGATCGAAGCAAAGACGGGGTTGACTTTAAGTGAAGTTAAAACGTCAACGTTCAATGTCGATCCATTTGAAAGAGTTAAAGAAAACAAACCTGACAGTAAAGGTGGTAACGGCGGAACCAACAAAGGCGGTTCAGGTGGCGGTGGTAGCTTGCCAATCTCAGGGTTGATCAGTTTGGCAGCACTTGCCCTTCTCCGCCGTAAAACTTGCTAATCGGTTATTGACCAGACAGCTTAAATTGTCATAGTTGAACCATAAAAAAAGCTCCCATTGATGGGAGCTTTTAGTTTACGTTTCACTCAGTCTTCAACGAAAGTTATTCGTCATCCAATGGAATCAACTTAGTTGAACCACCGTGGAATTTCTCACGACGACGTTGTACCAATCCGAAGAAACCAGGGATCAGGAAGGTACCTGCCAACAACACACATAGCAGACCACCGGTTAGGGAGATACCCAATGAGTTCTGACTGATATGACCAGCACCGTTGGCAAAGATAAGAGGTAGAATACCCAAGATAAACGACCAAGAAGTCATGTTTACCGCACGGAAACGTAGCTTACCACCACGAACCGCCGCTTGTTCGATATCCAACTCATTATCTTCACGCTCAATCTTAGCAAATTCTACAATCAAGATGGCGTTCTTAGCCGCCAGTGCAATCAAGAGAACCAAACCGATCTGAGCGTACAGGTTCAACGGTGTCCCCGTCATAGCCAGTGCCAAGAATGAGCCTAGTGTTGCCACTGGAACAACCAGGATAATGGCCAGCGGAATACTCCAGCTCTCGTACTGTGCCACCATAAATAGGTAGATAAATACAAGTGCTAGGGCAAAAGCGTAAATAGCTTGGTTACCGGCTTTAACTTCTTGGTAAGCCATACCTGTCCACTCATACTGATAGCCTTGAGGTAGGACTTCAGCTGCTACACGCTCCATGGCGGCGATTGCATCACCACTTGAGTAACCCGGAGCTGGACTACCTTGGATAACCGCTGAACGATACATGTTGTAGCGCCACGCAACATCAGGTTCAAACACCTGCTCTACCGATGTAATCGTACTTAATGGGATCATTTGGCCTGACGATGAACGCACGTGGAATCGTTGAAGTGCGTCCAGACCATCACGGTAGTCACTATCAGCCTGCACGGTTACACGGAAGTTCTTACCGTATAGCGTGAAGTCATTCACATACATTGAACCAAGGTTACCCTGTAGCGTCTGGAAGATCTCCGTCAGCGGGATACCCAGTTGCTTCGCTTTCACTCGGTCAACATCAATGTAGTAGTGAGGCACATTGGCTCGGAATGTACTGAAAGTAAACTGGATTTCAGGCTGCTGATTCGCTGCCTGAATCATTTCACCCATGACATTTGCCAAATCGGTTCGGCTTCGGCCTAAGGTATCTTCAAGTACAAATTCAAAGCCATCTGCAGCCCCCATACCCGGTACTGCTGGGGCACCCATTGCAAAGACAATTGCTTCTGGTAGCTCCATTGCAGCGCGGCCGTTAACACGGTTCGAGATTGCAAAAGAGGAATGGTCACCCTCCATTGCATTACGCTCATCCCACTCTTTCAATTTAATGAATAGAGATGCACCGTTTGACGCCGCTGCACCCGTAAGGAACGCATAGCCGTTTGCAACAGTAATACCCTCGATACCAGGTTCTTCAGCAAGGATAGCCTGTAACTTTTCTGTTGTTTCTTCTGTACGAGATAAAGAAGCGGAGTCTGGCAGCTGAACGTTAACCAGCAAGATACCCTTATCTTCAGTCGGTACAAATGCTGTAGAGGTCGTTTTCGAAAGGAAAGTTACAGCGCCTACAGCCAAAACAAAGAAAGTAACAAGTAGCGCTGTTTTTCGAACCATGAAGCCAGCGATAGAACCGTACTTCAGCGTTACCTTATCAAGGCCACGGTTAAAGATTTCGAACCAGCGAGCTGTATTACCACCACCTTGTTTAAGCACTAGCGAACACAGAGCTGGTGAAAGTGTCAATGCGTTGATCGACGAGATCACTACCGAGATACAGATAGTCAGGGCAAACTGACGATACATAATACCGGTAATGCCCGGAAGCATGGCTACTGGAACGAATACCGCAAGCAATACCAAGGTTGATGTGACAATCGGACCGGTTACTTCCTTCATCGCTATAAGCGTTGCTTTAGCAGGAGTGAGGCTAGGATCCCGTTTCATGTTGGTATCGACCTGCTCGATAACCAGAATCGCATCATCCACCACAATACCGATTGCCAAAATCAGGCCGAATAAGGTTACCGTATTAATGGTAAACCCAGCAGCCAACATGATGGCGAAGGTACCGATAAGTGATACAGGAATAGCAACAACGGGGATCAACGTTGAGCGCACGCTGCCAAGGAACATATAAGTTACGGCAATTACCAGCAAGATCGCTTGGATAAGGGTAACAACTACGCCTTTAATCGACTCAGCAACAAACAAAGTTGTATCGTAACTGGTCTCGTATTCCATGCCCTCTGGGAAATCTTTACTCAGGTTTTCCAGTAGATCCATTACTGCCTTACCACTTTCCAATGCGTTAGCATCAGACTGAAGGTTTAGCGCAACGATAGAAGCAGGTTGCTCACGGAACATACCGTTACCGCTGTAGAACTTTTTACCAAGTTCGACGCGCGCAACATCCTTTAGGTACACCATAGAACCGTCATTGTTAGCTCGAAGTACTACATCCTCGAACTCTTCTACGGTTTGTAATCGACCTTTAGTAACCAGGTTAAATTGAACTTCCTGCGGGTTATTGTATGGCGCGGCACCAACTTGGCCAGCTGCTACCTGAACGTTCTGCTCAGAAAGAGCCGCATTGACATCAGAGGTAGTCAGATTCAGATTGGCCATTTTCTCGGGGTTTAGCCAAACACGCATAGCGTATTCACCACCACCGATTACGTTAACCTCACTGATACCCGTCACACGCGCCAGCTGATCTTTAACATTAAGGTTAATGTAGTTGATCAGGAATTGGTCGTCATATCGGCCTTCTGGTGAATAGAAGTTAAGGACCATCAACAAATCAGGAGAGCGCTTCTTAACCGTTACACCTACCATACGCACTTCGGCTGGTAGTTTTGACTCAATCTGAGACACACGGTTTTGAACGTTAACCTGAGCCATATCAGGATCGGTACCGATATCAAAAGTGACGTTCAGGCTGTACGAACCATCATTCGCACTTTTTGAAGACATGTAAATCATGTTTTCAACGCCGTTCACTGACGCTTCAATCGGGTCAGCAATCGCCTCTTCTACCGTTTCCGCACTTGCACCAGAATAGAAAGCCGTCACACCAACAGATGGTGGACTGATTTTAGGATATTCCGCCACAGGCAGGTTCAGGACCGCAATAGCCCCCGCCAGTGTTAGAATAATTGAAATGACCAGCGCAAACTTAGGGCGCTGGATAAAAAAGCGACTCAGCATGATTACTCTTGCGCCCCTGTTTCTTCAAGTCGTACTGTTACACCGTTACGTACACGCTGAAGACCTTTAGTCATAACAACATCTTCGCTATCAATGCCTTCGGCGATGATGATGCCATGTTCGGTCTGAGGCCCTAGAACCACATTGCGACGTTCGGCGACATTTTCTTCCGCCAGTACCATAACAAAGTCACCTTCCAAGTCACTTTGAACAGCACGACGAGGGATCACGATACGTTTTACAGGCTCTTTTTCACGCAGGAAAACTTGAACATGTTGACCAGGGAGCAAAGATTGCTCTGGGTTAGCAAAACTTGCACGCATAGCAATCGTACCAGTATTTAGATCTATTCGGTTGCCAATAAAATCAACCGTACCTAGCTCACTATACTCCTTGCCATTTGTTAAAGTTAGAACGACTTCAACATCACCCTGGCCTTCACCTGCACCGTCAAGGCTATCAATACCAAGGTTCAAACGCTCACGCTCGCTCACATTAAAAGAAGCTTGCATAGGGTCTAGGCTAACCAGCGTAGTCAGCACGCCAGAACTTGGTGAGACAAGATCACCGATACTGGCCTTACTATCACTGATACGGCCAGTAAATGGTGCGGTAATTTTTGTAAATGACAAATCAACTTGTGCTGATTTCAACTGAGCACCGGCCGCTTTAAGCTGCGCTTCAGCGCTCAGTTTTTCTGCTGTTAAGCGGTCATATTCAGATTGGCTAATACTGCCTTTCGGCAACAAGTTTTGACCACGTTTCCAGTCCAAGTCAGCACGTTTTAACGTAGCTTCAGCTTGAGCAATAGAGGCAGATGCACTTGCAACACGTGCTTCATAGGCCGCTGGTTCAATTTCAAAAAGTACCTGCCCTTTTTCAACAACCTCACCTTCATTGAAAGAACGCGCTTTAAGGTAGCCTGAAACTTGAGCTGTGATGGCCACATCTTCAATCGCTTCAGTTCTTCCTACAAACTGTTTCCCCTGTTGATAATCAATCACAGTTACTGGTTCTACTACAACTAGAGGAGCCATTCCCCCAGCAGGACCAGACAACTTATCGCCACAACCGACAAGCAGGCTTGAGCTTATCAGTGTCGCAATCATAAGTTTTTTATTCATATTGCCGACCATCTTAAATTTATGTAAAAAGTACGCTTAAAGTTTGTTATATTCAGTCACTATAGCTATTACTAGGCGAACAATCATTCCGCTTATATTTTAGTGACTTGAAGGTTATTTAAGGCTTCAAAAAAAACTATCATTATAGTTTGCATAAACTAGCATTATGCCTTTAATCCAAGCTGAACAGTCATAAGTAATGAAACATTTTCACCAAGCAAGTGTTTCAAATTGTTTCAAAGCTTGTAATTCTGTGTTTTCATAGTAACTAGAAAAAGATATAACTACAAGTCAGATACTTAGCAGCAACATATATACCTAAAAAGAATATCTAATATGGACTATTTCCCGATTTTTCTCTCTGTAAAACAGAAAAAAGTAACAGTAGTAGGCGGAGGTGAAGTCGCTTGCAGAAAAGTAGACCTACTGCGCAAAGCTGGCGCATCCATTCAGATTGTTTCCCCTAAGCTACACAATTACTTAGCAACGCTAGTGAACAGCGGACATATTAATTGGAAAGGCAAATGTTACGAAAAATGTGATCTCGAAGGCAGTTATCAAGTTTGGGCCACCACTAACAACCCATCACTGAATCATCAGGTACACCAAGATGCAACAGACCTTGGTATCTGGATTAATGTCGTCGATGATAAAGACTACTGTGACTTCATCACCCCATCCATAGTCGATAGAAGCCCGATTCAAGTTGCCGTTTCCAGCGGTGGAGCTTCCCCTGTTCTAGTCAGGTACCTACGGGAGAAGCTGGAAACCCAACTGCCACAAAATTTGTCTTTGCTAGCAAGTTATGCGGGTGAACAACGAGAGCGGATTAAGGAACATTTTGCGACTGTCGATGAAAGACGTAAATTCTGGGAGAGATTTTTCCGTCATCCTGAGGTTGAACAAGCGCAATCAAAAGATTGCCTAGAGCAAGTATTTGTACAATCAATTAATCAAACAGACACAATACAGGCTGCTCTATACCTGATAGAAACGGGAACTGACACCGAACTTCTCACCTTAAAAGCATTGCGTTTAATGCAGCAGGCGGAGTTTGTTTTCTATCCTAGTAAAACCGGCGCTGATGATGACTTTGTCGATTTATGTCGAAGGGACGCTGATCGTGAACCCTATGAAGACGGTAACCTAACGTCACAAGTACAAAGCAAGCTCAATGAAGGACTGCGTGTCTGTATCCTGGCCCCAAAAGATAAAGCCGCTGAAGTGTTGAAGCCCCTTGAGCAGCCTTTCTCTGGGCTCTATATTCCTTGTATTTAACACATACAAAAAAGCCGCAAATAATTGCGGCTTTTCTTCGATTCTATATCACTGTTTTACTCTGCAGGTGCAAGGGTTCCTGCGGATTTTGCCAACTTCTGTTGTAACCACAAACCCGAAGCTTTCATTGAATAACCAAAAATAATACCTAGAATCAGCGATGGAACGACAAGCTGCCAATCTCCACCAGCTGCAAATGTGGCACACGAGCCAATAAACGTACCCGGAATAAAGCTAAGCCATGCTTGTTTTGCTTGAAAGCACATAAAGAAAGCAACGACGGCCGTAATAACATAACCGATGATCTCAATGCCCACCTCGGAAGAAAGATGGATGATCACCATTGCCCAAAACACACCACTCATTGTAGTTGCCAAGCTAAGTAGCAAGCCCTTTACACCATCTTTCGGGGAAGCGAAATATGCGGTACAACCGAGAAAGCCAGCCCAGCTTAACAAGCCGAGGGATACAGCAACCCAGCCCCAAATACCCGATAAGATTCCGGTTGTAATAGCAATTGCGACCAAAGTTGACATCTTTCACTTTCCTAATTGGACAATTAAGGAAACAGTTTAAGTGACAACCCCTTGCATTAAAGTGCTCAATATCACACTTTAAGTGCAACAAAATATCGTTGCACAAAGCATATGCTCAACACTAATTATTTACCATTAAATATCAGCGACTTAAAAACACCTTATTCTAATTAAACACTTTAATGAAAACCATTACACAACAAAGTGTTTCCCTGGGTAAACAATATAGATCTACTTCCCTTGTCAAATAGCCTCACCTGATTGCCAACATTTGGTTAAATCTCTCTATAATTAAGCGTGTTCATTATGGTATTTCTGTAATATAAGGCATAATTATCTGGTTGTTATTATTAGATAAATTCCGTAAGGAGAATTCATGGGCCCTCTGATGCTTGATGTGGCTGGCTATGAGCTAGATGCAGAAGATCGCGAGATCATCCAACACCCAACAGTTGGCGGAATAATTTTTTTCGCACGAAACTATCATGATCGTGAGCAATTGCGCGCGCTGACCAAGGATATTCGCAATACCGCGAAGCGCCCTCTTCTTATTGCCGTTGATCAAGAAGGTGGACGTGTACAACGTTTCCGAGATGAATTCACATTGCTGCCACCTGCCCGAGCCTTTGCTGAATGCAACGAGGGCAAAGCCTTGGCTTATGATGGCGGTTGGCTAATGGCAGCTGAATTACTAGCGATGGATATCGACCTAAGCCTCGCTCCTGTATTAGATCTTGGATTTGACTGTAAAGCGATTGGTGATAGAGCTTTCTCTGATGATCCCCAACAGGTGATCCGCTATGCTTCTGAATTTATCAAGGGCATGAAATTGGCAGGAATGGCGGCAACAGGAAAACATTTTCCTGGCCATGGCGGAGTTATCGCTGACTCACACCTCGAAACCCCTATCGATTCACGAGATACGATAAAACAACATGACATGACGGTATTCCAGTCTTTAATCGATACCAACCTACTCGATGCCATGATGCCAGCCCATGTCGTCTTTGATCACTATCATTCATCACCTGCGAGCGGCTCTAGCTATTGGTTAAAACAAGTTCTACGTGAAGATATGGGCTTCAAAGGCGTTGTTTTTTCAGATGATCTAAATATGAAAGGTGCCGATGTCCTTGGCAGCTATAGTGAACGAGCAATTGCGGCGCAACAAGCGGGCTGCGATATGGTAATGCTCTGCAACAATCGTCAAGGTGCAATCGAAGCTCTAGAAGGCCTTCCTCAAACGCAAGTACCGTTATTAGAATCCCTTTGCAAAAAGCCTACGGGTGAATATCGTGACTTGATTAAGACATCAAAATGGCAAGAAACGGAAAAGCGCATTACTCGTCTACGTAATGAGTGGCTGGAAAAACAAGCTTAATTAACGGTTTATTCAAAACAAAAATCGCCCATAATATTCTCTCAAAAAGAGGCGCTGAATATTAAAAGGGCGATTTTCATGTTCGTTGCCAATCACTAAAATAGTAATAGTGCTGGTACCACTGAATAACTAGCAGATCACTCTAAAAAAGTAGTAATTACAAAGAGTCACGAGAGTAATCAACGTCTTTGGTACATTTCTTCTTTTCTTTACAGATAATGTAGAAAGCACCAATGATGAAGGCGATAACCAGTAATGTTTCCATAATCGCATAAACCTATGATTTATCTAAATGTATGGGTACAGTAAGCATCGAAATGCTGCCTGAAAGTCTAAAGATTACCACTAACACTAGAAGCAATTTTTAGACTGTGGACAAGATACCCCAACAGAACAAAAAATGCACTAAAAAGTTTGCATAATATTCGTGCTAGTTGCATTGAAAGCCATACTTAATTGACCAATACTGACAACATAGTTGATGTAAAAACAGAAACTTAGGTTACTTCAAAATGATACCATTCGTATTCTGTTCATAATTCACTACCATTTGCACGGATTCGTGAATATTTTGCGGGGAATAACTAAAAATAACCAGACTATTTTTAACTATAATTATTCCCACTTCAGATTAGATATAGTTATAGCCAAGTAACTTGGTTAAATAACTATGATCATAATTTGAAATATTAATTTTGGAAGAAAAAAAAGGGCAAATCATGCCCTTTCCTAGCTAAATATTCTGAGTTGTGTCTATCAGAGCCATCTTGCCTGCCCCGTAAAGCTAACAGATAACCATGTATCACCGAGTTCATCTGATAGTGCTTCCCACAAAATCAACCTGATTTGATCTTGCCGCTTGGTCGTCCAATACGTATCGTCTTTAACGAGGATGTTCACTTCGAGATCATACTGCCGACCCGTTTTGGCAAAGTGATGTGTGTAATCATCAAAATGATATTGCTTTGATAGCTTGGCAATAACACGATCTACATTGTCTTGTACATCATCCTGAGGAGCAAGCAGTAGCACCTCTCTTAAGTTACGACGTAATACCGTGATTGGCAGTACCACTGCTGCAAGTGATAAAGCTGATACCAAGATAGGATCGACATACCGATTCCACTGTGAGTACCCATAATGATCAAGAATCATCACCGCAATAAAGCCCACCAGAATCGACGCACTTAAAATCCCATCGATAAGCCACTCCTGAGAGTCTACTTTGACCAACTCAGATTGCTCGGCTTTAGCAATATAAGTTTCAGTAAAATATATAGAAAAGCAGCAAATGGTCGAAAGAACAGCATAGATAATTGCATGCTCTAAGACTATCTCATGACCGCCGTTGACAATGGTTTGCACACCACCAATAAAAGCAAAAATACAAGTGAGTAAGATGAGCAAGCCATTGACGACGTTGATTAACGGCTCAATATGCGCATAGCCAAATTGGAAATACTTATCATCAGGCTTAGAAACGAGGTAAGCGGTATACAGACTTAAACCTGTCATACCCATGCTGAGTAATGAGAACATACCGTCGAGAAGGATGGCATTGGATCCAACATACAACCCATAGCCAATACCTAGCGAAGACAATACTACAGTACCCGCTAGGGATAACTTCAGTGCTAAACGCTCCTTACTAATTTTACGGCTAGTCGCCATAAAATCCTCCTTATACAGTTAGTTATATTGCGTTGATTGAAATCACAAACAAACGGTTTCCAAAATATTCCGTTTGTTTGCCTGTTTTGAATTAACTTTGTATGACTATACCTTTACCACAGTTACGCTTTTGTGATCAAATTGATAATGACTCTGACAACCACTTTAAAAGTTCATTCTTTCGTAAGGCGGTGTTTAAAACAGCTTGCTGCCGCCCCTTCTTAAAGGCGATAGTGGTCGGTACCCCACGCAAACGGTACTTTGATGATAATGCCATGTTTTTACTTAAATTAACAAAGACCACGCGAAGCTTACCTGCACGCTCTTTAGCAACTTTGGTAACGATAGGCTTGAAGGTTTTACATGGAGTACAGTTGTCGTTCCAAAATACAACAATCACGGGAAGTGGGGAAAAAATTATTTTTTCCAACGACTTACTATCCGCATCTACCGGTTGACCATCTAAAATATGTTTACTGCAGTGAGGACACTTCACCGTATTCGATAGCGATTGTGGCATTAGACTCGCGTTTTGACGGCAATGAGGACATTGAATAGAAAAGGCTGCCATTTTACATTCTTCTTAACCTATAAAACGGCGGATACTAGCAAAGATTAAAGCCAGATACATCCAGCGAGCAAGGCAATGAGTTAGCAAATATCTTTTGATTCTTGCCTAAGGGGACTGCTGCAACTCTAGCCGTTCTATATCACTATAAAAGTTGATAATTTTTGCTCGGCTCACACTGTACTCGAAATCTGTTCCATCGCAAAAGTCATTTTTACTCTGTAGTTCAGGGGTTTTAATTTTGATAAATTCGCAAGTTGCATGCTGTTCACAAGCAAGATTACGTTCAGTTTGTAACTGATCCCAGTATGTGACGAAATGATTCAGTGCATAATCAAGCTGCTCGTAGTTTTCGTTACTCAATGATTCACGAAGTACACCCAGCTCTTTCTGTCGGGCAGACATGAAGACCTTGAAGGCATCATTGAGTGAGCTGCCTTCGTTAACATAACACTCGTCTTCGATATATTGCGTCTTTTTCTGGGCTATATCGCTGACATTGGCCTGTGATGAACAGGCTGACACTACTACCATCGCGGCCAAGCTGCTATACCATTTCATAATACGCCCTTGCAAATGACGGATACCTAACATTCACACACAATGACGGAATGTACATAGTGTGCAGCGGGTTCTACATTCTCCAACACTGCTAAGTATGTGCGATAGCCTACACAATGTGAGAGTAACGAGTCTGGGTCTTAACACTAAAACAACGGTCTCGATTTCGCCTTACTGACAATTCAATCAAGTGTACCGATAAGTTTACTCCGTCCCGAAACCCGACCAACAGCGAATGTTAACAATTTGATTACACTTAATACTATCGAACGCTGCCCAACAAACTAACGATACTTTCCATCATTCTCTCACTGGCACGTTCTTCAATTTGCTGTCCGCCTCTTTTGAGGCAGCACCAGAAGGAGCTAACGATGAATGTTCTGGCTATGCCGATGCATCGTTTCATCGATCATCGCGGTAAGTTGGTTAATCCGCTTCCTGAATGGGCTGATCTTACAACCCTGAAAGGCTTCTATTGCGACATGGTATTAACCCGTGTGTACGACAACAAAGCTGTCGCTCTTCAACGAACAGGGAAACTGGGTACCTACCCTTCTCACCTTGGATCAGAGGCAATTGGTATTGCTATTGGACGGGCTTTGCAAAAGTCTGATGTCTTCATCCCCTACTACCGTGACCTTCCTGCCTTGTGGGCCCGTGGTATAGGTATGGAAAAGAATCTTCAATATTGGGGAGGTGATGAACGTGGTAGCGACTTCTCACCTGACGATCACCATTGTCGAGACCTTCCGTTTTGCGTTCCTATTGCCACTCAATGTACCCATGCTGTCGGTGTAGCTGCTGCACTCAAAATTCAAGGTAATCACCAAGTCGCACTCGTAACTTGTGGCGATGGTGCAACCTCAAAAGGAGACTTCCTAGAATCACTTAACTGTGCTGGAGCTTGGAACATCCCACTGGTATTTGTCATCAATAACAATCAATGGGCAATATCTGTCCCGCGCTCCATTCAGTGCGGTGCTGAACTGCTTTCTGACAAAGCCAAAGGGGCAGGAATTGATGGCGTCACTGTTGATGGCAATGATGTTGTCGCTATGTTTGATATTGTCTTACAGTCATTAAATCACGCCCGCAAAGGCAAAGGGGCAACGCTGATTGAAGCTGTGAGCTACCGGCTTAGCGATCACACAACTGCCGATGATGCTTCTCGATATCGCAGTGAAGATGAGCTACAACAAGCTTGGCAATATGAGCCCATAAAACGCCTAAAAGCTTTCCTAATCGATCAAGGAGCTTGGTCTGAACAAGATGAGACGAATTGGCAAACCCATTGCAAAGAAGTGATAGAGAAAGTCGTTGATAAATACCAGAACATAACACCACAAGCCCCTGAATCTGCATTCGATTATCTCTATGAGCAGCTCAATGAGGACTTGCTAAGCCAGCGAGATCAGATCATCAATAAGGCAATGCGCATGCAAGGAGGTCATCATGGCTGAGTCTACCCTCCTAGACGCTGTTAACATGGCACTACATTACGAGATGGCCCATGACCCTGATGTGGTGGTTTTAGGTGAAGATGTCGGTGATAACGGTGGCGTATTTCGGGCAACCGTGGGGTTAAAAGAAAAATATGGCTGTAAACGTGTTATTGATTCTCCATTGGCTGAAGCACTTATCGGTGGGATCACTGTGGGTATGGCCACACAAGGTCTACGTCCAGTCGCTGAGTTTCAGTTTCAGGGCTTTGTCTTTCCTGCCATGGAGCATCTGATTTGTCATGCAGCTAGAATTCGTAACCGCACACGCGGCCGATTAACCTGCCCTGCTGTTTTCCGTGCTCCGTTCGGTGGCGGGATCCATGCACCAGAACATCACTCAGAAAGTGTAGAAGCACTATTTGCCCATATCCCGGGCATTAGTGTTGTGATCCCTTCCTCCCCTCAACGTGCTTATGGCCTGCTACTGGCAGCGATAAGAAGTAATGACCCCGTCATGTTTTTTGAACCAAAGCGAATTTACCGTACGGTTAAATCGACGGTTGTCGATAATGGTGAAGCCCTCCCCCTCAATACTTGTTTTACCCTAAGAAAGGGGCGAGATCTCACCTTAGTCACATGGGGTGCATGCGTTGTCGAGTCACTGCAAGCCGCGCACAAACTGTCTAAAATGGGAATCGAGGCTGAAGTTATCGACTTGGCCACCATCAAGCCTATTGATATGGCTTCTATCATCAAGTCTCTTGAAAAAACAGGGCGACTACTTGTTGTGCATGAAGCTTGCAAGACGTGCGGTGTCGGTGCAGAAATTATTGCCCGAGTCTCTGAGCACGCTATGTGCTTGCTAAAAGCCCCACCGAAAAGAGTAACAGGGTCAGATACCATTATGCCCTATTACCGAAATGAAGATTATTTCATGATCCAGGAAGCTGACATAACTGATGCCGCGAAAACACTGGTGGAGGGGTGGAAATGAAGACATTTAACTTGCCCGACTTAGGTGAAGGATTAGCCGAATCAGAAATTGTTCAATGGCATATCAATATTGGGGATTACGTAGAAGTAGACCAAGTTGTTTTAACGGTAGAAACAGCAAAAGCCACGGTAGAAGTCCCCGCACCGTATAGCGGGAAAATCATTAACCGTTATGGAGAAGCCGGTGATGTCATCGGCATTGGCAGTTTATTACTGGAGATAGAGGAATCCTCCGCATCAACAACGAAAACAGAAAAAATCCCTTCACAGCAAACGAATGCCGCCACCGTTGTAGGTACAGTCGCCCAGGAAAGCCATGATGTTAATGTCGATGAATTCTGGGTTGGAAGCTCTCAACAAAATAGCTCAGACCAGCCACTTAGTGCCATGCCATCGGCACGTCTACTTGCGCAAAAGCTGGGAGTAGACCTGAGTGTAGTTGAAGGCAGCGGTCCAGACGGCGTCATCCTAGATCGTGATGTCTACAATGCCTGCGACAAACAATTACCAGGAACCGAAGTTCTAAAAGGCGCTCGCCGAAGTATGGTGAGTGCAATGTCAGAATCTCACCATACTATTGCAGCTGTTACGATAACCGAAGAAGCCAGCTTAGCTGCATGGTTACCTGAACAGGACATCACCTGCCGACTTGTTCAAGCAATCGTTGAAGCATGCCAACAGGAACCGGCTCTCAATGCTTGGTTCGATGCGGAAACCATGACTCGTTGTCTACATCACACTGTGAATATTGGTATTGCTGTTGATAGCAAACACGGTCTATACGTGCCTGTTTTACGTCATGCCGATGAATTCAGCGCTAAAGGGATACGGCAATGGGTAGACAAAACGGTTGCCGGTATTCGTGATAGGAAAATTGGCCGAGAACAACTCCAACACGCGACGATCACTTTATCCAATTTCGGTGCTATTGCCGGAATATTTGCCACACCCGTTGTGACCCCACCACAGGTTGCCATTGTGGGTGCGGGACGCATCATTGAAAAGGTCGTTATTGAGCAAGGAGAAGTGAAATCAATAAAAACCCTTCCACTCTCGATGACATTTGATCATCGGGCATGCACCGGTGGTGAAGCCGCCAGGTTCATGAAAGTGTTAGTGAGGCATCTTCAACGTCCTGAACTGTAAATTGGTTCTACTTTAAGCATGCAACAGATATAAAAATGCCAGTCAGTTGACTGGCATTTTTTATTAACATTCAACAACACTATTAGTCTTCAGAAGAAGGGCTAACAGGCTTTTTCTTCTTAGGGATAAAGACACTGTCACCAACAGCCACATTGTCATAGAAACGCTTATCAACCTTCTTCTTGGCCTTAGGCTTAGCTTGCTTCTTCGCTGCAGGCTTATCAGAAGTCGGCTTCTTCTTAACAAATTTCTTCTTCGGTGCCGGTTTCAAGCCTTTGAACTTACCTTCAAGACCTTCATAAGTCGTAAAGCTAATAGTCTGTTGAAGGAAAGCTTCTACATTTTTGAAGCTCTTCCAGTCTTTAGGACCAACAAGGGAAATCGCATCGCCTTTGTTACCGGCACGGCCAGTACGACCAATACGGTGAACGTACTCTTCAGCATGTTTTGGCATATCAAAGTTAATCACGTGCGAGACTTTTTCGATATCCAAACCACGTGATGCAACATCGGTTGTAACAAGAATCTTGTGACAGTCACGCTCGAACTGACTCATGATCGCATTACGTTGGGTCTGATTCATATCACCACTCAACGCAACGGCTTTCAATTTACGCTCGTTCAACTCTTTGGTTAGACGGTCGGTGTCCGCACGCGTTGCCGTGAAGATAATTAGCTGGTTATAGTTTTCAGTTTCCAGCACCTTATCTAGCAAAGCTTGCTTGTGATCAAGATGGTCACAAAGGAAGAAACGCTGAGTAATATCAGTGTGCTCTTCTGCTGAGTGGCCGATCGAGAGGCGTTTTGGTGCATTAAGCATGTCAGCAGCAATACCGACAACATCAGTATGGTCTAGCGTTGCTGAGAACATTAGTGTCTGACGACGACGGTGGTTAGCCGCTTCATGAATACGACGCAATTGAGGTTCAAAACCCAAATCAAGCATACGGTCTGCTTCATCAAGGATAAGCATTTCAAGGCCATCAAGGTGCGTACTGCGGTGCTCAAGGTGGTCAGCTAAACGTCCTGGCGTTGCAATCACAAACATTGGATCATTTTTCAATGCTTTTACTTGATCATTAAAGTTTTCGCCACCAACAATCAATGTACCATCATAAGGCGTGCCCGCATTTAACGTACGAAGCTGAGCGAAAACCTGTTTCGCCAGTTCACGCGTTGGTGTTAATACCAAAACGCGTGGGTCACGGCGAGTAAATGGCTTGCTACGATACATGCGCTGCATAGCTGGCAACAAAAAGGCCAGTGTTTTACCAGAACCTGTTTTGGATGAGGCCAAGATATCTTTGCCTAGAATGCCAACAGGAATTGCTGCTTTTTGAATTTCAGTTGGTTTATCAAACGCCAAGTGGTTGAGTCTTTTAAGTAGGCGCTGGTCTAATCCAAGATCGTTAAATTGCAAAGTGATGCTCCGGTAATTGCCCAACTATGAGCAAGAATAATACAGTACGAGCCTATGTGATAGTAATCACACAGCTCTAAATTTGGTTAGCTGGGCATTATACCACATTTCAATTTGCTAGCACCTAATTGATGCAGATTTAATGACTTTTCATGAAGATAGCATTCCTATTGATTAGCTACTGGTGAGCTTAGCATTCACACCACCGCGACTTGTCGTAAAATGACCTGCACTTATCTGACACGAAGTTGTATAAATTTATCAAAGAGCTAACTACTTCAGTCAACAATATAAATGATAGACATCTACTCTGTAGCAATAGACCCAGACTCTCCAATAGGGTATTGACCACATTGGTTCTCCCCCTTCGATCAACCTGCATATCGCAAGGGGGCTTTTTCTAACCATTGTCGCAAAATGACCTCCCAAACTCTCCATGGATAACGTATTTTTCTTCACAAACAGACCAACATAGCTTTATGAAAATGATACCGACGAAGCCAGAAGCGAAATGGACTAAGTTTCGCCTAGAGAAAATCCTTGAACCTGCTGAAAAAAATAAGCGTATTAAAACAAGAGCGAACAGAGCATTTACTCAACGGCGTCTACTTACAGCTAAATCTCGATTTGGAGAACTCGCCCATAAACACCGCTTCCTCGTACTCGAAAGTGGCAAACCGGATGTCCAGTTCAAAACCTCGCCCAAAATCCGTGGAATGAAAGAGATCACCTTATATTACGAGGACTGTATCGAACGCCTAGAAGCCGAGTTATCAATCCACACAAAGAACAAGTAACCCAACCGATAGTTAACTTGCCATCTCCTTTTACTTGATTAGAGGCATTAAAAGAAAACGAAAGGGATATTCAGTAAAAAAACATCTTTCTTGTGCTAACCTTCAGGCATAGAAAAGTATGTAGGATCTTGAATTGATGAAACAAATTCGTAGCCATACTATCCCTGTTACGGCCTTTATCGTTGTTACCTTGATTATCGTTTGGTCAGGGCTTGATCCTGTTTTCCCTGATGTATGGTTAGCCGAAATTATTCCAGTCGTCTTAATTTTGGCCCCTTTGCTCATTACCTACCGGTTTTTCCAATTTTCTAACACCGCTTATATCCTTATTGCTATCTGGATGTTACTCCACACTATCGGCGCACACTACACATTCGCCAACGTTCCTTTTGACTGGTTTAACGAGTTAATAGGGTCACAACGCAACAATTTCGATCGTGTCGCGCATTTTTCTATCGGCTTGTACGCCTTTCCAATAGCAGAATTCATGGTTCGCAAAGGACATTGCAAGCCCGTAGTGGCCACTCTCTTCGCACTCGCAACAATTATGGCCATTGCTGCGGGTTATGAAATAGTCGAATGGTGGTATGCAACTTCAGCAGGCGGGGATGCCGGTATTGAGTTCCTTGGTAGCCAAGGCGATATTTGGGATGCTCAAAAAGATATGCTCGCAGATACATTAGGCGCAATGACCAGTTTGGTGCTTTTTCACATCATCAAGCCATATCAGCAAGAGATTGAGTCTTGAAGCTATCCTGGCTATAACTTGCTGAAATATTTTAATAAACAGGTAAATAAACACTTTGAATTGCTCAAAAAAAGCCCGCGCAATAGCGGGCTAATTCATACCTGAAGTAAATTCAGAGTACGATTACAAGTCTGGGTAACCCGTCGGGTTAGCAGACTGCCAACGCCACGTATCTGAAGTCATATCATCGATCGTGCGCGTCGCTTCCCAATGCAATTCAGTTTTTGCCTTGGCAGGGTCAGCCCAACACTCAGCAATGTCACCAGCACGACGAGGTGCAATTTTATAGGCAACCTCAACTCCGGCAGACTTAGCGAAAGCATTCACCATTTGCAATACACTAAAGCCGTTGCCTGTACCTAGGTTGTAGATATGCAGACCCGCCTCTTTACCCTTGTAATTTAGCGCAGCCAAATGGCCATCAGCCAAATCAAGCACGTGGATATAATCGCGAACCCCAGTGCCATCCACTGTTGGGTAGTCATCACCAAATACAGATAGGAATTCACGACGTCCCACAGCAACCTGTGAGATAAATGGCATCAAATTATTCGGGATCCCTTGAGGATCTTCACCCATCTCACCACTTTGGTGTGAGCCAACAGGGTTAAAGTAACGCAGTAGCGTGATGCTCATTTCTGGGTGGGCTTTTTGAATGTCGGTCAGACACTCTTCAACCATCAATTTACTACGGCCATAAGGGTTAGTTGCGCTGGTTGGGAAGTTCTCGGTAATTGGCACACTTGCCGGATCGCCGTAAACCGTTGCAGATGAACTGAAAATAAGGCTGTTGACACCCGCGGCACGCATCGCTTCAACCAACACTAAGGTACCGTGAACGTTGTTGTCATAGTACTCAAGCGGCTTTTCTACTGACTCACCCACAGCTTTAAGGCCAGCAAAGTGAATCACTGATTCGATCTCATTTTCCGCTAACACCTTGTCGAGGAATGCACGGTCACGAATATCGCCCTGATAAAATACAGGCTTAACACCCGTCAGTTTTTCAATTCTTGCTAACACTGATTTCTTACTGTTGTATAGGTTATCAACAATAATTGGTGTCATACCCGCTTCAATCATCTGAACACAAGTGTGACTGCCAATGTAACCCATACCACCAGTAACGAGAACTCGCATGCTTATCTCCCTTTGAGTGAGGAATTACTCAAATAATCTTAGTTAATCTGGCCATAAAGTAACATAACTCACTGGAAAATAAAGTAACGATCACATTAAACGTGCAAATTACGAGCAATAATCTGTCTACTGCCAACGAAAATAAAACAGTGTATAATATGGATGTTTTTATTTCTGGGAATGGAGAAATTCTCATGCGCTATCTGTTAAGCCGCCAACTAACTAAATTCATTGCCTTATTCATCTCCCTGCTTGTACTAAATGGGTGTGAAATAGTGCAATGGAAAGAAAAACATGATAATGACCAGCTGAATGCCCAAGGTTACCAGGAGCATATCCTGCCCCTCAAAGAAGGTGGCCAACTTAAATACTGGGTCGGCGGAACAGGTGAACCTTTATTGCTGATCCATGGTTTTGGTGGAACTGCAGTCGCAACCTGGAAAGAGGAAATGCTTGAGCTCAGCAAGCATTATCAAGTCATCGCACCCGATTTAGCTTGGTTCGGTGAGTCTTACAGTATGGGTCCCCCGAACCTAACAACACAAACCGAAACAATGTGGCAACTGCTTGATGCCCTTGAGATTGATAAAGTCAACGTTGCTGGCATCTCTTACGGCGGCTTCATTACCTATAACATGATGATGAAGCCTGACCGAGTAGAGAAAAGCGTCATCATTGCCAGCCCGGGGCCGCTCTTTAGCGACGATGATCTTGCAGAATTGTGCCTTCGCGCCGGTGTTGAAAAGCCAGAACAACTGTTCGTACCTACGAATAGCGATGGCGTAAAGCGACTGTTTGACAATGTGTTCTATGAACCGAAAAGCATGCCTGATTTTGTCGCAAAACAAATATACAGCGGCTATTTTTCACCATTTAAAAAAGAAAAAGAACTTCTAATACAATCACTTATTGTAGACAGGGAGCATATATCACAGGCAAACACAGCTATTTTCCCACCAACCATGCTTATTTGGGGGGATAGCGATAAAATATTCCCGTTGAAAAATGGTATTGCACTAAGCGAACACCTCAACTCGGCCATTGTAGTGTTACCTGAAACGGCACATGGGGTAACTAATGAACGACCAGATACCGTAACTAAGCTATTGAAAATATTCATTAGTTAAGTTATCAAGAAATGACTATCGCAGATCAACTAATTACATTTTTTTCGCAAGAAAATTAGACAAGATTCTCACCTTGAATTAAGCTACCCCAGTCAATGCGCAAGGTTGCGTATTGACTGGATTTTCGCTTTTCAGGGATAACCTTTTACCATGAATATGGTTTTTAAGAGCCACCAGCTACAATCAGATAATCACGCCTATATTGAACTTAGCAAAGAAACGCTGAAAAAGCAGTTGTCCATTCTCTTTCCCGTTGCCGGAATCATTTTTCTCATCATTGCCTTTTCTTATTTCGTAGCAACAAATTCACTTTGGCTTACTAGCCAGGCTCTGCTTGGCGCTCTATTATGTCAACTATTAGCATCGGTCAATAAACGTACGGAAAGCCCACAAATTCTTATTTGGATTTTTATTGCGTACACCACCACGAATTGCATTCACGGGTTTTACACCGACGGGCCAAATTTATTGAATAACACCATTGCTCTCACCATACCTTTACTGTGCTTTTTCACCCTAAGACATCAGTATGCATACTGGTATAGCCTGCTCTTTGGGTTGTATTACGTCGCAATGAGCGCCGATGAATATATACAAAAGCACCTTCAAATCAACGAAGCCCTGCAAAATATCAGCGCCTATGCCATGGTTTTAGTAATGGCCTACTTATTGGCGCAACACCGTAATGAAGCGATCAACCGAGTAAAAATAACCGCCAAGAAAGATTTTCTCACCGGGCTACTTAACCGTAAGGCCCTAGAAGAACAATACCTCCACCAAACGTACCGGTGTAACCGTTATTTGAAAGATCTTTCGTTAGTTCTGATTGATATTGATGGCCTGAAAGACATCAATGACAGATATGGGTTAGAAATTGGCGATAAGATGCTGATTATGGTATCTCAACACTTGAATCATCACCTACGCGTCGGCGACAGTTTGGCCCGCATGGGAAGTGGTGAATTTTGTTTGCTCTTACCCGATACCTCACAGGCCGATGCTGAACTCACCGCCTTGAATATTATACAAGACATCAAAAAATGGCAGCTAGAATTGGAGTGCGGTAAGCACCTTTCAGTCACCGTCAGTATTGGCCTAACATTAGTTGAATACCAGAACTTCAGCCTAGATTACATTAAAGCTGACAGTGCCCTACTTCGTGCCAAGAATTGGGGCAAAGATCAAATTGCGATTGGATAGAAATGATGACAACAAAAACCCTTTGCCAATGGAAATGTTTCTCTGTTGAGCAGTCGCAGCACACTCTTCCCGATGGAAGAGAGATTGAGTTTACAACCGTCAAACATCCCGGGGCAGTGATTATCGTCCCTATCGACGAGGCGGGTAATCTAGTAATGATTAACCAATACAGACCAGCCATCAAAGATTGGATATTGGAATTTCCAGCAGGCACTCTAGAAATCAATGAAGATATTCTTGGCTGCGCCCAACG
Organism: Photobacterium sp. DNB22_13_2; assembly: GCF_052873915.1. Lineage (NCBI taxonomy): Bacteria > Pseudomonadati > Pseudomonadota > Gammaproteobacteria > Vibrionales > Vibrionaceae > Photobacterium > Photobacterium sp. DNB22_13_2. Next base: position 29,030 of record NZ_JBNNXU010000004.1, read on the forward strand.
AGAGTTAGCAGAAGAAACTCAGTTGAGTGCTCGTCATTGGCATAACCTGGGGGAACTATTCCCAGTTCCAGGTTTCTGTGACGAGGTACAGTATCTTTTCCTCGCCACAGATCTTAAGCCTTACCAAGCCCAATGTGATGAAGATGAAGTGATTGAAGTCGTAACACTCACAGCATCAGACTTTCTTAACAAGGTGGCGCAGAACGAGATCAAAGATGCCAAAACGCTTGCCGCATTTCTTAAACTGCAAGCTAAAGGGATGCTACAGCCGAGCTAATTGTAATGAAACATTAAGAAGCCAAGCGCTCTGTCGCATTTTACTGCTAACTGTGGCATCTTGCTGCCAAACTCATTTAAGTGACGCTATCAGCCATGGATAAACTATTTTCTTTTCTTAATAAATTCGCATCTATCGTTGCAATGCTTATGTTCGTCACTGGCGGTGGCATGGCTTTATTTGTGTTCTTTTACGGTAATTAAGCAACTAGGTAACTGCCGTGAGAAAGCTGCAGAACGGTTGGTATGTGTTACATACGCATACCGCCATCGACCTCAAGTACACGCCCAGTATAATAATCGTTTTCGAAGATATACTTTACCGCATGGGCAATCTCGCTAGCATCTCCAATTCTGCCAACAGGGATCATTGACTTCAGTCTTTCTATCGCTTCAGGTTTGAGTTGCTTAGCCATTGCCGTTTCTACTACACCTGGGGCAATCGCGGCGGCTCTGATCCCATGACGGGCAAGCTCTTTGGCCCAACATACCGCCATCGTTGCAACTGCAGCCTTGGATGCAGCATAATTAGTCTGTCCGATGTTCCCCGCCCGGGCCACACTCGAAATATTAATAATCGCGCCATGATTTCCAGCAGAAACCATATTTGCAGCGGCTTCTCTGCCACACAAAAATGTCCCGGTGACGTTCACGTCCATCACTGTCGAAAATTGTTCCAGTGTCATTTTCTCTACAGTGTCATCTTTTGCCTTAACCAAAAGGCCATCCCGGAGTACACCCGCATTATTGATTAAACCGTTTAGCTGGCCGAAATCTTCCATTATGTTTTCAAATACCGCCACAACTTGTTGCTCATGAGTCACATCTGCTAAATAGGTTAACGTTTTGGCACTCAACATTTGGCACTGTTGTTTGGTTTCGTGTAGGCCTTCTTCGTTCAAATCGATCAATGCCAACTCTGCACCCGCCTGAGCGAGACCGATCGCCATCATTTGCCCAAGCCCCTGTCCAGCCCCAGTAATGGCAATGACACTTTGTTTTAAATCCATAAATCCCCCAACAATAGTCGCTACAATAGAGATCACTTAGATTGCTTACGGTAAAACTCAAACAAACTTGAGAAATCCCGGAGTTCATTCCCTTCAGCGTTATGGAAGGCATATAAGTTTCGAGCAAGCGTTCCCATCGGAATTGGTGACTGGCTATTCGTTGCCGCTTCCAATCCAAGCCCTAAGTCTTTCAACATCAATTTGGCCATAAAGCCAGGTTGATATTGGTTCGAGGCTGGTGCTTTTTCCATAATCCCCGGGCATGGGTTATAGAGTTCTAACGCCCAGTTACGTCCTGAGCTTTGCAGCATGATTTCTGACAACACTTTAGGATCCAAACCATTGTCTATACCCAAGCTCAGCGCCTCGCAAGTGCCCGACATGATAATCCCCAGCATTAGGTTATTGCAGATCTTCGCCATTTGACCATCACCGGCGTTACCGGCATGAAAAATATTCTTACCCACATGTTGCAAAACCACTTGAGCTTGTTTGAAACCAGCATCAGAACCACCAACAATAAATGTCAGCGTGCCAGCCTGCGCACCAGCCACGCCACCAGACACTGGAGCATCCACAAATTCAAAACCTTGCGAGTGTGCTTCCTGTGCAACGAGTTTTGCTGAAGCAGGATCGATAGTTGATGAATCAATTAAGAAAGTGCCAGCATCAATCATTTTGAGCAAGCCCACACCACCTTGATGATCACCAAGATAGACCGCTCTAACATGCTCCCCTGCTGGTAACATTGTCATTACCGTTTCGGCACCTTTTACGCACTCCTCCATTGAACTCGCAACCGTTGCCCCCTCTGATTTCAAGGCGTGTGTAGCCGCTGCATTGATATCGTAAACCGAGACATGACAACCGGCTTTAAGTAAATTCAGCACCATAGGGTGGCCCATGTTACCGAGACCAATAAAAGCAATGTTCATCACTCATCTCCTTCGTGAACATCATTAAGCCCCAACGCCTGTAATGGATGCTCATTGTCTGCCCAAAGTGGGGTAAATAAAGTATCTATCACAGCGTGATCAACACTGGCGATATCTGAAAATAACCACTTTGGCTGGTTGGTTTTCTCTATCAGCCGCGCCTTTACCCCTTCATAAAACTCGCCAAGTTCGCCACAACGAACTGACAGGGTTAGCTCTAGACGAAAACAATCGGCTAACGATTCGTAGTGGAATTGGGTTAACTGGCGATAGCAGATATGAGCTGTGATCGGACTTCCTTCTCTTAATGTCTGCTTAGCCCTTCGTAGCCATTTACCTTCGCTTGCATCTACCGGCTCTGCCATGGCTTGGATTTGCTCATAAATTTCTTGCAACGAGCCATATTGGCAAGCGGTTTGAATCGCTTGTAAATGAGGTATCAACGCATTTTGTGGGTGGGTATATTTCGCTTCATTTCCCAAGCCGTCTAGTAGCTCAGTAACGCCTTGATATGGTTCGACATCATCCCAATTGACTTGCTGAAGCTTCTCTAACAGCATCCCCTTTTGATGTGGAAGCAAGATATGCTCAGTCATTGAAAGTGCTAAAGCATCTGTTGCATTGACAGTCGCGCCAGTTAAACCGAGAAAAAGGCCAACACCTTGTGGCAAATGATTGAGAAACCATGTGCCACCAACATCAGGATATAGACCAATACTGATTTCCGGCATTGCCAACTTCGATGTTGGCGTTGTAATACGGTGACTTGCACCAATATACAACCCTATGCCACCGCCCATTACTATACCCTGCCCCCACACAATCACTGGCTTGGAATAGGTATGAATGAGGTAATCGGTTTTATATTCAATGGTAAAATAGTCGGTTAAATATCCGATCGCGTGGCAAGAACTATCAGGGGAATCAGCGGATTTTGTCTCATGCATAACCCGATACATTGCCCTAACGTCCCCTCCGGCGCAGAAGGCTTTATCCCCAGTACCGTGGATTAATACGCCGACAATATTATGATCATCTTGCCAATGCTTTAGGGCCTCATGTAGCACTACCAACATTTCGAAGGTCAATGCATTTAAAGAGTCAGTATTGTTTAATTCCGCAACACCAAATTTCAATCCTCCGCCACATTCTAGTTCACTGATATTGACCAAACCTGACATCATATTCCCCCCTGAATTTAGCTATTACGATCAGCCTCAAGCTCTTTAGCGATTTTTCCACTCTGGTCGACGCTTATCTAAAAAAGCTTTAACTCCTTCGGTTTGATCCTCGGTATCAAACAATTTCATAAATAGCTCACGTTCTCGGATCAGGCCATGACTTAAAGGAGAAAAACGACAGTTTTGTATCAAAGCTTTGCACGCTGCAACGGAGGAAGGTGATTGATTGGCAACATCACTTGCCATTGTTTTTGCACTCTCCAACGATTGCCCTGAAGCAACAACATGTTCAACAAGACCAATATCCAACGCTTGTGACGCCGTCACTCTTTCACCACATAATATTATCCGTTTTGCCCATCCTTCTCCTACCAACCAGGTCAGATTCTGGGTACCACCAGCGCAAGGTAATAACCCAACTTTGGCTTCAGGTAATGCCAAACTCGCATGCGCTTCAGCGATACGAATATCACACGCCAAGGCAACTTCTAAACCGCCACCCATTGCGTACCCGTTAATGGCAGCAATCGATACACCTCGAAATTGACTTAGCGTCTCAAAGGCTTCACCAAATGCTTGTGCCATGCTAAGAGCAACCGCTTTGTCGCCATCGGCGAACAAATTCAGATCGGCACCAGCAGAGAAGAATTTTTCTCCCTGCCCAGTGATTACTAACGCATAGATATTTTTATCTTCATTGAGTTTTAATACGGTATCGCGAAGAAGTTTTAAACTGTTTTCAGTCCAGGTATTGGCCGGAGGGTTATTCATGGTCAACACGGCTGTGTGACCATCCAAAACGATTTCTATGGCATTTGTTTGTGACATGAGGTTCCCCTCTAGTATATTGGGTTATAGCAAGCGACTACCTTCACTGAGCACCCGCCTGGCAATAATCAACCGCATAATTTCATTAGTGCCCTCTAGAATTTGATGTACTCTGACATCGCGAAAATAACGCTCTAACGGATACTCTTTGATATAACCGTAGCCACCATATAGCTGTAGCGCTTGATCACAGACTCTAAATCCCACGTCGGTTGCAAATCGCTTAGCCATGGCACAATATGCCGTTGCCTCTGGTGCTTGTTGATCCAATTGAAATGCGGCATATCGTACTAACTGCCTTGCTGCGATCAATTCGGTGGTCATATCTGCGAGCTTGAACTGGACGGATTGGAAGTCTGCCAGTTTTTTTCCAAATTGCTTACGTTCATTAACGTACTGACTAGCCATTTCCAACGCTTGTTGCGCAGTACCTAGCGAGCATGTTGCAATATTTATCCGTCCGCCATCCAACCCTTTCATGGCAAACTTAAACCCATCTCCTTCACTACCCAGTAAGTACCTCGAAGGAATGTGCACATCATCAAAGGTTACTGCTCTGGTCGGCTGGCTATTCCAACCCATTTTTGGCTCTTTTCGTCCATAACTGATCCCATTCGTATCAGCAGGTACCACAAAGGCTGATATACCCGATGCCCCCTTTGAAGTCGTATCCGTTCTTGCCATCACGACCAGTACATCGGTATCACCAGCACCAGAGATAAACGCTTTAGCCCCGTTAATAATGTATTCATTAGCTTGTTTTTTTGCGGTCGTCGTTAAGGAAGCAGCGTCAGATCCGGCGTTCGCTTCAGTTAAACAATAAGAGCCAAGGCTCCCTCCGCTAACTAACAAAGGGCAAAACTGATCTTTAACGTCATCTGCGGCAAAGTTGGTTATCATCCAAGCGACCATATTATGGATGGTCATATATGCGGTTGTTGACGTGCACCCCATAGCCAATTGTTCAAAGATAATAGAGGCATCAAGCCTTGTGAGTCCCAATCCACCTTGTTGTTCTGGAACATATAGGCTCAGAAAGCCCATTTCACCGGCTTCTTTCAATACATCTTTAGGAAATATTTGGTTTTCATCCCATTGTGCAGCGTTTGGCGCAAGCCTGTCTTTTGCAAATTGGGTCGCAGCATCCGCAAAGGCGCGTTGGTCTTCAGTCAAAGAGAAATCCATACCAGCTCCTTATGAAAGGTCTATCGAGTATTTAGCGCAGATGTATGGTCATATTCGGCCCATCAGGAATGTCTTCATCAAACCAACGAGCCGTAACGGTTTTGGTTTCGGTATAAAACCTCACCGCTTGCTTACCATATGCATGTAAGTCGCCATAAAAGCTGCCACGCCATCCAGTAAACGAGAAAAACGGTAGCGGGACAGGTATTGGCACATTCACGCCGACTTGCCCAACTTGAATACGATGTTGGAATTTTCTCGCTGCGGCTCCGCACGCTGTGAAAATAGATGTACCATTGCCGTATGGGTTGTTATTGATAAGGGTGATCGCTTCATCAAGCGTATCAACGGCAATACACACCAATACCGGACCAAAGATTTCCTGTTGATATATCGCCATTTCAGTAGTCGCACCACTAAACAATGTCGGTCCTAACCAATTGCCATCCGGATAATTTTCGACGGTACAATTTGAGCCGTCTACTTCACATATCGCACCTTGTTGTTTACCTTGCTCAATAAGCTGCAATACTCGCTGTTTAGCGGCTGGGCTTATTAGTGGCCCATAGGCTGCATTGCTGTCATCGGAAGGTCCCGGTTTGACTTTTTCCATAGCGGCTTTTAAATCAGACACAATATCACTGGCATTCCCTACCAGCACCGCCACTGATATCGCCATACATCGCTGGCCTGCCGCACCAACCGATGAGCCCACAAGGTGATTCACAACTTGCCCCATATTGGCATCAGGCATGACCACCATATGGTTCTTTGCCCCTGCAAACGCTTGAACACGCTTTAAATTATGGGTGCCTGTTTGGTATATATACTTTGCAACCGGTACAGAGCCGACAAAAGAAATGGTTCGGATATCATGGTGGGCTAACAGGTAATCCACCTGCTCTTTGCCACCATGAACTATCTGAAGTACCCCTCGAGGGGCGCCTGCTTGTTCAAACAACTCAGCCAACCGCATTGCGGTCAACGGTACTTGCTCGGAAGGTTTAAGAACAAAAGTGTTGCCGGCAGCAATCGCCATTGGAAACATCCACAAAGGGATCATGGCTGGAAAGTTAAAAGGCGTTATACCGCAACATACGCCAAGTGGTTGAATCAAAGAATAACTGTCAATGTCACTGGCGACATTCTCTACTGTCTCTCCCATCATCAAACTCGCAATATTCGCGGCTTGCTCGACCACCTCGATACCACGCCACACATCTCCTTTGGCATCAGCAAAGTTCTTCCCTGTTTCGCTGGAAAGTATTTGAGCCAACTCATCATGATGATCTTTGAGTATTTGTTGGTACGAGAGCATTAAACGAGCACGCTCTGGAATCGGGACCTCTCGCCAATGTTCAAACGTAACAACTGCACTGGCAATTGCTGCTTCCATTTCGAGTTCAGTCGCACAGGGAACACTGGCAATGACCGCATTGGTCGCAGGATTTGTCACTTCAACCCATTGCTTAGCGGATGAACCTTTGAATTCTCCATCAATATATAGCGGAACAGGAGAAATAGGATTTGTGTCATTCATATCAGCTCCTCACTTATTCAGTGTTACCCACTTCAATGGCGATGGCTGTGGCTTCCCCCCCACCAATACAGCAAGCTGCAATACCGCGAACAGGGCGACCGATACTTTTATGAAGCCGATTAAGGCGGTGAATAAGTGTCACGATAATTCTTGTCCCACTGGCACCAATAGGGTGTCCTAGCGCACATGCGCCTCCGTCAGGATTTACACGCTCAGGATCTATTCCTAATTCTTTGGTCGCCATTTGCGTAACAACAGCAAAGGCTTCATTAATTTCCCAGCTGTCTACCTGCTCTGGCGACCACGAAAGTTTGTCCAAGAGTTGGCGAATGGCGTAAACCGGGGCGACAGTAAATTCTGCGGGTTGACGTGCATGACTGGAATGCGCTGATATAACCGCTAATGGCTTGTGACCTTGCTGCCTGGCAAGACGTCCTTCCATTAATATAACTGCAGCAGCCCCATCAGAAATAGAACTGGAATTCCCAGCGGTTACTGTACCTCCCTCAACAAAGGCAGGTCGAAGGACTGGTAGCTTAGCCAAGTTGATTTCGTTCGGGTGTTCATCACGGCTAACGACAACATCACCTTTAGGGTTAGCCACATTGACCGGTATAATTTCACTATCAAACCAGCCTTGTTCTTGCGCAATCAACGCGCGCTCTACTGATTTAACCGCCCACTTATCCATGCTTTGGCGGGTATAATGGCGTTCGTCGGCAATTTTTTGGGCATAGACCCCCATTAAATCACCTTCATATGCATCTTGTAGGCCATCAAGAAACATATGATCGTGCAAAGTACTGTGGCCTAATCGAAGGCCCGAACGAATTTTACTTTGCAGGTATGGCGCATTACTCATGCTTTCCATCCCACCGGCCACCACTGTCTGGTTAGTACCAACCAAAATTGCATCATGACCCAGCATTACACTCTTCATGCCTGAGCCACACACTTTATTGATGGTGGTGCAGCCAATATTGTCTGGAATACCTGCTTTTAATGCAGCTTGTCTTGCCGGTGCTTGACCGCACCCCGCAAGTAAAACGTGCCCCATTAAAACTTCATCAATCATTTCTGCCGAAAGACCGGAATGCCGTAATGCGCCTTTAATGGCGACACTACCCAGCTCGGAAGCACTTAGTGACGATAGCTCTCCTTGAAAACTACCGATAGGTGTTCGGTTTGCCGCGATGACCCACACTTCCTTACTCATAACAAAGCCCTCTTGATGTGCTCTATCTCTGCAGGCGATTTCTTGACGTTTACGTAAGCATAGCACTAACATTTACGTAAACGTTAAGAAACAAATCCAAGACACATTGCAGTAGTGAAGCCATGACCTAACCATTGTTGTGCGGTCACATTGGGGGGCAAAGCAAGGTGGAAACGTTCAAAATAAGCGAAATAGCCAGAGAATTTGACATCACCACCCGAAGCATCCGTTTCTATGAGGATGTAGGGTTATTGCAGCCCAAAAGAAAAGGGAACACCCGTGTTTACCACCGTCGAGATAAGATCAGGCTCAAGCTAATCTTACGTGGTAAAAGGCTCGGCTTTTCATTGGCCGAAATCCGTGAGCTGTTCGATCTGTACGACACGAATCAAAGCTCATCGCAACTCAATAAGATGCTGATCATTATTGATACCAAACAAGCCGTACTCAAACGCCAGCTTGAAGATATCAATGTCGTCATGACCGAACTGCAAATCGCCAAAGATAAATGCCATCAAGCTTTAAATATTCAGGCATCAGATAATCAACAAGAACCTTAATCTCACTTTCATTATGTTTGATGGAGCGCTTATGAAAGACAGCTTCACCCCTTTAAATTATGGCCTAGGAGAGACCATTGATATGCTCCGTGAGCAAGTTAATGGTTTTGCTGAACAAGCTATCCTCCCCCTAGCAGCGGACATTGATAAAAGTAATCAATTTCCCAACCACTTATGGCCATTGATGGGAGAGATGGGTTTGCTGGGAGTCACCGTCAGCGAAGAATATGGCGGTGCTGATATGGGCTACCTCGCCCATGTTGTCGCCATGGAAGAAATCAGCCGGGCATCGGCTTCTGTCGGCCTGAGCTATGGCGCTCATTCCAACCTCTGCGTTAATCAAATTTATCGCCATGGTACTGATAAACAGAAAGCCAAGTATCTTCCCAAACTGGTTAGTGGCGAGCATATTGGTGCGCTAGCTATGAGTGAACCCAATGCGGGATCAGACGTTATCAGCATGCAACTCAAGGCGCAAAACCAAGGCGATCATTATCTGCTTAACGGCAGCAAAATGTGGATCACCAATGGTCCAGATGCTGACACCATAATTGTCTACGCCAAGACGGCCCCCGATGAAGGTTCACATGGCATCTCCGCGTTTATTATCGAAAAGCAGTTCCCCGGTTTTAGTCATGCACAAAAACTGGACAAGCTCGGTATGCGTGGTTCCAATACCTGTGAGCTTGTATTCAATGACTGTGTTGTGCCATCAGCGAACCTACTGGGAGAACTAAACAAGGGTGTACAAGTACTCATGAGTGGCCTGGACTATGAGCGGGTTGTTCTGGCTGCTGGGCCATTGGGGATCATGAGAGCCTGTATAGATCTCGTTGTACCCTACGTTCACGACAGGAAGCAATTTGGCCGCTCTATTGGCGAGTTCCAACTCGTCCAAGCCAAAGTTGCAGACATGTATACCCGAACCAATGCTGCGCGTGCCTATGTCTATACCGTCGCCAAGGCCTGTGACCGTGGTGAAGCGACCCGCAAAGATGCCGCTGGTGTCATTTTATATGCAGCGGAAATCGCAACCCAATTGGCGTTAGACACCATACAACTGTTGGGTGGAAACGGCTACATCAACGAATTTCCTGCCGGTCGTTTATTACGTGATGCCAAACTCTATGAAATCGGCGCAGGAACATCAGAAATACGCAGGATGTTAATTGGGCGTGAGCTTTTTGAAGAATCCAAGTAGGGACAGACGATGACGATACTCAAGTCTACAGTCAATCGAGACGATAATTTTTACGCTAAGAACTTCCAAAATATGGCCGCTATTGTCGACCAACTGCAGACTTATGTTGAAACCATCAAGCTCGGTGGTGGAACCAACTCGATAAAAAAACAACAAGAAAAAGGTAAGCAGCCGGTAAGAACCAGAATCCAAGCCCTACTCGACCCTGACAGTGAATTTCTAGAAATAGGCCAATTCGCAGCTTGGAACGTTTACATTGAATCTATCCCCTGCGCGGGTGTTATAGCAGGTATCGGGCGGGTTCAAGGTATTGAATGCATGGTCGTTGCCAACGACCCTTCCGTTAAAGGCGGCACCTACTACCCACTTACTGTAAAAAAACACCTTCGAGCACAAGAGATCGCAGAGCGCTGCCATTTACCTTGTATTTATCTTGTCGATTCTGGTGGAGCCAACCTTCCCCATCAAGCTGATGTTTTTCCAGACCGTGATCATTTCGGTCGCATTTTTTATAACCAAGCGCGAATGTCTGCTAAAGGGATCCCCCAAGTTGCTGTTGTTATGGGCTCCTGCACGGCTGGTGGTGCTTACGTACCGGCAATGGCAGATGTCTCTATTATTATCAAAGAACAAGGGACCATTTTTTTGGCCGGTCCTCCTCTTGTTAAAGCAGCCACAGGTGAGATAGTAACAGCTGAAGAATTGGGCGGGGCCTATGTCCATTGCAAAACATCAGGTGTTGCCGACTATTTTGCCAATGATGAACAGCATGCTATTGAATTAGCAAGACAAGCCATAGACAGTTGCGCCCTTCCTCCTTTTGCACCACTAAGCCATAACTCACCAGCACCTCGATATCCAGCCGATGAGTTGTTTGGGATTGTTGGCACCGATTTGCGGACGCCGTTCAACATTCGAGAAGTCATTGCCCGGGTTGTAGATAACTCTGAGTTTGATGAATTTAAAGCGCTTTATGGGACTACACTGGTATGTGGCTTTGCCAAAGTTTACGGTCAACAGGTAGGCATTGTCGCCAACAATGGCATTTTGTTTTCCGAGTCTGCGCAAAAAGGCGCACACTTTATCGAATTATGCTGCAAACGTAACATTCCTCTTTTGTTTCTGCAGAACATCACTGGCTTTATGGTAGGTAAAAAATGCGAGTCGGAAGGGATAGCCAAACACGGCGCTAAAATGGTTATGGCCGTTGCTTGCGCCGATGTACCGAAGTTTACCGTCATTATTGGTGGCTCTTATGGTGCGGGAAATTACGGAATGTGTGGCCGCGCGTACAGCCCAACCATGATGTGGATGTGGCCTAACGCTCGCATATCGGTAATGGGTGGGGAGCAAGCCGCTGGCGTCTTAGCCCAAGTAAACCGTGATAACAAAAAACGGCAAGGTGAACAGTGGACAGCCGAAGAGGAAGAAGCCTTCAAACAACCCATTCGAGATTTGTACGAAGAGCAAGGCTCGCCCTACTATGCCAGCGCACGGCTTTGGGATGATGGCATCATCGACCCGCGTGACACACGACATGTAGTCGGAACAGCCTTGCATGCTTGCCAAAGAGCACCGAAAACTGAAAGTACGTTTGGTATATTTCGGATGTGAGGCATTACATGGACAGTGAGGTAGCAGCATGAGTCGGAACACCACGGAGCATGAAAGCAGTACCCTGCACATTGAAGACGATGAAGTACTATTTCATCTCGATGACAAAGGTATCGGGACGATTACGCTAAATCGTCCCAATAAAAAAAATGCCTTCGACAACCGCTGCATTTCGATTCTGCTCAGTATTCTTCTTCATGTTCGAGACGATTCTAATGTGAGAGCTTTGGTTTTACGTGCTAACGGCAGTCATTTTAGTGCAGGGGCAGATCTTAATTGGATGAAATCTCTCGCTGACTACACCGTTGAAGAAAACATAGAGGATGCCGAAAAACTTGCCGAGTTACTCCATCAACTAGACACCTTTCCCGCCCCCACCATCGCCATGGTTCAGGGAGCCGCTTTCGGCGGTGCGCTCGGCTTAATTTGTTGCTGTGATATCGCTATCGCCACTCAAGATTGCCTATTTTGCTTAAGTGAAGTAAAACTTGGGCTAGCACCTGCAACTATAAGCCCTTATGTTTGCCGAGCTATGGGACAACGGCAAGCAAGGCGCTATATGCTCACGGCAGAGCTTATCAATGCAGAGCAAGCGAAAGAACTGAATCTTATCCATGAGCTCGCACCAACCATTTATTCATTAGATGAACACCTTAAACATTTTCTTCATCATATAGTAAAGACCAGCCCTAATGCCGTTCGAGAAGCTAAGGCCCTTTGCCATCTGTGCGAGTCAGAAACCAATAATTCATCATTAAGAAAAAAAACCAGCGAGAGCATTGCTAAATTGCGTGTATCCCCTGAAGGGCAAGAAGGTTTGAGCGCATTTTTAGAGAAGCGCACTCCTAACTGGATGACAGAACATGATTAGACGACCAGATAATTCCAGTGATTTTCCGACCTCAGTGACCCTCTATGAAGTGGGTGCACGTGATGGCTTGCAGAACGAAGCCACCCTACCTACGCAAAATAAAGTCGATTTCATCAATCTACTGTCACAAACGGGGCTTAGCCATATTGAAATGGGGTCATTTGTCTCAGCCAAGCGTGTTCCACAAATGGCTGACTCGTTAAATGTCATGCGGGCTCTCGAACGAAATAACACTATCACCTATTCTGCACTTACTCCCAATATTCAAGGTTTCGAAATGGCATTAAGTGCAGAAGTCGATGAAGTTGCTATATTTGGCTCGGCCTCTGAAGGTTTTAGCCAACACAACATCAATTGTTCTATCAGCGAAAGCCTTAAACGTTTTGAACCGGTTATGGCTTTGGCTTTACTACACAATATACCGGTAAGAGGCTATCTCTCTTGTGTTATTGATTGCCCCTATGACGGCGCCACAGACGTAAACCAAGTGATGCACGTTGCTGAAACGTTGATTGATATGGGTTGTTATCAAGTTTCTCTAGGAGATACAATCGGTACTGGCACACCGTTGAAAGTTGCAAATCTGTTAGACACGGTTATAAACCACATTCCTCGTCATCAAATAGCCGTGCATTTCCATAACACATGGGGTCAGGCATTGCCCAATATCTACCAAGCTTTATCTATGGGAATTAACACCATTGATGCCAGTGTTGCAGGTTTAGGAGGATGCCCTTATGCACCCGGTGCGAGTGGTAATGTCGCCACTGAAGATGTTGTCTATCTCTGTCACCAGTTGGGCATTGAAACCGGTATTAACCTGAACTCGTTAGCTGAAGCTGGCTGGATGATTTGTCGATCGCTCGATATTACACCGCGTTCCAATGTATCCCTTGCGATGAAAGCTAAACAACTTCAATAAAAACCTTTCTTAATCAACATAAAAAAAGTGGTAACTACCTTAACAAAGGTAATTACCACTAACTCACCATGAACTCCATCCTATCCTCATCGCTCATTTAGCAGCACCGCTGCCAATTTACTGAGTCGCAACATCTGTTAATAACTTTCTGATCTCAAGAACCGCTGCTCTGCTTCAAGTTCATTAACCGCTCGCCACAATTTTTGCTCTCGTTCTTGTAACTTTGTGTGCATTACACTGCCAGGCTTCACGTGAAGTATCTCTGAGGGCCCGATAAATTGATCGGCTTCATTATTGAAAAGCAGCCTAAATTCTTCCAACGTCGGCAAGCAATTGTTTTCCTCCTCAAATGATTCAAAAATATCGATCACTTTGTGTGAAACGTCCCTTTTGATCCCTTCTAAATCAACACTATCCATTAGTTTCTCCAAATATTTAACCACGAGTGTTAATCAATCTAGACATGATAAGTGTAGTTGATGAAGAAAATATTTTTCATATTAAGGAATTTCATGTGTAACAAATTATTCCATGTAATAAACTTCTGTTTTAGTTGAGTAAAACCAAAATTGAACAGCGTACACACAATAATTTCGGCTTTATTTGTTTTAATTTTTTAGAAATAGATCTCATTTTCATAAATATACCCACTTTGTATGTATTCAGTGGTTACTCGTCTATACTTGTCAATATATCAATGAGTTAGTTTACTTTTATTGTCGTGGGAGAAGCAAGATGTGGCGTTATTTAACTCCCTTTGATTACAGACTCAAAGCGGTATCAGTTAGATTCGCTGTTGCGGTTCCATTACTTTTACCCTTCTTTGGTATGACAACCGAAATAAAAGAAGATGCTTATGACATCTATTATGATCGGTTGTACTCTGACATCAACGATGAAGACAGTATTCAAGATTGGATTGATGAAACGCAAGATGAAATCTCTGACACCATCCATGATTACAGTAGTTCAATTGACCATTTCATGGCTAAAAAAGATGAAGAGTTACCCATCACAAATCGCAGCTACCTACGTTTAAAATTCAAGGGGCGATATACACACCGTGACTATCTAGACTTGGATGCAAGCGTAAAATTAAAACTCGACCTTCCCCATACAGAAAAGAACTGGAAACTTATCCTCGACACCGATCCTGATGACTTTGACAGACTAGAAGATAAACAACGTGGCATTTCAAATAACTCTGACAACGGTTTATCTGGTGCCGTGGGTGGAGTACAGCTACAAGGTCAGCAATGGGGAAAATGGCGAACAAACTTGGACCTTGGTTTAAAAATAAAACTTCCACTTGATCCCTTTGCCCGGGCAGACCTTCGTCGAATTGATAGACTAAGTCACACTTGGACAAGCCGTATAAAACAAGAAGTGTTTTATTATGACTCCAAAGGACCTGGCGCCTTAACCTCGTTAAATTTCTATTTTGCTTCGCAAGAAGACCTGAGTACTATACTCAAACTCAGTTCCTCTGCACAGTATTTGGACAATGATGATAATTGGGAGTTTGTACAACAGGCTGAAATATTTGACAGAATAGGTCAAGATAACTTACTGCAATATTCAATTGGTGTTAGTGCTGATTCTCAACCGAATTATTCAATTACCAACTCCTGGATATCACTGGCATGGAAGCACCGACTGTATAGTGATTGGCTTTATATGACTGTCACACCCGAACTAGACTTTCAGGATGAGTTTCAATATAAAGTCAACCCGGGAATTATGCTTGAATTCGAGTTGTTCTTCACGGCAGAAGGCGGTATAGACAGATTAGCCAGAAAAATCCCTTATCCAACGAATTAAAAAACTCAGCAAACCTAAATCGACTTACTGAGTTCTAATAATGACTAGTTATTAACTTGCGTCGTAAACTTATAAGTTAATTTCCCAGCGTGAAAGAGGCTTAGCAGTATTAATTCCTTCCCTGCCCCAGCGGTCAATACTGTCGATGATCAGCACACGATCAGGATTAGGCAATTGAGCTTGCATCTTGTTGCTCAACTTACGTGATGTCAAAATCCACACGCTTGGGTCATCTTTTAGCGTTTCAAACAAGTGACGCTTTTCATCTTCCGTCCAATCGAATTCTGGTTTGGTATAACGCCCGACAACAAACAATTGATTTCCCGAAGCAAAATCTTCAAGCTCTTGAGAAAGCAGTATTACTGAATCCACCTCAGCATCAAACAAACGTGTTTGTTGGCTATTGATGAGTTTACGAATACTAATCATAAGCTGCTGCTGGTTAAGCGAGATAGTTTCTGCCTGTTCAGGCCAAAGGCGTTGCAAGTCTTGACTCACAATCGCAGCCATCCGCGTTAGGTTCGCTGGGTTAAGCCATAAATAGGGTGAAATAAGCCCATCGTCTAACCGGAGGGCTGCCACTCCCTGTGCCCTTGGCGAGATAGATTGTGAGGCATCAATTTCAACAATGTGGATATTACCTTGGCGTGCATGCACATATGTCGGGTCTTGTGGCCAAACAGCACCAATGGTAATGACTGTAGTAGCACTTTTCGCCGCCTCTATTGTAGTTTCAGCCCCTTTACTACTAAACCAATTCGGTAAACGCATCATGCCATATCGCTTGGGCGGCAAGTATTGGGTTTCTAACCCAGTATTTTTGGTTAACTCTGACGCCAGCATATAGGTCACCGGCGTTGCAGTAAGAATATCTTTGGCCTGAGTGACCGTGGGGAGTAACAGCACCGAGCAAAGCCCGACTAACCGAACGATCTGCTTCGCTTGTTTGTTCATATTAATACTCATTTGTTCTAACCCCTACGAACAATGCGGTAGCAAGTAGCTACAAGGAAGAAGAAAGCGGAAACAATGATAATCGCAGCACCCGAAGGTACCGGCATCTCTAATTCCATCGGTAAAATCGTACCAACTAAACAACTGACCGTCGCAAGAAAAGCAGATACGAGGACAAAGTCACCCATATTCTTAGTCATCAAGCGTGCAGTTGCACCTGGTATTAGCAACAATGCCCCCACAAGCACGGCACCAATTATTTTCACCGATGCAATCGTGACCAAGGTGATCATCATGACAAAGAGGTAATCGTAAAAATGGGTTGCATGACCACGAACTCTTGCAATATCAGGGCTAATACAAGTCAGTAGAATACGATTAAAGGTTGGGATCAATACCAATATAATCAGTAAGCAGCTAAGCCCAAGGATCAGGATATCTTGATCGGTTACCGTTAAAATAGAACCGAACAGAACATTCTCCAACATGTGGATATTTATCTTACGCGCGACATACATCAGCAATGCAGCACCCACCGCGAGAGCCAACGCCAAGAAAACACCCACTAAGGTATCGTAAGGGACATTGGTGCGGTTTCTGACAAAATGCAGTAATAACGCGAACACCATACAGAAACAGAACAATCCGATGATCGGGTTTTCCGGTGGCTCCCCCAACAATACACCTAGGGCAATACCGGTTAATGCCGCATGACCGACCGCCTCGGAGAAAAAGGCTAATCGCTTAGCAATAACCAGCGTCCCCAAACCACCAAGCAAAGGGCCTACCAGCAAAGCTGCCACTACCGCATTAACGAGAAAAGCATAAGAGAAGCTCTCGCTTAGCCAACCCGCTTCAACACCTTGCAATGCCAACTGGCGAATTGAATCCATCATGCCGCTTTACCTTGTTTGAACATGTCATAACTGGGTTGTGTTGAGTAATGATTAAAAAGCCTTTCTACTTTTTCTGGGGTCAAAACATCTTCCACCGTACCGCTATCAATCAATTGGCGATTAACAACATGAACCTTTGCCCCCAAGCGTCGTACCGCTGAGACATCATGATGCACGGCCAATAACGTTTTTCCTTCTGTAACCAGCTCTAAAATAAGTGATTCCAGATAACGAACCCCTTGTTCATCCATACCGGTTGTTGGCTCATCCAACACCAATAAATCTGGGCTATCTAACAAGGCCTGGGCAAACAGCACCCGCTGTTGCTCACCACCTGACAACTGTCCCATACGACGGTCTGCCCGCTCAGCCATGCCCACACGGTCCAGCTGCTCAAGCGCAAAGCCTCTTTGTTTTGAGAGATTGCGCCAGCGAGACCAAAACAACGGTGTGCGACTTTGGTTTAGCAGAATAAAATCCATAACGGTAAGCGGTAGACTTGATTCAAACACCGCTTTTTGCGGGACATAGCCCACTTTGCCATTTTTATCAGCCCAATGAATATTGATATCACCAGTAAAAGGTGTCAGGCCAAGAATTGAACGTAACAATGACGTCTTGCCGCCACCATTAGGCCCCATAACGACATGACACTGACCTGCAGCAAACTCATGGTTGATAGCATGAAGTATTTGATTTTCACCGTACTGCAAATTAACGTTTTGCAGTGAAATGCTTGGCCCAACCATTAGCTCACCTTTTTCTTCGCAACGAACTGCATGGCTTCGATCAAGGTATCGAGATTTTCTTTCATTTCCTTCTCTACCTTGCCTGCCTCATAAGGCCCATGCGTCATGTGTGAAAAGCGATATAGCTGAACACCTGTCGCTTTCTCAATGGTATCGACATAGCGATTAGGCATATTCAGCTCATAAAACAGCACGTCGATATCTGACTGACGGATCTTCGCGATCGTTTCCTGTAATTGGCTGGCGCTTGGCTCAACACCGTGGGCTGGCTCAATCACGGCGACGACATCAACACCAAAATCTTGTAACAGGTACCCGTAAGCGTTGTGAGTTGTCGCAACAACCATACCGCTGGTATCCAAGTCACCCAATTGAACCATTGCTTCATGCTTTAGCTTCCTAAAGGCAATAGAATATTTACGAGCATTGGCGCGATAAAAACGGGCATTTTCAGGGTCCAGTTTCGACAACTCATTCGCAATGGTATAAACCTTCTGGATCGTCGTTGAAAGTCCAACAAAGGTGTGAGGGTTCACCGCACCGTCACCCACTGATTGGCCCATTGCCGGCAGCAAAGGGACATCTTTATTCGCTTCTATCACAACCAAATCGCTACGGTTTGCAGCCGCAATGACTTTAAGCGCAAAGTCATCATGACCAATACCATTAACCACAATCACATCCATTTGCTTTAAACGGCGCAAGTCATTGGGTTGAGGTTGGTAATTATGCGGATTAAATCCAGCATCCACCAAAGGAACGATATTGGCCTTTTCGCCAACCACGGCTTTGACATAGCTGTAGTAAGGCTGCAGCGTGATACCAATATTTAATTTTTCTGTCGCAAAGGCATAAGTCGATGCTGTCAGCATCACGGCAGCGGTTAACAGCCCGTTGAGGGTATATTTTATTGTTTTCATTTTATTTCCAAATAGTCTGTCGGTATTAATGCGCATGATTCTTAATGCAAATGGTTCTGTGCTTTATCACCGAAAGAAACTTGAATCCAACCAGCGTCAGTCAGAGCCGAAGAAGAGAGAGTTGCCGGTTTCTCAAAAGTACTATTGTCAGATGCCAGGTAAAACCAAATCTCGGGTTCAACATGTTGGCTGATAAGGATCACGGGCTTAGACGTGTCTAGATGTAGTGGCACACCTAAGTACGCGCCAGTGGAAACATACTGCCAATGGTGGCGACCTTTATGTTCCCAGCTCTTGTCTTTAACAAAAGGGGGTAACCACAGTGATTCTACCGCCTCTATCGATGGCCAAAATTGGTCACCTGTTTGCTGAGAGGCTTGTTGAGATGACGCATCAAAACTGTCTTGATTATCTTGAAATAAGTTGCGAATTTCCTCATGGGCAAGACGCAGATCCGCAACCATCGCCAAATCTTCAGAAGACAAGTCCTTGACCGAGATCTGATGAGCAGCTAATTCCAACTTGGTACCGCCAGACTGGTGATGGGGCAATGCTAAGAAAGCCACGGCCAAGATCACAGCAATAGCCAGTGCCACCCATTTACCTTCCGTGCCACCGTCATCTGATTTTACTGCCTCAGTGATCATTTCTCTTCAATCTCAACAACATCAACTTCTACAGGACTTTCATGACCAGCATCAAACACCAAATAGAAGTCATCTTCAGGCATTGAGAACTCGACAATTGAGCGCTTATCTGTCATTACTCGCTCCATCAAATTGTCATCGTAATCAAACATCTCCACTGCATAATCAACCGCTTCGCTGCCATCGCTGTAACCCGCCTGACAAATCACTTTGTCGGCCTCCAGCCAACAACTCATCAATGGGAAATGAGCATGTGCTGTACTCGCATTAATGAATCCAGCCACTGCTACAGCACCCAGGAAAACGGATCTCGAGAAATTTTTCATTACAACCTCATCTCTAGAAACTGGCCTGCTTTATTTACAGGCCATCAATACTTGTCACAGCCTGTTTATTGCAAAACCGCTTCAAATGTCAGATGCACATTTACACTTGCACGATCAGCCAGTGCATTGTTTTCAAGATCACCTTTGTAGTTGGCCTTCATCAGCCAGCGACCAGCATGCTCAGGGACAAAGCTCACCATGCCTTGATCATCACTGACGACGTCTATTTGCTCTTGGTGGTTACGGTAAAGTGTGCCTTCACGTGTAATTTCAGCCGTCACACCCTGTTGTGGCTCACCATTAAAGAAAAACTGGAATGTCACCTCTTCACCTTCAACGATATCTGCAGGATGCGTTACCGGTACCAGCTCAAGGTACTTACCTTCTATTTCAAAGGCTCTTTTCGTTGGCTTACCCACTGTCACGTAGGTTTCAGCGCGGGTATAACTGATCTGGGTGATCACATCGCGTGATTTCTTAGGCAGTACTTCGTCACGTTCGGCTTTATGTGCTTTGACCCACTTCACCGTATCGCGACGACCGGCTTTATATTGGGTGTAGTAAGAAGGAACGTTATTCACACGTACCTTGTGCGTACCTTCTTCTTCAAAATAGAAGTCAAACACCGAGCGGCGCTTACCCTTGGTCACATACGAAGGGTACTGAATACGACCATCAGGCATCACGATCTGGCCCGTTTCACTGCCAGCCGGTTTGTCGAAAACGAATGTGCCGTGTGACGCTGTCACATCAAAAGTCAGCCAATCGCCACCTTCTTTAGAAACCGTAAAGTGTGAAGGTAAAATCCAACGAGGATGAGCATTAGCCGTAGCGCTTACAGCCATTCCAGCCAACAGCGCACAAGCCACTGTCGCCGCTTTAAATTGCGAACATTTAATCATTTTTTAATTCTCTGATAGCGTTTAATCTGATAGCGAAAAGTCGGTTATTTCACTGAGTACTGCAGGCGGATATCCCCGGTTTCTTCAGTCGGCTTTATGTGATGAATAAAGCTGGTGTCTGCCAATGTGATTTTTTGGCGTAAATAGTTGCGGCCACCATGCTCGCGAACAACCTCGACATAGAAGGTGTATTCACCCTGCTCTACTCGGTTGCCCGCATCATCCAGCCCGTCCCATACAAAACGGTATTCACCAGCAGGCCTTGTCGCCGACGTCACTGCATCAACCAATTCACGATCATAGCGGCCGACCTTACGCCACCAGCTTCGTAAATCCTTTAACCATTCATCTTTACCCACCCACAACTGCATAGTACGAACCGGCTTACGGCGACTATCTTCAATCCATACCGCAACATACGGACGCGCATACATCGCGGTGTCAATCTTAGGGAGTTGAAATTCAACATCCATTGATGCCGATTCAGGGATAGGTTTGGCGATAGCCGTAAATGCAATCGGTAACGCCAGAGTGAGACCGGCTAACGATTTAGCAAAAGCATTCATGGGTGTTCCTTGTCATAAAGCCTGTTAAGGCACAGCAAAAATAAAAATGAAAAGCGTGATAAAAGAGCCCAGAGCCATCCATTTCATTGATGTATTCAAAGTTTTCTTTTTTGGAAGCAATAAGCAAACACCAGTCAGTACAAAAAAGACCATCAATAAAGCAGTGATATCGATAAACCATTTCCAGACTTCACCACTGTTTCTGCCTTTGTGAAGATCATTTAAAACAGCAATCACGCCATAATGATTTTTTTCGATCTCCGCTTCTTTATTCAGCAGATCGATAAAGACTGTTGCGTTATAACCCGGTCCTTTATAATCAAGTGCAATTTCGCCTTCGATTAACTCGCCATCTTCAACCTCGGTAAAGACTTCCATCGCAGATGGTGTCCCGGACATATCTACCCTCGCCTTCAAGTAAGCCAATAAGTCAGCCTCAACGGGAACAAATGCCTCAGGGCTTTTAAACAGCGAATCGGGTAACGATAAGGTAAGCGTCTCTACGCTCGGCTGACTTTTCACAAACAACTCAGGGCGATTGAGCGTGATGCCTGTTATCGAGAAAAAGAGCACAACAAGCAACAGAGCCATAGACACATAGATATGTAATCGCCGAGCCCAAAGTTGAACCGCTTTACTTTTGAGTAGCATGATCAATTCAATGTATAGTGACTATCTTATGCCGCATAACATAATTGATAATCGTTTTCATTGGCATTAAATTTACATTGTTTACGAATGTAAGGATGGAGTGGAACGTACTGTTGAGGCTAGGAACCCATAAAGGCGGAATTTATGTGTTATAGAAGGGTAAACAAAGGCCTGTTTAGTAGCCCGCGGCCTAAGTTTCTGGAGTAGAAATAAGAAGCTAACTTAGAGTGTGAAAATCGAATTTACAGTAATAACTGTCAGCATATTACTGGACATATGCGTTTTTGCTAATTTATCAATCGATGAATTACCTGAGATATGGAAACTAGCCTATCTTTGTATAGAGGAGCCCAACTGATTTAATTGTATTAACTTAACGTTACAACTACGCTGATACCAATCCCCCTCAACGAATATCTAGACAATGACCGCCCAAAAGAATCAAGTTCTCGCCCTTTCATCTGCCATTTTACTCGCTACGGGGTGTTCACCAGAACCGGACATGCCATCTAGTAGTAACATCATTGATTACCGTGGTTCAGCAAGCATTACTCAAGGCATTGCTAAAACTGTAGAGACGAATCTTTTTGAGTGTGAAAATGGACGTAGCCGAGTTGCTGGTATTGGTGAAATTACAGATATAGAAGGAAAGGTTTGGACTGTTCCTGCTAAAAACAACTTTGCTACTGCACCGAAAGCCGTCGACTTATATGAGGAGTGTGCAAACATCACTCCCCAAAGTCTTGGTGATGTAAATGAGGACTCTGTACCTGTCGTCGTTATAGATCCTGACGGTGAAGAAATCACGGGCTATATTTTTGCTGACAATTACTTTGAGCTATACATCAATGGTACCCTTGTAGCCGTAGATACCGTACCGTTTACACCATTTAATTCTAGTATCGTGAAGTTTAAAGTTAAGAAGCCTTATACTATTGCAGTAAAAGCGATTGATTGGGAAGAGAACTTAGGCTTGGGTACTGAAGATAATCGTGGAAAGGCTTATCACCCAGGAGACGGTGGTTTTATTGCTAGCTTTAGTGATGGGACAGTCACAAACTCAGACTGGCAAGCTCAAGTGTTCTATACCTCACCAATTTATGATCTGACTTGTCTTAGTGAAAATGAAGGGCGGCGTCTATCTGAAACTTGTACCACTGAAGGTACTGATGATGGCCAGAATGCTTACGCTGCTCATTGGGAAACCCCAAGCAATTGGATGGGACAAAAGTTTGATTCTACATCTTGGCCTCAAGCAACGTTATACTCAGAAGATGAGATTGGCGTAGAAAATAAAAATGCCTACATGAACTTCATTGAAAAATTCAGTGGCGCGGGCGCGAGTTTTATTTGGTCATCAAATGTCGTATTAGATAACAAAGTTCTACTGAGGTACGAGGTTAAATAAACCTCTTGTGTTGTTCTATCTACCTTTAATTTAACGCAGTCATGCTTTCTAAATCTAGAAGGCATGACTAGGTTGCCTGATACCAAGCTTTGGGCACAAACGGTTTAGCCGGTAGAGATTAGTACCATTATTTGCCATTTTTCTTCTTATCTTTCTTTTTCATCCCAGGAGATTTCCTTTCGAGCCACGTCAAAATACGTTTTGAATACAACGTAAAGATTCCGGCGCCCAGAATAACCAAAGGCAAGATCACGTTATCCCATGACAATGTCGAAACCTGCTCTGCAGCCAAGATTGCAGATGTAACACCACCACTCATATTGCCTCCATGAAAAAGTAAATATTTACTCAGAGTGTACTCGGTAAAAAATAAGTTCAAAGATAAATAAGATGTGGTACTGAAACATGTTTAGGGGAAAACCTTTTATAGTTACAGTGTTGAGTGATGATATTTATCCCAAAGAATAAGCGGCATTTGCCTTTGAGAGTCTGGCTATTCCCCCCCCTAGTCTCACTGGCTGAGTTAAAGATCCGTCAATCCATTAGATCGTGAAAACTTGGTTCTGCTTAAACTGTCCCCAGATTTTGTTGATAACAGCTAAGAACCCACGTGTTGCAAGTCGGTATAACTTTCAAACTTTGACCTGAATGTGGATAACAGTTATTGCTTTGATAAGCTATGTTTGACTGAAGAAAGGGGTGATAACTTATGATTTATCGAATATTGGCAGATCTTGTCGTAATACTTCACCTTTTATTTATCATCTTCGCGTTGTTCGGAGGCTCGCTGGCTCTATGGCGTGGCTATATGGTGATTGTCCATATTCCTGCAGCGCTATGGGTAGCGGTGATCAGTTTCAAAGGCTGGATCTGCCCTTTAACGCCATTGGAAAACCAACTGAGGCTAGCGGCAGGTGGTGAAGGTTATCCGGGAGGATTTGTCGAGCACTATATCATTCCTGTTATTTATCCTGTTGGTTTACGCTTTGATATCCAGGTTTTACTGGGTATTGCGGCTATGGGAATCAATTTAGTTATTTATGCACTCGTCTATTATTGGAGTAAACGCAGGCAAGACAGGTAGCGAACATGAACAGTATATTGGTTACCTTCGTGGTGATATATGCCCTTTTTGCGCTTACTTTTTGTTCCCTACAACGCCAGTTTCTGTACTTTCCCCAGCCTGCCAGTGATGTTTACGGCGAGATGAATACCAGCTTCGCTGTTGATGGTGCCCAGCTTTTTGGTTGGGTGCTCAATGAAGGACAACCTAAGGCGTTAATCTACTATGGCGGGAACGCAGAAAGTATCGAAGCCAATATTCCATTCTTCAAGTCAGTAATCCCGAATTATACCGTCTATCTTATCCCTTACCGAGGTTATGGTAATAATGTAGGTACACCTACCGAGATGGTTTTATATAGCGATGCTGTACAGATATTTCAGTCGGTTAAAACTAAACATGATTCATTATCCTTGATGGGCAGAAGCCTTGGCTCTGGTATTGCCACATACGTTGCGGCTAATCAGCAAGTGGACAAACTTATCTTAGTGACGCCATTTGATAGCATTGAAAATGTCGCTAAAGATATCTATTGGATGTTCCCCGTTTCCTGGATGATCAAAGACAGATTCCGATCTTCGGATAGAGTAAAAGATATTTCGGCTCAAACCTATATCTTCATAGCAGAAGAAGATCGCGTGATCCCACGAGAAAGAACCGACCAACTAATCGCTGAATTTGGCGATCAGCTGATAGAGGTATTTGTCATTACCGGTGCCGACCACAATACTATTTCGCAATTTCCTTCCTATGTATCAGGGCTAAAACGTGTATTGGATTAACTCTTGATGCAGGCTTTATTGATTAAGTCATTTTTCCTTTTTTGTTTATAAAGCGATCCCCATACCAAGTTAATACATTACCTAAACAAAGCAATTGACCCAAACCCATTCAAATGCAAAATAACGCCATCAATCCCGATTGAAAAATCTCTAATAATGATTCTATTAATCAGATGGTTAGTAGAATAGTTGTCATTAACTAGAAGAAAAATACGATGAAGAAATTACTCCTTACTTTGCTATTGCCGATGGTGGCATACGCTTCAGAACCACCCACACCCGAATCCATTACTTTAGCCCAAGTCAGCAATATTCAGGCTAACCAAACTTATACTTACGTTCGCTGCTGGTACCGCCCTCATTATAATCATGACGACCCTGCCACTACCTGGGAGTGGGCGCTAGATAAAAACGGTGACTACTTCACCCTTGACGGATACTGGTGGTCATCGGTTTCATTTAAAAACATGTTCTATACCGATACTAGCCAGGAGAAAATCACCGAGCGCTGTAAGGCGACGCTGGGCGTGGAACATGAAACGGCCGATATGAGCTACTATGCGGCAGATAACCGCGCGTCTTTTAACCACTCTATTTGGACCAACGATTCAGTTTTCCAGCCGGATACTATCAATAAAATGGTTGCCTTTGGTGATAGCCTCTCTGATACCGGCAACATGTTTAACGCTTCACAATGGCTGTTCCCTAACCGCAACTCGTGGTTTTTAGGCCGTTTCTCCAATGGACTGGTATGGACAGAATACTTGGCACGTGACAAAAATATCCCTCTTTATAACTGGGCAGTAGGTGGCGCTGCAGGTACTAATCAATACGTGGCCCTGACTGGTGTGACTGAGCAGGTAACCTCTTACCTGACCTATATGAAAATGGCTAAAAACTATCGGCCAGAGCGTACCCTGTTTACTCTAGAGTTTGGCCTGAATGACTTTATGAACTATGACCGTGAAGTCTCAGAGGTGAAGGCAGACTTTAGCAGCGCACTTATTCGGCTGACAGATGCTGGCGCGCAAAATATCATGCTATTTACCCTACCGGATGCGACCAAGGCACCACAATTTAAGTACTCAACCCAAGATGAGATTGAGAAAGTCCGCGCAAAGATTGAACTATTTAATGTCTATATCCGCGAGCAAGCTCAGTACTATCAGGATACAGGGATCAATATCGCCCTTGTGGATGCCGCGCAGATGTTTAATGACCTGACCACAGAACCCAAAGCACATGGATTTGAAAACGCCAAAGACGCGTGCCTGAACATCAATCGCAGTAACGCGATGGATTATCTTTACAGCCATAGCCTAACCAATGACTGTGCCTATCACAGTTCTGACAAGTATGTATTCTGGGGCGTCACCCATCCAACGACTGCGACGCATAAGTATATCGCTGACAAGATCCTGGCTGGAGTGATGAATCAGTACGACTTCTAGCCTTACGATACCCGGCCGAGACCGGGTATATTGTCCATAGTTACTCTTCGCTTGATGGAAATCACTTGCAGAGAATAGAGAGTGATGTAATTTGTCTTACTTGACTCAAATCTTTTGCCAACAACACGGTCAACTATGCCAAGTAAAGATATCAAATTTATTGCCGTCGATATGGACGGTACTCTGCTCGATCACAATAGCCAACTACCAGAAGACTTCTATTCGGTTTACCAGCAATTAGAGCAGCGCGATATCATTTTCGCCGCCGCATCGGGTCGTCAGTATTACAGCTTAATGGAGACATTCGCACCGATTCGTGATCGTATGATGTTTATCGCCGAAAATGGCACCATGGTGATGCACCAAGGCAAAGAATTGTATCGTTGTGAAATCGACTCTCCCTCTATTGAAGCGATTATTAAGCAGGCACGAGCAATCGACGGGGCAAGTATCGTCTTGTGTGGTACGCAGTCGGCTTACATTGAAACCCAAGACCCACTGGCGCTGAAAGAGTTCGCTAAATACTACCATCGTTGCCAATATGTCGACGACCTATTAGCTGTCGAAGATGAGTTTATTAAAGTCGCCATTTGTCATTTTGATGGCACAGAGGCGCATGTGTTCCCGAGTTTCGATCGTGAGTTTGGTGAAAGCCATCAAGTGGTAGTAAGCGCTAAAATCTGGCTTGATGTGATGAATGCCCAAGCTTCTAAGGGGGCGGCAATTGAACACTTGCAGAACACTCTTGGATTTAGCCATGAGCAGACGATGAGTTTTGGTGATTACCTCAATGATTTGGAAATGCTCAAAGCGAGCTATCACTCATACGCCATGGACAACGCCCACCCTAAGGTTAAACAAACCGCGCGTTTTTCAGCGCCTAGTCATCGTGATGCTGGCGTAATGACAGTGATCAAACGTGAGTTACTCGATTAAGCCTGATAAAGCCGAGCGGTAAGCTGGCAGGATCTTGAAGTGAGATCCCGGCGCTATGACTGAAAGCTTAATGAGATTTAAACGCTCCCAAATTGGGGGCGTTTTACCTAGAACTGTCCAGACTTTAATTGAAAACTTAGCAAAACACCCTCTAGATTCTCCATCCAACTCAATCACCTTCTGTGACTTATCTCTCACATCTGTTTTTTGTTCAATATATCTGTATAATCCGCCAGCTATTAATTCGTGCTTTCATTTCTGTTGATTTGGCATATCTGACTAAGCAATTAGTTCATCTTATACCTAGGAATACTTCTTTGATCTCAACCGCTAACATCACCATGCAATTCGGCGCCGAGCCTTTATTTGAAAACATTTCTGCTAAGTTCGGTAACGGTAACCGTTACGGCTTAATCGGAGCCAATGGATGTGGTAAATCAACGTTCATGAAAATACTGAGTGGCGCACTAACACCAAGCTCTGGCAATGTCTCTATTACACCGGGACTAAAACTTGGCGTACTGAGCCAGGACCAGTTTGCTTTCGAACAGCACAACGTTATCGACGTAGTTATTATGGGTGACCGTAAGCTATGGGAGATTAAAAAAGAACGCGACCGTATTTACTCACTACCAGAGGTGAGTGAAGAAGATGGCATGAAAGTCGCTGAACTTGAAAGTGAATTCGCAGAAATGGACGGCTATACAGCAGAAAGCCGTGCTGGCGACATTTTGCTTCAAGCGGGTATCGAAGAAGAATTCCATTTCGGCCTCATGCAGCAAGTCGCTCCAGGTTGGAAGCTTCGTGTGTTACTTGCACAAGCACTTTTTGCCAATCCTGATATCTTGTTGTTAGATGAGCCAACCAACAACTTGGATATTCATACGATCAACTGGCTTGCTGAAGAGCTAAATCAACGTAAGTGTACAATGATCATCATTTCGCATGACCGACACTTCTTGAACTCAGTATGTACCCACATGGCAGACATCGACTACGGTGAATTGCGTATTTACCCTGGTAACTACGAATACTTCCTTGAGGCCTCAGGTTTGATCCGCGAACAATTGCTTGCAGGAAATGCTAAAAAGGCGGCTGAGATTAGCGAACTTCAAGATTTCGTTAACCGCTTTGGTGCCAATGCATCTAAAGCTAAACAAGCAAGTTCTCGTGCGAAGAAGCTGGATAAAATCAAGCTAGATGAAGTTAAATCGTCAAGCCGTATTAGCCCGTCTATTGATTTTGGTGAAGGTAAGAAGTTGCACCGCCAAGCACTTGAGCTACAAGATTTAGGTCACGCTTTTGATGATGAACTACTGTTCGAAAAGGGTAATTTACTTCTAGAAGCGGGAACTCGTTTAGCGGTAATAGGTGAAAATGGCGTGGGTAAGACAACATTCCTTCGCTGCCTAGTCAACGAGTTAGAACAAAACCACGGCATTGTTAAGTGGTCTGAAAATGCTTCTATCGGTTACTGTCCTCAGGATAGTACAGCTGATTTCGATAACGATTTAAGTATCTTCGATTGGATTTCACAGTGGCGTACAACGAAACATGATGACTTGATGGTACGTGGTATTTTAGGTCGCCTTCTATTCACTGCTGATGACGCCAACAAAAAAGCAAAGAATTGTTCTGGTGGTGAAAAGAACCGCTTACTGTTTGGTAAGTTAATGATGCAAGACGTCAATGTTCTGGTAATGGATGAACCAACGAACCACATGGATATGGAAGCCATTGAAGCGCTAAACAACGCTTTGAAAAAATATGAAGGTACACTAATTTTTGTCAGCCATGACCGCGAGTTTGTATCATCTCTTGCAACATCAATTATTGATGTGAAAGACAAGAAACTTGTCAACTTCCAAGGCACGTATGATGAGTACCTTGCACATCAACAGAAAATGTTAAGCGTCGCATAAAGCATTACGGCTTAGAAATAAACGGCCTCGTTATTGAGGCCGTTTACTATTGATGTTGTGACTACTGAGAACTTGATGCTCAGCTATCACTTAAGCAGTCTTCACATCCTGCTCAGGCACCTGCACGATAGACTCGCTAAGCAAACCCGCATAAATACCGTTATGCGCAATTAGCTCTTGATGATTACCCCGCTCTACGATTTCACCTTGTTCTAGCACTAAAATCATATCCGAATGGCGAACTGTACTCAGGCGGTGTGCAATGGCGATAACGGTTTTCTCTTTAAACAGTCGCTGCATCGCTTTTTGGATCAGATCCTCTGTAATGGAGTCAACAGAACTTGTGGCTTCATCCAGCATCATTACCTGACCGCCCTGTGCAACCGCACGTGCAAACGAAATTAGCTGAGTCTGGCCTACAGAAAGGTTCGAGCCGTTTTTATCCAAACGGAAATCATAGCTTTGAGGAAGTTGTTCAATGAACTTATCAGCAAAAACATAGCGTGATGCCTGCTCGACCTGTTCACGAGTGATAACCTCCTTACCCAGAGCGATATTGAACTCTATACTCTCTTCAAACAGGTAAACGTCCTGCATCATCAATGAAAATAGATGGGCTGAGTCCTCAATCGAAATTTCAGAAAGCTCTATCCCATTTAAAAGGATACTTCCTTCATAACCTTGATATGTTTTTGAGAGCAGACGCAAAATGGTCGACTTGCCTGATCCGGTTGAGCCCACCAGCGCAATCTGATGGCCCTTGTCCAAAGTAAAGGACACATTGTTCAGTACGTAGGGAGAATCCTCTTTATAGCGGAAGCTGACGTTCTTAAATTCAAGGCTGACAAATTCACTAAGCTGCTCTTTCACCTTGTGACTAGGCTGTAGTTGACGCCCTTCTTCTTCCATAGGCTCGACAAAGAGTTCTTCAATATGGTCGAAAGCAGCAAAGGAGCTTTGGATGGAAGCAATCTGCGAGGTAAAGTCCCGGATAGGCACAAAGACTTTTTCCAGCGTATTAATAAACGCGATCAAAACCCCCAAGGTTAAGGCGTTTTGCATCACCTGACCAGAACCATACCAGATCATCAACGCGATAGTGACTGAGGTAACGCCGGAAATAAAGGCAAACAAAATAGCATCATATTTATTTGCTTTCATTTGAGCTTTTAAAAACTCGTCAGTATAGCCTTTGTACTTAGCTTCAACTTCCTCTTCTGCGCGATACAATTGGACTGTTTTTACGCCAATTAACACTTCCTGCAAGAAACCAATACCCCGCGCTAATGCCGAGCGTGTGATTTGATACGTTGCCCGAAGACGGTTTCGAACATACCGAGTGAGAAACATCACGGGCGGCATGATGACCAAGACAATGAGCGTCAGTTGCCAATCGATAAATAACATCATCACCAGCAGTGCTATGGT
Organism: Photobacterium sp. DNB22_13_2; assembly: GCF_052873915.1. NCBI lineage: Bacteria > Pseudomonadati > Pseudomonadota > Gammaproteobacteria > Vibrionales > Vibrionaceae > Photobacterium > Photobacterium sp. DNB22_13_2. The sequence continues at coordinate 59,791 of NZ_JBNNXU010000004.1, forward strand.
ATTAATGGAGTCTTTAACCAACCCAACAATGGATTGAACGAAGGATTCACCAATAGTTTCCAAGTCACTCGTCAAGCGAGAAAGTGTTACCCCGGTCGGCGTATTGTCAAAATAGCTACGTGGCAATTTCAACACGCGCTCAAACAGCACCGTTCGCATATCCGTTATGGTGTGCTGACCGGTTTTTCGGAGTTGGTACGAATAGGTGGTATCCACCACATAGCTGACAACAAGCACGATAAGCAAATAGAAAATGTGAAGCAGCAATCCATCCATATTTCCCTGAGTAAGGTGAGTATCAATCACCTTTATAATCAACCAAGGGAACAACAGGCTAGTGATCACTGTCAGCGGCAGCATGGCAATACCAAGTAACGCAGACCTTCTGTACTTTTTAGCAAATTTAAAAAAGTGCTTTAAGTATTTAACATCAACACCTTTCAACATGCTTGAGTCTCCGTTTCATTTTGCTGCAATTGCCATGTTTCGTAATAGTAAGGACACGTTTGGAGTAACGTGGCATGGGTACCTTTGGCAATAATCTTACCTTCATGGAGTACGATAATTTCATCCATATACTCAAGCGCATTGACACGGTGTGATACCACAAGTACAGATTGTGTGCTCACCTGGCCAAACAGACCTTCTAGGATCTTACGTTCGGTTTCGTAATCAACAGCTGAAAGCACATTATCCATAATGATCAGGTCACTGGGTTGAAGCAGTGCGCGAGCAATACTTAAACGTTGTTTCTGACCACCGGACAGCATAATTCCTTTTTCACCAACAAGCGTCTGATCACCGTCTTTAAAACGTGTCACATCACTGGCCAGTTGACTCAGTTCAAGCACCTCATCGACTTGCTGTTTCGTAATATCTGCATCACGGCTACCAAAGCGAATATTCTCTTCCACCGTTGCCGAGAATAGATAAGGATCCTGAGTCACAGTTTTTACGAATCGACGTAAATCACTACGCGAAAAAGTTGTTATGTCTTTATCGCCAAGGAGTACGGAATGTGCCGGCACATCAAGGTGGTGGTTAAGGCAATTAACGAGTGTTGTCTTACCTGCACCAATACTGCCCAATACGCCAACTTTTTTACCAGGCGAAATATCGAAGCTAATGTTGTCCAGTATTAGACGGTCTTCATCCGGATAGCTAAAGCTCAGGTTTTGCACCGAGAGAGTTTTGCCTTTCAAGCTATCAACTTCTGATTGAGAAAGTTGCATCGCATCCTGTTCTGGGATTTCAGCATTCAGAATGGTCTGTGCACTGGTTATACCGACCATACCGCGCTGGTAAATGGTGGCAATTCGACCAAGCTGCATGAGTGGCATAGCAAGCAAAACCGAATAGGTAAGAAAAGCAGTAATCTCACCAAGCGTGAGCTGTTGCTGCATCAGCATGTAACCACCTAAACCAAGGATCAGCACTTTCATCAAGTCATTGGCATAATCCAGAACAGGCATAAAAAACACCTGAATACGGGTGATCTTCATTCGACAATGAAGTAATTGCTGATTGAGCTTTTCTATTTCCGTTTTCACCCAAGGCGACATCTGCTGGCTTTTAATCAAATCGATACCGGTTAAGTAACTCATTAATTGCGCTGAAAGAGTCTGTAATCGATGCATATGATCCATATGGAGTGCTTTCATACGCTTAAAGCCGATACGAAAAATAACAAACGCAATCGCAATCGGTATCACCGAATACATCGTCAATTCTGGCGAAATACGCCACATCCAGAGAGGTGTTAACGACAGTGCTAATAACGCATTGAAAAATTGCAGAAAACCCACACCAAATAGCAGCCTTACGCCACTTATGTCATTATTCATGATGGAAATGAGCCTTCCAGAGGCGAATCGGTCATGAAAGCTATTAGGCCGTCGGTTAAGCTTTTTCAGAAGAATATTCTTGAGCGCTGCCTCTGTGATACGACCAGGATTAAGTGCATAAATACGCGATAAAATACGGACCATGACCATAGACACTGCCATGATCACCACAATTCCAACGTAGGTTTTAAGCTGTTGCTGGTCGGCGACGGATGCGCCATCAATCAAATCAATCGCTAGCTGAATATAACGTGGTATTTCTACTTGAAGCCAGTTAACAAGAAAAATGAACACGATCGCAAGCAGATACGACTTACGATTCATACGCAGAAAATGCGCGAAAAACTGTTTTTTAGTCATGTGACTCTGTCTGTCGGGGAGGTTCAATGCCGTAATGTTCTATGCAAGCTTTAACAATACAGTGGCGAGGGTCATCGATTTCTTCTAGTGCGTCCAGTAGCCATTCCGGTAGGCGTACAGGCCGTGTTTTCACACCGGGTTTACGACCACAGCCGGGCCTTGACCCACCTCTGCTTCCGCACTGGTGTTTGTTAGTGTTTTCTTTCAAGGTAAGTCCAGGGTCTATGTCAGTTTGATAAGTGTACACTTATCAAACTAAAATTACATCCGGCACGTTAATTAAAGATAAGACGCACTAACCCTCAGCATAACAATAGGTATTGGTGTCAGGTATTAACTTTAGGTAACGACGCCAAGTATCGATTTATAACTTTCATCGATACCTGCAGTATAATTTGTTTTCCTATCGGTGTTACTGGCCTTATCCTGCGCAACCTTTATGCTTTCAGGTAAATGCCAGTGACAACAACGTCCTCCAATGCTTTATACACCGACCTATCAGGCTACTATGACTTGATGTGTGCTGATATCGACTATCAGGCGCAAAGTACCTATGTACGTCGGTTGCACCAGTTATTCGGCAATGAAGGCAAACGTCACCTTGACTTGGCATGTGGAACCGGGCCTCACATTCGCCACTTAGTTGACAATGGTTATCAGAGCCAAGGGTTAGATCTCAATCAGCCAATGCTTGACCAGGCCAAACTACGCTGCCCTGAAGCAAGCTTTATCCAACAAGACATGTGTGGCTTTACCGTCGAGTCCAAACTCGATTTAATCACCTGTTTTCTCTATTCTATCCACTACAGTGGCGACATTGAGAAACTGAAAGCCTGTATTGCCAGTGCCCACTCTGCACTGCGTGATGGCGGCATGTTTTGCTTTAATGTGGTTGAGAAGAACATGATCGATAACCGCTTGTTCGTTCGCCATAGCGCACAGCACAACGGTGAAGACTTTGTCTTTGCTTCTGGCTGGCATTACCCTGGTGACGGGGAACGTCAATCGCTCAAGCTGAGCATCGAGAAACACAACGGTGATGAAACCCTTCAGTGGAAGGATGAACATCCGATGGTTGCGGTTAGTTTCGAGCAAATGCGTCAATTGCTGTCACCGTATTTTGACGTATACATGTTCGACCACGACTACGAAAAAATCGTCCCACTTAGCAACACATCAGGTAATGCTTTCTTCGTCTGTGTAAAACGAGGGAATAGTGAGCTTGCAGGACAGGAACTGGCAGCATAACCTCTCTTATAGGTTATTCAGGCCGCAGTGATAGACGAACTTCCTGCGGCTTTCCTTTTAATTATTACTGGAAGGCTTCACTCAAATGCCTCAATCAAGTAATTATCGACAACATACGACCATAAATGGCCATGATTGTAGAAAACATCGTGCCCTGACACATTCTTTCCTAGCTGATAAAACTTGAAGTCGACTTGCCCACCCGCCTGCTCGTAAGCGGTGACGAAGCTTTCAATAGTGGTATCTGAATAATATGGGTCGTTATGACCATAAATAAACAGTGTCGGTGTTTTCAGTTTCTGGGCTACATCTTCAAATATTTCGATATTTTGCGACTGGGAATCTATGTTACAAACATCCCCCACCCAACCACCTGAAAAATTGATAACACCCGAAAATGCATCTGGATGCTCTGATGCATACACCAAAGAAAGGATCCCGCCCCGAGAATTACCCGATAGCAGCATCCTTTCTTTATCGACCCATGATTGCTGCATTAGGTAGTCATACGTTGCGTCTAAAGATTGCACCGCATAGTCCACCCCCAGTTTAATCCCTTCACGATCGCACGTATATAATTCGCTATAGCTACCCTCTGACTTACCACGCCCCCTTCTCATCGGAATGATCAGCGCAATATTCTTGCTTACCAAGTACTCGCCAAAGCCCCAAGGGTTAATAGTGTAGCCGATGGGAATAACGTTCGGCCCCGTTGAACCATGATTAAAAATAACAGTAGGGAAAGGCCCCTTACCCTCGGGTTTATAAACGGTCGCTTCAAGATTGATGCTGTTCTTACCAAACAATCCATTATCGGCCATAGGGATCTTAATACTTTCAATATAATCATTAGCGAATGAACCGGTTGTTACGCAAAGCGTGATGCACCCTAAAGCTAGACGATTGTTCATTACATACTCCAAACTAATAGTTGCTTATATGATAAACACAGCAATACCTAAACAGTTTGTGAGCATGCAGGCACATTTTCACACTGAGACAACAGCATTATGCTCTTGATCTAATTATCCAAATTTAACCAACGCACGCCAAAGCAGTTGCAATTGTGCCTGCACGTCAATATCAAGAATCGCATTTAGCTGCGACGTAGTCAGATTTATCAAAATCTCCATGATAGATATGTAGACTAATCAGTAATCTACCATGGAAATAAGCTTCAACGAGAAACGTCTACGGCAGGTCAATTTTGATAAGATCGCCATCGTTCACTTCGAAGTGCAGCGAAACTGTTCCTTGCTGCTGAGTTTGCTTTATTATTTTCACTTCCCGGTTCGGAAAACGATTAGTTACAACCATCTTAAGTTCTGATACGAGCTTTTGTTTGTCATCGACTGACAGGTTTACTCCAAGAGACATGCAACCCCCTAACATCATTAATTCTCTTAGATATAAACGACCAGATAAAAAGTAACTTAACCGACTACTGATTTTTCACTAGCAGTCAAGGCTCATATCAAACCAGTCACACAACCTTAATAAATAGGCTCCTGATTTCAGGAGCCTACATTCAATCAAAATTCATAAAAGTGATTAAGAGTTAACTAGCGGCTAGCATGTTGCGTCCGCAGCACTACATACCTTCTTCTGCACGGTGTTTGGTGCTGGGTCGTAATGGCTCAACACCATGCTAAAGCTTCCCTCACCTCCGGTCATTGCTCTTAATCGCTGTGAATAATCCAGAAGCTCATTTTGTGGAATTCTTGCCTGTAGCGAAGTAAAGTTATTTTCCTCAGACTGAGTACCTAAGATCACACCACGATTAGCGGCTAAATCACCGCTAATGTCCCCCACCGAGTCGGTTGGGATCTGCAGTTTAAGTTCAACAATTGGTTCAAGTACGATAGGACTGGCGTTATTTACAGCATCTAAAAAGGCTTTCTTGCCCGCAATGACAAACGCAATTTCTTTTGAGTCAACAGAATGATATTTGCCGTCATAGACGGTAACTTCAATGTCATGGATTGGGTTACGTGAAATTGCGCCTTCTTCAACCGCTTGGCGGATACCTTTTTCGACCGCTGGAATCAAAGACGTCGGTATTGCCCCGCCCACCACTTTATTGATGAAAACAAAACCTTCCCCGCGATCTAAGGGTCTTACTTTCAATTGCACTTCACCAAACTGTCCAGCACCACCACTTTGCTTTTTATGACGGTAATGCCCTTCAGCCTGTTGGGTGATAGTCTCAAAGTATTCAATACTTGGCTGCTCGGTATTTACATTGAGTTTATAAACTGAAGCCATTTTCTCGAGGGCAATTTTTAAATGAAATTCACCTTGTCCGCTTAGTACAGTTTCATTAGTACGCGTACGATGCTCAAGTCGCAAGGAAGGGTCTTCAGCGGCTATTTTATGGAGGACTTCCGATAGTTTCTGCTCATCTCCCCTTTTGGTTGTTTGAATAGCCAAACTGTACATAGGCGAAGGGAAATCTAGCGTTTTCATCATGACATTATCTTCATCATGCGAGTCATGAACCACTGAATCAAAATTCAAATCATCAACCTTGGCCAATACACAGAAGTCACCAGCGCGTGCATTTGCGATCTCAATGCGTTTCTTACCTTGTAACTGGTACAAATGGCCTACTTTGAACGCTTTACTGTTCTCACCAATATAAAGCTGAGAGCCCGCATTGATTTCACCCTGGAACACTCTTATATAAGCCAACTTACCCAGATAAGGGTCAACACTGACTTTGTATACATGGGCAACGGTATGATCGAGCTTTTCGCAATCAACCCGGATTTGCTGATTGTTTTTCTCCAGCATTGGCGGGTTACCTTCCGATGGCATAGGCATGATTTCAGCGAGGGTTTGCAGGAGTAATGAAATGCCTTGCCCTGTCTCTGCGGAAACAAAACAAATCGGGATCACATGCCCTGTACGTAAGGCTTCCTCAAAGGGGTCGTGTAATTGCTTAGCTGTTAATGATGAACCCTGCTCTAAATACAACTCCATGAGTTTCTCATCGACTTCAATAACCTGATCGATAAGTTGCTCATGTGCTGACTCCACGCTATCCCAAAGTGTAGAAGCTTCATAGTCTGGAGAAAAATAACAATCAACAATCGATTTTCCATCATCAGAAGGCAAGTTTATAGGCAGACATTCTTGGCCAAAATGCGATTGGATCTCATAGAGAATCTGCGGGATTTTATCAGGATTGAGATCAACTTTATTAATAATGATCATTTGGCATTTCTTCTGCAACTTCGCAAAAGAATACAGTTTTTCTGATACTTGATTTAACGGTGTATTTGCATCAAAGACTAAAGCCGTTGTTTCTACCGCTGGATAGATACTCAAAGTGCGACCCAATAGCTCAGGCAAACCGGGAGTATCAATAACATTCATGCGGTGTTTGCGCCAACACAAAGCAGCAGGAGTGGCTTCGATACTGTGTTGATAGTGAATAGATTGGTCATCAAAATCAGTGACAGTGTCACCCTCCTTGACATGACCTAAATGTGTGGAGCATTCTGATTCAAATAGCAGGCGTTCTATCAAGGTTGTTTTACCAACCCCGCTTTGCCCCACTATTGCAATATTGCGAATTTCATTCATCGACATATCAGCCTCCGAAATTGAGAAAGACAAACGCTATTTATCTGCATGTATGGCGGTTTCCCGCCTTGTCGTCTTCCAGGTCAATTTTCGGATGGGTACGTCCATAAGCACAAGCCCAAATCGCCGTAAGGATAATATTAAGAATAACCAAACTACATTATTTCATCGTCTTGAGTAGCTTGCGCTCATTCGCGTTATTTTAATGTGAGTTATTTCATATCAGCGGGAACCGTCTGGTTTTTGTTACAAAAAAAGGCCACTTTTGTGACATTCAACAAACATATTGCTGATATCACAATCGTAGCCTTAGGCAAAAGCAGCGGTTGATTTAACTGGCCATTTCTCGCTTTTGAGAAAGATACTTTATCCAACTCTTTGATGCAGAGCTCGACTCGATATTGTCAGCTTGCTTGGCGAAGATGATCGCTTTTTCAAAGTTATTCAGCTTGTAATAGGCTCTTACCTTGGCCAATGCTACATCGGCGTCATGCTGTTTATCAGATACCTTATCCAGCTCAGCAATCGCCTGCTGGTAATAGCCTTGCTGCAGTAATAGCTGAGCTAGCTGCCATCGGTATTGATTATTCAGCTGCGCGGCTTGCTTCCAAATGGCGATAGATTTATCCCACTCTTTAGCAATTTGCCAATATTGCGCCTGCGAAACAACAAGCTCAACATCAGTCGTTGCCCCATCAAGCTGCGAATACAGGATCGCGGCTCTTTCCGGAATACCGCGCTGCGCATAAAGCTGAGCGAGGGTTTTCAAATCCTGCTGGGAAAGCTCAACACCTTGTCGACGTGCCAACGCCAAAGTATCCAACGCTGACTGTGACTGACCCAAACGCAATTGGATACCAGCAGTCTGCTGCCACCAAACCAATTTATTAGGTTCAAGCACAATCAGCGCTTCCAGTGTTGGCAACGCCACCTTCCACTGCTGCTGTTGTAGTTGGGCTCCTAACTTGATGGTTAGTGGCTGAACATCCATTTTACCAGCGTACTTGGCGTAAGTATTGATAGCCGATATCGTCTGTTTCCACTCAGAAATCTGATAGTGAGACTGAGCGATACGAAGCCACAGTTCATCGGCTTTCTGATTTTCCGGGATATTTTTGCTTAACGCATAGTAATGCGGTAATGCCTGCTTAAACTTTTCACTCGATAGTAAAATATCCGCGAGCATTCGTTGCGTGATCCAAGCTTGCTCATCTTGTAACAACCCTGAATTGACCGCTTCAGTCAAATTTGAGATCGCTTTAGCCGTGTTATCCTGCTGCCAATAAAACACACCCAACATACGTTGAACGTATGCTTTATCGTAATCACGGGATGGGTTTAGTCCTTCCAACAAGGTAATCGCGTCACCAACCTTCTCGTCTTGCTGAAGGTTGTGAGCACGCTGAACCCGACCCGCCGTATACTGTGATAACTCAGCAGAGATCGCTTGTTCAGGGATCAGGCCAAGAGGAAGTGATAAAGCAGCAATTAATGTCAATTTTTTGATCATTTCTCTATCTTAAACTCCAATCTGACCGTTTGACCGACCTGTGCAATCGACTTGCCATCAACGACTTTAGGCTGGTACTTCCATTTTTTCAAAGCCCTCATGGCTTCACGTTCAAATAAACGACGCGGCTTGGCATCAAGCACACTGATATCTGTTGGGCGGCCTTGTGGATCAATCGTAAATGACATTACAACGTAACCTTGGGCGCCCTGCTTCATCGCGCGAGCAGGATACTTGGGCTCAACACGATACAGTGGCATCGCTTGTTGATTAGCACCAAAATCAGAAAAAGTCGGAACATTGATCGCTAAACCGGATACAGAAGCGTCTAGGTTAAGGCTGGGCATCGACGGGCTCACCGTATTTGTCGCAGCCTGATTAGAGGCTTGAGGCGTTGCCTTTGGTGGCGGTTCTGGTGTTTCAGGCTTCTCCGGCACAGCACGTTGACGGCGCTGAGCTTCACGCTCCTGCTCCTCCATCACCATATCAAACGCTAGCAATTGCTTTTCAGTTTCAGGGCGTTGATTGCCGTTATCCACCATCCAGGCCATAAACGTGAACAAGCCTAACGCCATCAAGAATGCGGCGGGAATTGCAATAAGTACACGCAGCATTAGCGCTTCTCCGCTGCCAACGCTATTTTCTGCACACCCGCGCCTTTAGCTGCATCCATTACTCGAACAACCGTACCGTTGTAAGCATGTTCATCAGCTTGGATCACCAAGGATGCTTCAGGTTGTTCAAGCAACAAATGTTCTAACGTTGCCTGAACACGCTCGACATCAACAACACGTTTATCGATATACACATCATTGGCTGACGTGATAGCAATAAAGATACCCGCATCTTTTTGGCTGACGACATTACTGGCTTGCGGACGATTGACTTCGACGCCAGATTCACGAACAAATGAACTGGTCACAATGAAGAAAATCAACATGATAAATACAATATCCAGCATAGATGTCAGGTCTACCTGAGCATCTTCACGAGCTGAAGAAGGACGACTCAGTCTCATTACTGACTCCTCAATAATTTTTCTAACTTAATTTCGCGCTTGTGACAGGACTTCGCTAAGCGAGAATGTACAAACATTCCCGATAGTGCTGCGACCATACCCGCCATTGTCGGTAATGTAGCTAGGGAGATCCCTGACGCCATCAACCTCGGCTGGCTACTGCCTTGAGTGGCCATCACATCAAATACCGAAATCATACCGGTAACGGTACCTAGCAGACCAAGCATTGGACAAATTGCCACAAGAACCTTGATCAAATTAAGGTTCTGGTTAAGAGCAATATGTGCTTGGCTTAACCAACCATCGCGCATTGAGCGTGCATACCAAGATGAATGATCATCCCTTGATTGCCATTTTTCCAGCCAAAGCTGGCGCTGTTTTGGGTAGGTAATGAGCAGGTATAGAACCCGCTCAATAACTAAAATCCAGCAAAACATCACTACCGCAGCTAACCACCAGAGTACCTGACCACCTTGGTTCATGAAGGTCTCTAGCGAGAATTTCCAAGCATCAAAGAATGAAGCTTGCACAAGCGGAACTTCATACAGATTGCTTTCCATTATGCGGTAATTCCTGCTTTTTCAGCTTGCTCAGCGACGAGGCTGATACCTTGTTTTTCAAGAATAGTGCGGATAGTTTCAGCCTGGGTTGTCAACATGTTATGTGCAAGAAGCAGTGGCATCGCCGCTACCAAGCCCAGAACCGTTGTTACCAGTGCCATGGAAATACCACCAGCCATCACGGTTGGATCACCATTACCAAACTGTGTGATCACCTGGAAGGTTTCAATCATACCGGTTACCGTACCCAGCAGACCCAGCATTGGCGCAAGTGCTGCCAACAGCTTAAGCATAGAAAGCCCTTTTTCCAGACCTTGCTGCTCGTCAACAATGGTTTCGAGAAGACGAAGTTCAAGCGCTTCCACACTGCGGTTTTGCTCTTTGTTGTATACGCCAAGTACTCGACCGAGTGGGTTATTGCCTGGAGTTTCAGGTGTTTTAAGCTGCTTTTTGATCTGCTGGCGAATTGCAAACAATTTAGCGCCGCGGAACAGACCAATGCTCAAACCAATCGCCAGTAGGCCAAGGATAATTTTACCTACCACACCACCGTGCTCGATACGATCCTTCAGCTCTGGTGCATTAGCAAGTTGCTCAAGCATGATGCCGCGAGAAGGGTCAACAACCATTGACTGCATGCCACTTTGTTCAAGCTGTGAAAGCTGATTGCTTACAGGGCCATCTTGCGGCTGCTTTAGGTATGGCTTTGCGGTTTCTCGCTTACCATCCCAAGCAAGGTAACCTTGATCACCGATCAAGCCAAGGCTACCTAAACGGTAAGCATCGACATTGGTCGTTTGTCCCTGACCATCAATGAATGGTACAGATACAGCACGCAATTCACGGCTTGCTGAAATCTGCTCTTCAAGCCCTTTCCACAGACCGTTAAGTTCTTCTAGTGAAGGTAGTGTTCTGGCTTCAACGATACTATCGATTACTTGACGATATTCGTTACGGTCAACACCGGTAACAGAGAAACCCATTTCTGAGTCAAGATCTTTTGCCGCCTGACGTACAACGCCAAACAATTCACCCAAGCTACCGGTTTCTAGACGCAACTGTTCTTCAAGCTTTGCCAGATCGTTTTCATTTTTGCTGAAAGTAGCGCTGAATTGATCAGTTTCGCTCTGAAGTTGCTGACGTTGCTTGAGAAGAGCATCACGCTGAGCTTTGAACTCTTGCTCTGTCATTTTGAAACCCTGCTCACGCTCAGCATTATGTTGCTGCTGCACGTTCATTTCTTGGCGGGTATCTTGAACCAATGCCGTGTTGGCAGATAGATCTGAGGCTGAAACCACAGGGATTGAAAACAGGCACAATGCTGCCACTAACGCTTTGATTTTCATGTTACTTAGTCTCCACGTCAACTGAAACTGGCAGGGTAATTAGGCTTGGAGCAGCCTGCTTGGAAGCAATAGCAAATGCCTTGTTGATACCTGAAGCGAAAGAACCATCAAGTGATTGCCAAACTGAGTCTTTTTCATTCCAAGACCAGTATTTGGTACCGTCGAGGCTACGGGCAACAAGAGATATTCGGCCCAAGTACAACATGTCCGCTTCAATCGAACCTGTATCTAGTGCCACTTGCCCTTGATAAATACCCATCTTGGTACCGTAATCAAGTTCGATTTGATAGGCTTCTAAGATACGGCGGTATTTTTCTGCATCACTGATATCAGCCTGAACCATCATTTTTTCAAGCTTTTCAATGCGAGTTAAACGCTGTTCTCGACGGATAGGCTTATCCGTTTCAACATTGGCTTTCAGACCGTTTAGCATACTGTACATCAAAGGAACAACACCCTGTCGGGTATCTTTAATCCCTTCAATCTGCTGATTCAGGCTAGTTTTCTCTTGGTTCTGGCTATCAACCAAGTTAGCCAGATGATCGCGGTAAACCTGAAGATTTTTCACTTCTTCCTGAAGCTGTTCAATTTCAGCTTTCATCGATAGTGTTTCTTCTGCACTGCGATCAATCGTTTTCTGACTGCTCGCGGACGCTTTATTCATTGAGCTCTCTAAATGTCGAGCTTCACCTAAGGTGCTGGCCTGAACACCAGCGGTAAGACCAAGCACCAGTAGTGCCAGGCTAGTTTTCTTAATATTCATTTTAAAATCAATGCACTAATAAAAATTAAAAATCTTCAAACTCTGAAGGCTATACCAAAAACAAATAAACTCACCGAGTGCTAGTCGATGAGTGAAATCAATATACATCAAATGAAAATCGATATCATTTGAATTTACATTAATTAATAATACAGTAAAGGGGGAAGCACACGGCCCTCCCCCTTTATTAATCAATTAGTAACGTACTTGTAACGTGGCCATGTAATTGCGGCCTTCGCCTAATGTCACGTTGGTGTTATCGCCACCCATCATGTAATCAGTATCAAAAACATTTTCCACATTGAATCGAGCAATAAAGTCTAGGTTCTGATCGTAATGAATAGTGTGTGATATGCCCATATCTACACGCGTGTAAGCATCTTTCTTGAACGTGTTAGCATCATCACCGTAGCGCTCACCTACGTATGTCAAACCAAAGTTAACATTGGTGTTGTTCTCAAACGCATATCGAGACCACACTGTCGCACCGAACTCTGGAACATCTGCTGGACGGTTCCCTTGGTATTGTTCGTGGCTCTTGTATTCCGCATCGAGGTACATCGCGTTACCGTGTAGCGAGAAGCGCTCGGTCAGGTAACCTTGTAAAGAGAATTCAGCACCGCGGTGTACTTGCTCACCACCTTGTGTTTTGGTGTACGTACCGTCAGAGTTTTCAATATCAAGGGCGACATCTTCTAGCGCAATGTCAAATACCGCACCAGTGACAAACAAACGCTCGTCAAACAGTTCCCACTTAGTACCCATTTCATACTGTTTACCACTGCGAGGTTTCAGGTGCTCACCATCATTACGGTAAACTTTACCACGGCCACTTGTTACTTCGCCCTGTGGTTCAAAACTTTCAGAATAAGACGCATAAATAGAACCATTGCTTAGCGGATGATAAATCACAGCAACTTTAGGCGTAATCGCATCTTCTACAAGGTCACTGCCTTTAGTTTCTTCACGGTCATAACGTAGTCCAGCCAATGCCTGCCACTGATCATTAAACGTTACCATATCCTGAATATAGAAACCGTAAGAGTCACGCTCCGTTGGGGTTTTAGGGCCGGCATTTTGGTAGTTCAAACCATCTGGTTTCTCAAGAGGCTTACCAACCTCAGCGGTAAGGCCTTTAATCGAGTCTGTTTTGCCCAGATAGTAATAACCTAACCAGTTAGAACCAACTAACAACTGGTGATCAACACCAAGAGCTGTGAACTCACCTACAAAATCCAAGTAAGCCGTATCATACTGCCAGTCATCTAGTCGATCGTAGCCCTGATATTCAAATGTACCGGTTTCTGGGTTGTATGTTTCAGGCTTTGAAAAGCTTTCAGTATCGTGACGCAAGAAGTTCTGATGGTTATAGCTTGCTGACAGGCGCCAAACATCATTAAGTTGTGCGACAACGTCAACACCGTAGTTCTCAACGTTGTTTTCAATCTCTGACCACTGGGCATCCCAGATGTGCTCATTCCCCAGAACGACTTGGCCATCTTTAACGTATGCGCCTGAGTCAACACTGCCCTTATCACGAGTCTTGTCGTAATGAGCAGATACCGTCACATTGTCATTAACGTCATAATCAACAAACAAACCACCGACAAAGCGTTCTGTCGAAGCTGTGCTGCCATCTGTATATGTACGCCAGTTGTCATAGGTTTGCTGAGACACAACGGCACGAGCTCGCAGTGTTTGCGCTTCGTTCAGTGCCCCGCTTACATCAACAACGGTACGTGATTCATTGTCCGAACCGATATCTTGGCTGACATTGATTTGCGTTTCGTATGTCGGTTTCTTTGATACCATATTGATCAGGCCGCCCGGTGCTGATTTACCATACAGCAAACCAGATGGCCCTTTAACGACCTCTACGCGCTCCAGCAGTTCAATCGGCTGGCGGTAATGAGACCAATGCTGTTTTCCATCACGCAGGAAGCCACTACCGCTCTGTATTTCAAAACCACGCAAAGAGTATGTCACACGGTTTCGTGTTTTATCACCAACCGAGACGCTGGAATCGTTTTGCAGCACTTCATCTAGTGAGCTTGCGCGTTGCTCATCAATCAGTTGTTCATCTATAACCGACACTTGACCAGCTGTTTCAAGCTGAGTTGCTTCGATACGCATCGCTGTTGTATTGGTATCTGCCTTGTAACCATAGTCGCGACCCGTTACGACCATGTGCTCATCGACATCAGTCGCCGCTGTGTGCTCTTGGGCATAGACAACAGGTGCCGCTAGGATGGCACCAATAAGTAAAGTCAACTGACTTTTGTTAAACATATTCCGTTACTCCAAATCGTTTGAGATACAGCGCCTTATAATTGATTTCTGTTAGGCGTCTTAGTCGTACCCACATGCATTTTTGTGCTGGGATGGAATATAAGTGATAACCATTACCATTTGCAGTTAATTTACATTCTTTGCATTCGTAAAGAAGTGTAAACTTACGCCAAACGGTTACTGCAATGAGATGTACCCAGCGACTTCAAGATGCAGGAGTCAGAGCTAACTTGGGTATAACGATACAGGAAATGTGTCATTTTCATGGTAGGCAGGTATAATGCGGCGTTTTTTAAAAATTATCGGTACATTTGAAGTGACAGAAGCAAACCTAGATAACGTTCGTCAGCAACTGACAGCCCTTAACCTAAAAGCAGACAAAATGCGTATTGTCACCGTTTCTGCTATGGATGAGGATGTACTTGAATCATGTACATCTAATGAGGGTGAATGTTTTTTTAACAGTTATATGAATGTCATCTACGGTAGAGGTGATCGCTACGTGCTTGGCTACCGCTGTGACGAAGAAGTGATTGATCATGCTATTATCCGTAAAGGCGATAAGTACTATGACCCAACACTGCAAGCTGAAGGCGGCTTCAAAGAATATCAATACGCTATCATGACTGAATTCACTGTCTTCGACATGATGAAGCATGCCAAAAGCAATAAAGATTTTCCGCCAGATGTAGACTACATCTTTAGCAAAGCTGGTAAATTCAAGAACGTGATCGATACTGAACGTCTTAAGAAATAACACTAAGCCCGATGTCGACCATCGGGCTCTTTTATATACTCTAGTTACTTATATATTACGCTTTTGGTAACTGAACCTTGACTCGAAAACCCTCAGAGTAGTTTTCCGCATCCACGCAGCCATTCATGAGAGTTGCAGCTTCCTTAACAATAGCCAATCCCAACCCGTATCCGCCGGATTGCTTTTCACGAGACGACTGTATCCGGGTAAACGGGCTAAATATTGATGTTAAATGTTTAGCTGATATCCCATTCCCCGAGTCTTCAACCCAAAGCTCGAGACCTGTCCCTTCCACATCCCAGACGGATACACAGATCTTTGCTTGCTCTCCAGCATACTTAATGGCGTTACCAATTAAGTTATTTAATATGCGCAGTGTGAGGCTGTTATCGACTAATGCAAGCCGTTCCACGCTTCCCCCAGTGAAACCGAGTGTTTGCTGCCCGATTAAACTATCTTGCATCTTATCGACTTGCAGCACACAGAGTGCGGATAAGTCTGTCGGCGCCAGCCTTAACTGATAACTGGCATTTTCAAGCCTGCTGTATTCAAGGATCTCACTCACCAACTCGTTCATCTCGGTAGATTCACGCTCCAGGCGGTCTAGCAAACCATGATGCTCTAGAGGTAGCTTCCTTCTTAGTAGGTGTAAGGCTAAGTCATGACGTGCTAAAGGTGTTTTTAGTTCATGTGACACATCTCTAATCAAGCATTTTTGTTTTTCAGATAACGCATCTATTCGACGCGTCATATGGTCAAAACTATTTGCCAATGCGGCGAATTCCGTCACAGTATCACCGACTTCATGACTCACCCTTACCGAGAAATCGCCTTCCGCTAGACGATGACTAGCACCTTGAAGCTTATTGAGTGGTTTTTGTAAATACCGAGCCAACAGCAGAGACAAAACGCCTAAGATCAAGCCAGCTATTACTACCTTTATAATGGTAAAGTAGTAGGTAAAGTACCGTGCGGGATGATGATTGTTGGGAAACTGAATGACTAACGTATGCCCCGTCTGCAACGGAATGGCAATAATAGGCTGATTAACCTCATTATCGAAAACCGTATCTATATCCCGAGCATATTGAAGCTTGAACTCAAAATGTGGATGCATGTCTCTGCCACTGACAGCATACTGATTAGCGTCTAAGACAAATAAGTAGTACTTCTGTCCCCGCTCCCAATCAGCAAGTTCATCCATATCACCTTCGGTGACATTCACTTCCGCTTGATAAGCTAGCTCAACCATTTCTGTTCTGATCTTATCCGGAATATGTAACAGCACCCTGATCATCGCTGCTTCAGCAAGATTCTGCAGCAAAAGAATAATAAACAGGCTGATAGCAAATGAAGAAAATAGCTTGAAAGCTAAACCATCTCGATCACCGAGACAAAATGCAGATTTAATTTTGTGAATAACAATACGACTCATTACAAATAACATGAATTTTTTTGCTAGGTTAACATATACTACGAGCAATATTCAGTCGTTTCGGCAATCCAAGCCCAAATGTGGCAAATACGGCAATATGGCACTCTGTTTAACTAAATTTAAGCATCAAAATAACAAATTTAGTTTACACAACTGTCTTATTCGCTATGTATAATGTTTAATTACTGTGGCTATATTGGAAGAGATGTTTGCAAGGAAGCAAAGGATGAAAAACTTTACTATTTTGACATTCTGTTTATTCATCTGGGGTTGCACCTCCGGTGTTCGCCTAGATGTTCCCGACACTTTGGCTAACTCCAATGCCGATAAGGGTTACCTTGCAGGTAGCCTTGGCGTCACAACCGAATGGCCATCTACGGGAGAAGGGATCAGCACCACCCTATTCATACGCCCTGCCGGTCAGTCAGACCAGATTACCTTAACCACTATCCCAAAAACAAAGAACACAGATTTCCAATCGGAAACAGATCAAGGTCAGATTTTCGTCACGGCTTTACCGGTAGGCCGATATGAAATAAACCAAGTCCTCTTCAAAGGAACTAACGGACGTAAATCTGTTCGCTCCAAATCAAACGACGACCTAGGCATATTCTTCAACATTACAGCAAACCAAGTGACCTATATTGGACAGTTTATCACCTCAAGCTTGGTTGCAAACAGTCAACTGTGGAATACACCTTACCCTAGTGGTTTTGGTGTTGTACATCACAGCTATGCCATAGACAGGGATCAAGCCTTGATGAGAGAGCATTTCCCCGTAATAGAATCACTCTCTTTTAATAAAACTGAACTGGATGGATATGAAGCGAATAAACTCGCCTCTAAAGTCATTGAGCAGTAACGTATAGATAATAGTTATTGGAAAGGGATCTCCACCTGGATAAAAACATCTTCGAAGTTACGGTCTTCGTGCCAGCGATAGTCAAATCTCAGCCTTGGTGATTGACCTTTTTCTCCACCAATACCAAAGCTCATTTGTAAACCATACTTTTTTATCAGATCTCTAACTTCTTCCACATCCAGCAAATCATCTTCAGCAAATTTATCAGGCATCCATACACCTAACCCATAAAAACTAGATGATACATTCGAAGACAAAAATGGAGAGTCGAGTTCTCGAGCCCAATTATCCCAAAAGCTCTCTTGTGGCTGCTCTGCGGGTTTCCAATCACTCATGACAGGCGCAGGACTAACCTCAGGTTGTTGGTGGACTTCATATAACTCGGATGGAGAACAGACAACAGCAGAAATACATGTTGAAGTGTTAAAGTACACTGTTGATAAAAGCAAGCCAGAAGATAAAGCCAATACAACCATAATTACTACTTAACCAAACTCACCATAAAACAATCAACACCCAGCAAAGCCTATTTGGCATACCACTTATTATCATAAAGCATTTTAGCGACATTACCGGTTGTTAAATGTGATATTTCGCAACTATTGATAATATGCTCGCGTATTTGCGTACTACGAACCTTTACGGTTTCAGGACATGCAAGTACCTGCCAGCGCTGAATTATCTCATCGGATTTATAGAACTTTCCGAAGTTTAAAAAGTTATCCGGGCCAACAACAAAAGTTAAATTTGATCCAGGATAAATACCTTCTAGGGTTTCAAGCACCGCAAACGTCGTTATTGCTTCATCCCCGACCGCCATATCTCGCTCTAGCGTAGATAGTTCGATGTTATCTTGCGACAAATCTTCAATAAATGCTTCTACGAGTTTACAGCGAGCATCGTAGTCTAACATCTGTTTACCCCAAGCATGGCTGTAGCTAGGAAGCAAAATGACTTTATCAAAATGCGTCAAACGTTCGATGACTGACTTATGGCCAAGACTTGGTGGATTAAATGCACTACCGAAAATGGCAATTGATGCTGTCATGGCTGTAATGTCCTTTTTTTGTGCCGTTTTACTGATTATTTTACTTATTTAACGTAAGAGGATTGATCCTTACATAGAGTTATCGCATATTTTGCAAAAGGTTTAATGCATTTCATCTATTTTTTGCATTAAATAACGCTATATGGTTACAAACTGGGCAAGCCCCTGAGGATTGATTCATTATGGAACAGTTAATCCGCGACGAAATGCGCGTATTACCAGAAATTGATACGGACTTTGAAATTGAACGTCGAATTGCGTTCATTCAGAAGAAACTCAAACAATCAGGATGTAAATCACTGGTTTTGGGTATCAGCGGCGGGGTTGATTCAACTACGCTTGGCCGCCTGGCACAACTCGCTATTGAAGGCTTGAATACTGCCAATCAAACCAATGACTATCAATTCATTGCCGTTCGTTTACCATATGGTGAGCAAAAAGATGAAGATGAAGCGCAACTCGCATTGTCATTTATCAAGCCTAGCCATTCAGTCAGCGTAAACATCAAAGACGGTGTAGATGGTACTCACGCTAGTACTCTATTAGCGCTAGATGGCACCGGCCTTGTTCCCGAGAGCCAAGGGGCTATCGACTTCGTAAAAGGCAATGTAAAAGCCCGTACACGCATGATTGCACAATACGAAATTGCCGGCTTAGTCGGCGGTCTAGTATTAGGTACAGACCACTCTGCCGAAAATATTACCGGTTTTTACACTAAATTTGGTGATGGAGCTTGTGATCTTGCCCCTCTCTTTGGCCTAAATAAGCGCCAAGTCCGTCAGGTAGCCGCAAGATTAGGTGCACCAGAGCAACTTGTAGTTAAGGTACCAACAGCGGATCTTGAAGAACTTGCGCCGCAAAAAGCTGACGAAGATGCGCTAAACATCAGCTACGAGCAAATCGATGATTTCCTTGAAGGCAAAGAAGTTGAACACTCTGTTGCCAATCGTTTGGTTGGGATTTACCAAGCCACGCAACATAAGCGTCAACCGATCCCGACAATTTACGACGAAGAATAATATTCACATTTTGCCACGTTATACATTAAAACGAAAAAGGGCTCATTTCTGAGCCCTTTTTTTATGATGCTTCGGAAAAGCGCAATAGGTTATCGAGTTCCCACCAAATCGCTTCGCATAATCCTTTGCGGTACACCGACTGCTTGAATGCATGGTGCTCTTCTTGATAGATCTGGTAAAAATGATGATTACTATACAAGCTAGCTCTTACATTTGCTAAGCGGTCGCAGGCTTTAACAATTAAAGCAATTCTTGCCGCTTCTTCAACGGTGTCCAATGTAGCCAAACGCTGATTAACGTGCAGCTTTCTTTCTTGCCTACTATCCAGCTTGTCATCCGTCATATAGCTGACCGAATCAGCAACTAGAAACCCAAAGTCAGCAACAAGCTCATCTATCGATGTTTCAGTATCTTCGAGTACATCATGCAGCTGCGCGACAATCATCGCATCGGTGCCAAACGGACTGGCTAAGCGAGAAACGGCATCGAGATGGATATAATATGGGACGTCACCGTACATTTGATCTTTGTGTTTGGCCCGGGCCAAAGTACGCGCCTTGAGGTAACGGTTGTTCATCCTTCCCTCCTTCATCTAAAACCTGACAACGACCACACCCCATTAAATAAGGCCAAAGTGAAAGCAAGGGTGTGATTCACTCTTTCAACGTTAGATTTTACTCACTTTGTAATAAACAAATGAGATTTATTGCACGATTTGATGAAAAAACGGGCACCAAATGGCACCCGTTTCAAATATTCGTTTCAGGGATAAGACAAATTATTCCTGATCGCTTTCCGACTCGGCTTTTTTCGCTTCAGCTTCACGTATTGCATTGGCCACCATCATGATAGCTTCACCGCTGCTGATCCCTTGAGCCATCAGTTCATGGATCTTATCGGCTGCTTCTTGTTGCTGTGCATGAGTCAGTGACGGACCGTTGTTGAGCATAATTCATTTACCCGAAATTAATGAGCGCATAGTGTATTGACTTGTGCCGATATTGTCACCTGCTATTTAACCCGGGCGGCCATCTACACGAGCTTTAGATAAGATAGGGAAATATACAGCAGTGAAAATCGCAAAGGCTAAAGCCCATAGCCCAGCCGAAATAACATATGCCTGAATAGTCAGTGCTGGTTGCATGGCAATAAGCAATGTACGGGCAAGCGTCGCTAAAACCAAAGCAATGAAGGCAACCACTATGATAGGTTTAATCTCTAATGCCCGGCCAGTATGACCCAAAGATACACGAGCAATCATAGCTAGGATCATACACCCGATACCACCAACGGTAAGGGTATGAAGCGCAATGCTATAATTCACACTCCCGAACGAATAGTGAATGGCGAACAACAGTAACCCGATAACCATTGCTAAATACGCGAAGTGTAGCAACCATAGCAATGGCACACGAAGCGTTGACAGGCTGCGCCAACGCAAAAAGCGAATGAGATGCATAATCCCAGTAACAGCAAATAACAGCTGTAATGTCACTTGTGAAATATGGCTTGGTATTGGCAGCAGCACATTAATCAGCAACAACCAACTTGGAACCAATGCTCCAAGCTCTAACCATGCGATTCGCGTAATTTGCTCTGTCTGAGTGCCACGCCAAGTGAAAAAAGGGATTACCCTGCCCCCGACAACAAGGACGATAACACTGATCACCATAACCGTAGCGAACGAAATTGTGCGTAATGGAATGTCAGTCATTCCCAACGCACTAAGGTGGAATAATGCGTTAAGTACCGTCATCAAAACAATCAAAGGTGCAAAAAACAAATTGTTCCATTGCCGGCGAATAATAATTGGATAGGCAAGAAACCCTGCAGCCAAAGGCATCCAGGCCAAATCAATAATCATCCAAATAACGTTTGGGGTGCTTGTAAACATACCCAATCGGGCAACAAGCCAAAATACAAAGATAGCCGCAAGTTTCCCCCCCCTCACACCAGGATTGCCAGTCCAGTTTTGTACGGCGGTTAACAGAAAACCGATAATAATCGCACCAGTGAAACCAAACAGCATTTCATGGCTATGCCACCAAACAGGATTGCTATACATATAGCTTGCTAAAGAGACATTTCCGGCCCAGAAAAGCCCCCACAGCAGCATAGATACAACAGACAGCATACTGGCTGCTAAGAAAAACGGACGGAATGCTAAGCGAAACAACGGCAGTATTTTTTGCTCTTTTTCGCTATCTAGAATTTGCATCATGGTTTCATTACCCACTTTAAACATGCATAAATAATACACCTTTAAAGTTGCAATGAAAATACATCTTTAAATATAAATTTCAGACACGCTTAATTACCAATATAATCACGGTCTTGATCTGAAAATCACATTTCTGAATGTTCTACAGGTCTAGTAATACTTTGAATATCGCGGATGGTTATTTCCCCCTGCCAGCGACTTTGAACAATACCGACACTCAACCAGTACCGTCCATCAGGCAGATCAACATCAGGCAGAGTCGTTGGGAGCTTTCCATCAACATTCTCCGTCCATAACGGGGTCCACGATGTATCATTGAGATCGTAGATATTCATTGAAAGTACCGGTGACGGGCACGCTTTATCAGGAAGGCCATTTTGTTCAATCCGCCAGTTTTGGCTATCAACCCACCCTATTCGTTGTTTACCCAAGGGGCGAGTTAACAAAACCCAGGTTTTATAGCTTTCTTCGCCATCGGCACTAATGATCATCTGGTACACCCCTTCACTGCTCGCTTTTTCTAACCTTTTGGTTTCGATAGCAAAGTAGCCACCTTTTCCCGTATTAGGAGTTGCGGAAAGAACTGACTGTTCAGGCCAGCGAATAAAATCGATGTTGGTGATCCGCTGGTCTGATGTACCAGTAATAGCCAAACGCGGTAATACCTGATTTTGGTTCTGTACCATTTCTCGCTGAATAATTAAACTCGATAGCCAAGGCGGCAAAGCCGTGGCATCGAGGCTACGCCCACAATCTTCAGTGATTGCCAGTTGTAACAGATCATTGAGGTTATTTTGATATTCAATATTGGGCGATTGCTGCCAAGCTTGCACCATTGCGCCAAAGCTCTCGTTGGTTTTACCCTCGAGCAACTTTTGGTGCGCCATGGTAATCAGATCTTGTGACACAAACCAGTTCGCTAGAGCATTCGGCGCCCATAGCGCCGAATGCAAAATCAATAATGAACAGGTAACGGAAAAATTGGACATCCGACTTACGCAGACTTCATTCGGTAACCGACACCACGCAATGTCTCGATCTCAATGCCTGGCAACTTTTGGCGCAGCTGAAGAATATGCGTATCAACCGTCCGCGTTGTCGGATAATGATTATATCCCCAGACCTGATCAAGTAGCTCATCACGTGTAAATACACGTCCAGCATTTTTCGCCAAGAACACCAAAAGCTCAAATTCAGTACGCGTCAAAGTGACAGCGTCACCCGATTGGTTTACTTCACGGCTATCCAAGTCGATTATAATGTCCCCAACGGTCACCGTATTACTCGGTGCCGCTTCAGGTGCACCAGAACGAAGGTGAAGGCGAATTCTCGCCAGCAGCTCTTCTTCGGCAAACGGTTTCGTGAGGTAATCTTTAGCACCCGAATCTAGCCCAATGACTTTATCGGTAACAGAGACCATTGCAGTAAGCAGGATCACTGGCAGCTGTTTTATCTTCAACCAATCACTCAGATAGCTGAGGGAGTCCCCTTCAGGCAACTGACGGTCAAGTACGACAAGATCTGCTTGAGCCCAATGCTCAGCAACATTAGACGCACAATCAGCGTACAGGCAGTGGTAACCTGCCCCTCTTAAGCTCTCGAGTAAACCATCAGCAAGGTTGCGGTCATCTTCAACCAGAAGCAGAGTTTGATTCACACGGTATCTCCAATATAAAAGTGGTCGGAGGGCCAACTAACTTCATTCGCCCTCCCATTCTTCGGATCATCGATTCTACGATTGTCAGCCCAAGCCCTAATCCGCGCTCGCTGACAAAGGGCTTTCTTAATCTTGCCCAGTCTTTAGCACCGAGCTGGCCGTTATCTGAAACGCTAACAATAAGTTTTCCGCTCGAATACGATGATGTTAATTTTACAGGCTTAACGCCATACTTGTGGGCATTAGACAACAGATTGTCGATACAAGTGCCCAACCAATATATATTTACATCTACAGGGCGATCCTCAGCAAGATCCAGTGTGGCTTCATACGGCTCACTCAGGTACTCAACCCATTCATTAAAAGAATCAACATGTTGTACACTTAGCTCTTGTTGATTCGCCTGTAAGTAATCTTTACTTGCCTCTGCAAGTTGTCTTAAGCGTCGAGAATCCTCGGTCAACCGCCTGAACTCATCATATAGGGTTTCTGGTAGCGCATCAAAATGTCTACGAAATCCCTCTACAGTCATCGCCAAGCTTGCAATGGGTGTTCGCAGTTCATGGGTGAGTATTTGAAGGACTAGCATGCGCTCCTGCATCGCCCTGCGGCGAATACGCCACCGATAAAACCCCCAGCCAAACAACAAGCTGATGTTGATTACCAACAAACCGACCAAAAGGTAGAAAGTCAGATGTGATTTATCTTCTTCCTCCCAACAAATATTGCCGCTTTTGAGTATGCAAAAGCTGGTTGTATTCAATCGAGTGAAGTTAACATCAAATTGGCTAAGGACCGGAGACCACCGAGGTTGGTCATACACATGGAACTCATTGCCATTACGGATCCATAACTCACCATTAGAGATAAATGCTTCTGCACCAGCAATATATACCTGAATCTCATCTCGACTCATCCGCTGTAACCGCCCTAAGGCGGTGTTCGTCGGCGCTAAATCGCGCTCTTGAATATGGAGGAAGTCCCCCAGCTTTTCATCAAGATCCGGATGCTTAATCAAATATCTTGATGCATAACTTCCACCACCTGGGTGAATATATCCAGCTCTCGCAAACCAGCCGATAGGTAAAATCGTGTTATTACAAATCGCACGAGTAAAGACCAACGGCTGAGTCAACAGCGGTGTCACAGGCCAAGGTCCTTTACAGGACAATGAACTATTATATAAACGCTGTAAAGATTTCAGCGGATACGTTGCTGACTGCGGTAACAACGAAGACGGTAGCAACAGCTGCGTAGGGAATTGACCCTGTAGTTTTCTGAAATCATAAGTCGCTACTGATTCACTTGCTAATAGCTCTGCTCGAACGCCGTTTAAGCGCTCGGGTAAGTTTTCTGCTGACGCAGTATTGGTGCCGACAAACAGCAGTGAGAACAGTAAGACGAATTTTTTCATAAGTGAAGTCTATCACCCCGCTTTCCCGATTTGTCAGGGCTTTGTCATTAGCCTGATGGATAAATGTGCATTCGATCATGTAAACATTCTCCATAGAAAATCGACAGTTACATGTAAAAACTTAATCTTATCTCTATTTTATTCGAACTAACAAACAATTATAGCGTTAGATGATAATGGAGAGAATGTATCAAACAAAAAGAAAGGGAGCACTAGGCTCCCTTTCTACTATCAACAGAGTTTAACCACTTGTTGCTTAAATATGCTCAAGAATTTTATTACAAGAATCTTTCGCATCGCCGAATAGCATCTGTGAATTTTCTTTAAAGAACAATGGGTTCTGGACACCGGCATAACCCGTATTCATCGAACGCTTAAACACAATCACATGTTTCGCATTCCACACTTCAAGCACTGGCATACCTGCTATTGGGCTATTTGGATCTTCCATCGCTGCTGGGTTAACCGTATCGTTGGCACCGATAACCAAGACAACATCGGTTTCACCAAGGTCATCGTTGATTTCATCCATTTCCAGCACGATATCATAAGGCACTTTTGCTTCTGCAAGCAAAACGTTCATATGGCCTGGTAAGCGACCCGCAACTGGGTGAATACCGAAACGTACATTCACACCTTTCTTACGCAGTTTATCTGTAATCTCATGTACTGGGTATTGAGCCTGAGCAACGGCCATACCGTATCCTGGAGTAATAACGACAGAACGTGCATCTTTCAGCATTTCAGCGACTTCTTCAGCCGATGCCTCTTGGTGCTCGCCATGGTCAACATCTTCAGCCGGAGCTGCACCATCATTACCGAACCCACCCGCAATCACACTGATAAATGAGCGGTTCATAGCTTTACACATGATGTAAGACAGAATTGCACCAGAAGAACCAACCAATGCACCTGTTACTATTAGCAAGTCATTCGCTAGCATGAAACCTGCGGCTGCCGCAGCCCAACCCGAATACGAGTTCAGCATTGAAACGACCACTGGCATATCCGCACCACCAATTGAAGCAACTAAGTGGTAACCAAAAGCAAAAGCGATCAATGTCACGACAATCAGTGCGAAGATCGAACCTTCTGCTTTTACAAACATCACCATTAGCAAGAACGACACAACAATAGCCGCAAGGTTTAACTTGTGGCGATGTGGCAGCATTAGTGCTTTTGATGAAATGGACCCGCTTAATTTACCGAAGGCGACAACCGATCCGGTAAATGTTACCGCACCGATGAACACTCCAAGGAAGACTTCAACCAAGTGGATATTTAACAGTGCACCTGTTAACTCACCATGATCTAAGTAAGTATTGAAACCCACCAGTACCGCTGCCATACCCACAAAGCTGTGAAGGATAGCCACCAGTTCAGGCATCTGGGTCATTTCAACTTTTTTCGCGTAGTAGATACCAATTGCACCACCAATGATCATGGCTAGGATGATCCAGCCAGTACCTTGAGCATCAGGGCCGAAAATCGTTGCAATTAAAGCGATTGCCATACCGGCAATACCGTAATAGTTACCAGAACGTGCAGTTTCTTGCTTAGAAAGACCCGCCAACGACATGATAAATAGTACCGCAGCAACAATGTATGCCGCTTGTACGATTCCTGCAGACATGTGTTACTCCTTATTTATCTTTACGGAACATTTCAAGCATGCGCTTGGTAACGGTGAATCCACCGAATATATTGATACTCGCGATTAAGACGGCAATAAAGGAAAGGAAGGTGACAACTCCTATCCCTTGGCCAATCTGCAACAATGCACCAACGATAATAATGCCTGAGATGGCATTAGTAACTGACATCAAGGGAGTATGAAGTGCATGGGTAACATTCCATACCACGTAATAACCCACAACACAGGCTAAAACGAAAACCGTAAAGTGAGCAAGGAACTCTGCAGGGGCATAGTTAGCTAACCAAGCAAACGCTGCGATACCTGCGGCAATAAAGCCATATTTTTTAACCGGAGATGTTGGCTCTTCTACTTTTTCAACCGCAGCTTTAACAGGTTGAGCTTGCTGCTGAGGCGCTGCAGAAACTTTGATTGGTGGCGCAGGCCAAGTAATTTCGCCTTCTTTGATCACGGTTAAGCCACGTAACACTTCATCTTCAAAGTCGATATCAATGTTACCGTCTTTTTCTTTACAAAGAAGTTTTACCAAATTGACGAGGTTTGTACCGTACAATTGCGACGATTGAGTAGGAAGACGGCCAACCATATCTGTATAACCAATAATCTTCACACCATTCTCAGTGGTGATAACTTTATCGGCCTCGGTATACGCACAGTTACCGCCATTTGCCGCAGCAAGGTCAACAATTACACTGCCCGCCTTCATTGAATCTACCATTTCTTTGGTGATCAATTTAGGAGCAGGACGACCGGGGATAAGAGCGGTAGTAATAATTATATCGACGTCTTTAGCTTGCTCTGCGTATAGACGTTCGGCTGCTTTATTAAATTCGTCAGACATTTCTTTGGCATAACCATCGCCAGTAGAAGTGTCTTCTTGGTAGTCCACTTCTAAAAACTCTGCGCCCATTGATTCGACTTGTTCTTTAACTTCAGGTCGAACATCAAATGCGCGAACAATAGCACCTAAGCTACCTGCAGCACCTATAGCAGCAAGACCTGCAACACCTGCACCTGCAACTAATACTTTAGCGGGTGGAACTTTACCTGCGGCTGTGATCTGGCCAGTAAAGAAGCGACCAAACTCATGCGCAGATTCAACAACAGCACGATAGCCTGCGATGTTTGCCATCGAACTCAATGCATCCAATGCCTGAGCACGTGAGATACGTGGAACCGAGTCCATCGCCATCACATTAATGTTTTTGCTAGAAAGCTTTTCGAGTAGTTCAGCATTTTGAGCAGGCCAAATGAAGCTAACAATGCTAGCGCCATCTTTCATCAACTCAAACTCATCGACACCTGTTTGCTCATTTAATTGAGGAGCGTTCACCTTAAATATCAAGTCAGAAGACCAAACATCTTCTGTTGACACAATTGTCGCTCCTGCAGCTTCATATGCAGCGTCATCGAAACTTGCAAGAATACCCGCATTTGTCTCAACAACGACGCTGAACCCCATTTTTAACAGCTGTTCAACCGTTTTCGGCGTCGCAGCTACTCGCGTTTCATTGGCGAGTATTTCCTTAGGTACACCAATTTGCATTATTAATCCCTAAATTACGGCAAATAAGTAACAATTTTTTATCCAACCACGAACATAATATCAAGCAATTTGTAGTCAAAATACAAAATTAAATTACATAAGCATTGTCATACATAACAAATGTTACCTTCTAACAGTAAGAAAATAACGTTTATAACACCTGGACAGAGGTCAAACCACAAATAAAGTTAATAATGCATGCACTCAACAATGCATAAATCACTAACTTTTCTTAATTTGGCTTGATAAAAATCCATCATCAGCAGTCTGAATAGTGTTTTTGTCGTTTTAAACGCCAGGGAAATGAGGTTGTCCATTGAAGGATACTAAAACAATCACCATTCCCTGATGAGTGTTGCACTACATACATTCGTTGCAGCTCTCTCTACCGTTTGGGAATACCTGCTAGTGGTAGAGAAAACTAGCAGGCCAGAGAATAAATCAACCGAACATATTGTCGCCAGTTTGATCAATAAACATTTTCGCTTTATTAATCATAAAAGACTCAGCATCTGCTTTGGAAGATAACAGATCAGACCTGACAAACACGTGTGTTTTCACTTCGTCTCCATACTGCTTGCAAATTCGCCCAGCAATACGAAACTGCCCCCCTTCAACCTTCGGCTCTGGATAAATCAAATAACCATTGTATTCAACCGGCTCCACATCAGTAGCTTTTGTTTCTTGCTTGCTAAATCCAAATAACTTTGAGAAGAATCCCACTTCAATTATCTCCAAAAATCGCTTTGATACAGTGACATGATGCCATAATCTAATAAAAAAAAATGAAAGCAAGATTAAATTCTTGGAGATCTCTTCCTTCAGTACTAACTCAGTTGGCTAATGCTACTAGATCAGTTGTGGCGATATTTTATTTTGCACGGCATTCAGATAAGGTTTGATAATCACCATATTCATTGACATTACACTACACAGCATCACTCGCCGGTCAGCACAAAAAATAATTTACAAATACAAAAAAGCGCCGGAAAACCAGCGCTTTAGAAGTCTTTTATACCCATCATCCGCTTGCTTAACGGTACATACCGATATCTTTTTGAATGTGTGCAGGTAAGTCTGAAACGTTGTATTGTTTTGTAGTTCCTTTACGCACAAATACAATATCAAATGCGTGTGCAATCAATCCTTTGAAAGTTACCGCATAGGCTTTTTTGTCCATTGCGGTTGGGGTTGCGATGGTGTCAAAGTTCATTGCCTGTGCCATGATTGCCTCTCGTTAGTATTTTTAATCAACTGTAGTTATTTTATGCTGATTGAATCGCAACCAAAAATGACAATAATTCCACAAAAAGATTAGTTTTTATAATGCGTTAATTAAATGTTACAAGGGAAATTCGTGACCTGAAAAATCATGTGAGGTTTATGAATAAACAAACATTAATTGAATATTTTTTGCTTATTGAGCTATTACCTTGCACATCAATCGCTTTTCCCGTAACAATAAATCAACACGCAGTTATTATGGAATTTTTCGATGCTGTTCTTTATCTCTAAACATTCATCGGTTTTACTTATAGTGGCGACCTTTGCTGGCCTCCTTTGGCCAGAGGCTTCACTGGTAGTCTTTCCTGCTTTACCTTATGTATTGTTCTTTCTCATGCTATTCACGCTTCTTGGCATCGAGCAAAAAGCTTTACTGAAAGTATTGAAAGAGAAAAGCTGTTGGATTTACACATTACTCCATAGTGTGGTGATGACGGTGATATCATGCTCGCTTGCAATCTTATTCGGCGCTTCTGATTCATTGCTAATCGCCATCGCTTCCGTCTCAGCGACAGGCTCTTTATTTGCCACGCCCGCCATTGCACGTTCAATTGGGCTAAATGCGCTAACTGCAATGGCAATGACAATTGCAACCACACTTATAATGCCACTCGTTCTATACGTAAACCTGTTTTTATTTCAAAACGATGAGTTTTCATTAGACATTGCTAGCTATCTCATACGCTTGATTGTTTTCATCGTCTGCCCTATGGCATTTTCTGCATTGGTCTACCATTTTGTTCCACGGCCCACCTTAACTCGGATTCACAGCAAATTATCCCAAATTACCATTCTTTTGGTTTTTGCTTTTCCATTTGGTCTTGTTGGCCCATTAAGAGAAGCATTTAATAGCAACCCTTCTATCGCGGTAAATTTCGTTATAATCTCTTTTTGTGTTTGTTTCTTATTTTTTCTTTCCAGCATTTTATTTTACCTACGTCAAGGTAAAGATATTGCACTACTAGCCGCTATTACTTCATCAAATCGAAATGTACTTTTAACTTTTACCGTTGCTGGTACGTCTTTAGGTCCTGACTTTCTTATTCTATTGGGTGCGCTGCAAATTCCGACTTACGCGCTACCTCTCTTCGTAAGGTTGATAAACAACTACATTACAACTCGTCATCTTTCACCTCAAACCAACAACACAAAATAGCATTTGGTGCTCGGTTGAATGCCTGATGTCAAAATTATCAAATAAATAGCTCTCTTCACCTTGCGCGTATTTTTTCTTTTCCTTATAGTGCAAAAGAATTCTCAGGGCGGGGTGAAATTCCCCACCGGCGGTAGTCCTTAAAAAGGAAAGCCCGCGAGCGCTTATGACTTGATTTATCAAGTCATAAGGTCAGCAGATCTGGTACAAGAAGGCATCGCTTTTCCAATCCAGAGCCGACGGTTATAGTCCGGATGAAAGAGGATCTCAGTACAGTACTTGTCTATCAAATGGACAAGGATCTTTTATACAGCATTGTCACTTCCAGTAATGCTGTGTATCTTTTCCTGCCAGTTACTTGTGTGACTGTGCTTGCTGACTTTCCATGCCCTGATTCTGGTAAATATTTATTTTAGGAGTTTCTTACCATGAATCAGTCTCTACTTACCCCATTTGGCTCTGCATTTGAACGTGTTGAAGCTGGTCTCGAAGCTATCCGCCAAGGTCACGGCGTATTGGTTGTTGACGATGAAGATCGTGAAAACGAAGGCGATATCATTTTTGCAGCGGAAACATTAACCAGCGAGCAGATGGCACTGATGATCCGTGAGTGTTCAGGTATCGTTTGCCTGTGCTTAACTGACGAGCGTGTTAAACAGCTTGAACTGCCAATGATGGTAGAAAACAACACCAGTGCAAACCAGACCGGCTTCACCGTCACAATCGAAGCTGCTAAGGGTGTTACAACGGGTGTTTCCGCCGCTGATCGTGTAACAACGATCCACGCAGCCATTGCTGATAATGCTGTACCTGCCGACCTTAGTCGTCCTGGCCACGTATTCCCATTGAAGGCAAACCCAGAAGGTGTATTAGCTCGTCGCGGCCATACCGAAGCAACAGTCGATCTAATGCGCTTATCAGGTATGAAGCCTTACGGTGTGCTTTGTGAACTGACGAACCCAGACGGTACTATGGCGCGTCTACCTGAAGTTATTGAGTTCGGCAAACTACACAATATGCCAGTACTGACTATTGAAGATCTTGCGGCTTATCGCTTGGCCAAAGAAGTCGCCAATTTTGAATCCGTTGAGACATTAACCGCTTAAGCGCTTTTCATAATTGCCGAGTATTGATAATACTCGGCAATATACCAAAGTGACTTGGGTATATAATTTAAGTTCTACATCCCTGCTGAAGGCATGAAATGTATCAGTAATCCCCATGCTGATACCCACCCCACTATCATAGCGACATCACTCCAGTCTTTATTCATCCCTGACCCCAGATTAAATCAATCTTACTTCACAATGTATTAGCCAATATTTATGACCACAAAGACATGATAAAATTCAGCCAACAAATAAAAGCTGTAACCAACATCTCATTATCAACAGAGTACCTATTATTAGAAATAAAAAATCCGGTAGATGACCTACCGGATTAATATGATTTTCTGAGCTAAGAAGAGATCCTAGTCTAAGCAACATGCTCTTGTTCGCATCCACACGGGATATAATTGATCATTGTCTGCTCAAAAGCACCGAACGTTTCTCGGTTTCTAGCGTACTCTTCAAAAGCATCAGCCATCGTAATATTCAAAGGGATAGGCTCAACCTTGGTGTTTACCAGCGCACCATAGCCCTCTTTTCCTGTTGCTGTATATCCAGAAGACACTGACAAATATATCACTTCGTCTTGAACATCTTCCCAACCACCGTTTTTATACAACCTTAACTCCTCAATCCTCTGCCCTTCGGGGGCACAACATCGGTAGGTATACTTCAATCGAGAGGTATAAGGAAAGCTGCCACTACCCGTACCTTCAACACCATTATCAATGGCATTATTAATAGCCCCTTCAAGCGCAGCGCGTAATTGATTGCCACTGACTTCATAAACCATTAATCCAATTGCAAATGGCAACAAGCGACCTGATATATCTGCGGCAGTGATCGGGCCTGCATGCAATGAAGCTCTCACCCCGCCCGCATTATGAATACCGAAGTCCACTGCATGCCCACGCTGCCTTGAAGACCAAACGAAGCTATCAACCACTAGCGGTGCAATTTGGCTAGGACCTTTTTGGTCTGGAATTCGAATGTGGCGCAACGGTTCTGTCAGCACAGCAATTTTTTTAGTCTGCAGTTCTCGAACCGCTGGTCTGTAATTTTGGTTTAGCAAATTCTCTACATGCGGATCTTTAACACAGAAACGGATATTACCTTGTGCATAAAGGTAGTCTTTCACCATCTGGTGAGTTGAGTCGTCTAAGTGTTCACTTCGACTGGCATCTACAGTGAATTGCCGCCCCAGTAGTAGCTTATTATTGCCAGCAACGCTTGCTATCGAGCCGTCAGAATTAAAATCAAGCTCAAGTTGACCTAGAGCTAATGCGTTGCAGCCAGCCTGAACAACGCAGGTACCATTAATCTGTAGCGCATACTCGTCAGATACACTGAAACCAATATTACTAAAGTCACCTTGCATCGTATGGGTGTGGCCGCCAATTATGGCTCCAATACCGTCAATTTGCTCCGCCAATTCCAAATCGCGTTCATAGCCGAGATGGCTTAGGACAACAATTTTATTGATCCCTGCTCGACGAATAGCATCTACTGTTCTCTGTGCTACCAGCGACACATTGAGGAACTGAGTGTCTGGATCCGGGTTCGCGATACCCGCCATGTTTTCAATTGCTAACCCAAACATGGCTACGGGCTCCCCATCAACATCCTTGACGAGATATTGCGCATGCTCATTTTCATTGTCATATGCCAATACGTTAGGTTTAGGCTGCAGGGGATTAGGCTTACTCTGATGTTCTTCAGACAAATCCCAGTTACCTGCTAACAAAGGGAAATGAGCCAGATCCATAAAGTCAGCGACCATCTGGTTTCCCATATCGAGCTCATGGTTACCCAGTGCCATGGCATCGATTTGTATCGTATTGAGAAGATCTGCGTTGGCGACACCTTTGTATAGCGAAAAGAACAAAGTACCTTGAAAACAATCACCCGCGTGAACAAACATAAACTCACGGCCTTGTAATAGAGCCTGTTTCTTTGCCTCTCTCACCGCGGAAGATACCCGAGAGAAACCTCCGCAACTTGCAAACACCGACATTGGTGATTCAGCAGTATTCAAAGGGATCTGCAGAGCAATGGTTGATGGCTCAAAGTGTGAGTGGGTATCATTAATGTGGGCAATAGTTATCTTTGCCGAGCGATGATGTTGTGTCATAAAGCGTTGTTGGCCTCCACAGATAGGGAAACCCTATCTTATATCAAAACCCGTTCGTTCTCAGATTTTTATGAGTGCATATTGAATGTTTGCATTAAACATCGTCAACCAGATCACATTAGGAATTCCGTATTATATTTAAAATTATATTAATTCAATAACAGGCGGATGATGGTGGTGCTATCAATAGTCGCAATCTTGCTTGCCGCCTTAGTAGGCTTTCTCGCCCAGCGGACTGGTCTATGTATGGTACGCGGAGTACATGAGTTAATTGCCCGCCGCCCTGCATTCCTATATGCAATACTATGCTGTGGTTTCTGGTATTGGCTCATTGTTCCCTTTACTGGAAAGGAATGGGTTCCGTTCTTGGCCAACCGCTTTGACGGTACCTTTCATTTTTTATTGGGTGGGCTGCTATTTGGCCTTGGCGCCGCTTTAAACAAAGGCTGCTCAATTTCGACTATCTCCAAGCTGGCAAGTGGTCATTTTTATATGTTGGCAACCATTATTGGTTGGATCGCTGGCTGGTTATTACTACCTACACTAACTCCGCCCATTAGTTACCAGCCACTTAACGAAATACATACCCCCATATTACCCATTTTGATCCCTCTGTTGTTGATGCTATTTATCACTGTTATTCAAACTTCAACCGAACGACGCATGCTAATGTACGGCGTACTGTTCTTTGGAATAACAGCAAGCCTCTTAACCCTTATCGAACCACAATGGTCACCAAGCCAATTGCTGAAAGATATCTCTTATAGTTTTTATCACAGAAGTTCAGAGAATTGGCCTGCACTTGAACGATATTTCATCATTGCTGGTTTGGTGGCTGGTATGGCTATTGGCTCTAAAAGCAGACTTCCACTGAGTGATTTCAAATTTCGCATTAAGCAGCTTCTTGCCCACCTTTTTGCAGGTACTATTATGGGGCTTGGCGCTTCATTGGCCTTAGGTGGTAATGATTCACAACTCCTCATCGCCTTACCGGCATTTTCTCCATCAGGTGCGGTTGCCATTTTATTTATCATCATCGGTATAGCAACGGGACTAGCGATCAGAAAAGTTTATAAGCGAATAACTCAAAAGAAAAAGCCTAATACGAATATGGATAAGTAACTATTTGAATATTAATGTAGATGGATATAAGACCACGCCGGAGTAGCGTGGTTTTATCTACACTATAATGTTACTGCAAACGCTATCAATCAATTATTGGTAGCGTCCATGACGTTGTAAGAATTCAATTTTGTAGCCATCAGGGTCCTGAACAAAGAAAAACTTCGCCAACAACTGGCCATCACGGAAGAATTCTTTAATGTCCGCAGGCTCATAGCCTAGCAGCTCCAACTTCTTGTGCTCAGATTCTAACTCATCAACCGCAACGGCAATATGGCCATAACCACTGCCGTGAGAATAACTGTCAGTACCTTCATTCCACGTCAGCTCTAGCTCCATATCGTTTTCGTCATTACGCAGGTAAACCAAGCTAAAGCCTTCAAAGTCCAGGCGCTCAGCAACATCCAGATCCAATGCTTCTTTGTAGAATTTCAATGACTTATCTAAATCACCGACACGTACCATTGAGTGAATAATTTTAGCCATCTGACATCTCCTTGATAATCAATAAGTTAGTATTTATATTGGTAGCTGACTATAACAACTCGATAATCAGACAACAAGCAGTTTCCCTTTCCCTTTCAAGTAGTTAATTTTCAATATTGTGACAAATACATCGCCAGTTCTCGGCCTTATGAGATAGGCTTAAAGTATAGGGTTAACAAACGTTGGAGTGTCTGTGTTTGTTCCTGTTCATCTATGAGGTGGCTATGCAGTTAAAACGCATTGAAATTTCTGGCTTTCGCGGTATTAAGCGATTATCACTGTCATTCGATGAGCTCACTGTTCTCATCGGCGAAAATGCGTGGGGTAAGTCCTCTTTACTGGATGCTCTCGACATTGCCCTTTCACCAGATGCAACATTTCATACCTTTCAATATGACGACTTTCATGTCGATTACAGCGCCGGCCATGCCAAAATGAGTCACCTTAATATCATCCTTCATTGGCAGGAAGATTACCCCGGTGAGCATAAGGCAAGACGTTACAAAGCTTTTTCTCCAGTTTGGGTGAAAACGAGCAAAGAACAATGCAAGGAGCTGTTCTACCAAATCACTAGTAGCGTCAAAGATGACAAAATTACGACACAGCGCCGATTCCTCAATAAACACGGAGAACCCATTGATTGTGACGATAATGAAAAACTTGCAAAACAATTAATGGTATTACACCCAATCGTAAGAATACGTGATGCTCGTCGGCTAAGAGAATACCCGCCAAACAGTGCTTCAACCGTAAGTACCAGTAATGGTAACGGCTATAGCAACGGTAACACAGACCGACGAAGCGATGATAATACACGGATCCAGCGAAGGCTCGATAATACATGTCGACGCTTAATGACAAAACCCGGCCATGTCAGCCAAGCTGAAATTAAAAGCAGCATCAATGCACTACATACACTGGTTGATCACTATTTTGCTTTCACGCCACATTATCGCAGTCCAAGCTTCGATCGGGCTCACTTCCCTGATCGGGCTCAATACGCTATTAATCCTCTGGAACAACTCACGGAGCCTGAAACCACCAAGCAAAGTCGATTGGTATTGATGGGGCTGCTTAACGCATTTATTCGCGCACGAGGTCCTGTTGAACTAAAACGTATTTCAAGACCTATCATGATCTTTGAAGATCCAGAGGGTCGATTACATCCAACGATTCTTCACCAAGCATGGACATTTATCAGTAAAATGCCGATGCAGAAAATACTGACCACAAACAGCCCTGATCTCTGCTCCGTTGTGCCGTTAGAAAGCATATGTAAACTCATTAGAAAACCAAACAAAACCAAAGTGTACTCCATTATTGAACACCGGCTTAGTCGAGACGAAGAGAGGCGTGTCACTTTCCACCTGCGCGTTCATCGGCCCAGTGCTCTCTTTGCGCGCGCATGGCTTCTGGTTGAAGGAGAAACCGAGGTTTGGCTATTTAATGAACTGGCACGAATATGTGGCTATAACCTAGCGGCAGAAGGAGTGCAGATCATCGAGTTTGCACAAAGTGGACTAAAACCGCTCATTAAGGTGGCACGCCACTTTGGTATTGAATGGCATATGGTTGCTGATGGAGATATGGCAGGTAAAAAATATGCAGATACTGTTAGGAGTATTTTGGGAAATGAAGCGGAACGCCACCGGCTAACCGTATTACCCAAGAAGGATATTGAGCATTTCCTATTTTTCAACGGTTTTGAACCACTGTTTAGAGAACTGGCCAACATTCCAATCGAGTCTCCCGTTGCTCCGAAAAAAATCATTCAACGAGCACTGAAACGACAAGCTAAACCTGATGTTGCCTTGGCAATGATAAAATTTATTGAACAAGAAAATGTCGACAATATCCCTTTGTTACTTAGGTGGATCCTCAAACGTATTGTTGCTATGTCAAGAGGGCAAAACTAATTCCTATACCCAGGCAATTTAAATATATAAAGCCCATCTATCGGAAAGAAATCAGTTATGCTTTTCAAAGAACAATGTCACAGTTCCGACCAAGAATCCCCATTTAGTCATTTTTGCTGTATTGAACAAATGCTTTTCATCTTGTAAATGCATCCAATCGCTGAAGGTAATGTCGTAGGTTGTATCATCGACTGGAACACGTAGTACATACTGCCAGTGTAATGTATTGCCCAAGGCTACTCCCTTCGCCTCACCAACCACATCATCTGCACGACCTGTATACGAACCATCGGTGTGTTGGGTTATCACCCATACACGACGTTGCTCCTCGCCATCATCAAAGACAAAATCTTCCTCAAGTGTTAGCGTGTCATTTACTACCGTTCCTTTGATATCAACAGTAAATCGCCTTGTTTGTTTTCCACTTCGGTCCTGCAACATTCCCCAAGCGGTAATGTCACCTTCAAAATAACTGAACAGGTTGAACACCGGCTTTGTATTCTGATAGTCATTGATAGAGGTACTACAGCCTAATAGTCCAATCAGACACATCACAAGCCACCCAAATTGCCCAATTCTTTTAGTCAAATTCATGGTTGTTGAGCCCTAGCGTTTACCAATTAATTGATAGCGGATTTCTGGGTATGCTGTATTAGGCGATAGCCAGATATGAAGGAATGACTGAGACATTTCGAAATCCTGTAATTCACCAATTTGACGATTCCCTTGGAAGAAAGCCCCCTGGTTGCCATTCATAACAAATATCAATCGGTCTCCTTTCTTCACATCGGGCCATATCTGTTCTAATTGGTTTGTCCAACGACTACGTTTCGATGAACTGATCCCAAGATGACGCCACTGATCGTCAGTCGCCTCAATCAGATCCTTACTATCAATATTGCGGTGATACCGAATAACGAGCGCGAGGTTGTCTCCCTCCCCCTGATACACACCATCAGGTGAGCGTAATTCTGAATCATAAATAACCCATGGCCCCCACGTTAATCGCGCATCACCGACCGCAGGCCAAGCCTGCCAAGGTGACGAAGCGTGAACACTCCATGAAAAGAAACAAAAGGAACTGGCAACAATAACAGTACGAATTAAATTGGAGCATACCTGTTTCATACATCCCCCTAGTAAGGGCATCAGTTATCAAATTAAGCTTCACACACTGCTTTGCGCTTTATCAGCATGACGATCGCTGTAGAAAGAACAAACCAACTCGCAAATAGAATGAATAGTGTGAGTTCAACGCCTAATGGCCATTGCACAGCCTGGA
Organism: Photobacterium sp. DNB22_13_2; assembly: GCF_052873915.1. Classification (NCBI taxonomy): domain Bacteria; kingdom Pseudomonadati; phylum Pseudomonadota; class Gammaproteobacteria; order Vibrionales; family Vibrionaceae; genus Photobacterium; species Photobacterium sp. DNB22_13_2. The sequence continues at coordinate 98,413 of NZ_JBNNXU010000004.1, forward strand.
GACGATAACCGGCGAAGTAACTCATGGCCCCACCAACTCCCCCAAGCAAACCTATAAAAGCAACTGAATAATTGGAAATGGTCTCTTTCATGAACCAGACGAATGCACCGAAGCCCAGCCAAAGCATAATTAACCAAATTGGAATCAATAGTGTTTGGAAGTCCAAAACATTAGAAATACTGAGAGCCCCATCCATCAGCACACCGGCGCAAGCGATAGAAAAGGCGTACCGCCCAACTGATGGAAACTTCCACCAGCAGGCAGCAAAAAGAAGCACAAGTACCCACACATAAGCCTGTTGCCCTAATACCGCTATTAACCAATACACATTAAAGATCAGTCCCGCCGCTATAAGCTTTTTACTAGACATTTTAACCACCTTACTGTCCAGTATGGCGTTGGTATTGACGACCTAAGCTTGAGTTAGGTACGCCACCCGCTTCGGCTTGCTACCAACTGAACAGTGCTGATACTTCTTTCTAAGAAACCACCTTCACAGTAGCAAAGGTAGAAACGCCACATTCTAATAAATCTTTCATCGAAGCCTTGCTGCATGTATAGGTCAATATTGCGATTGAAACCTTTATGCCAATCTGACAAGGTTCTCGCATAGTCCATTCCCATATCTTTCAAATCACGAATAACAAAATCCGTGTGCTGAGTCAGGTGTTGAGATAAAACAGTGACAGAAGGTAAAAAACCACCGGGGAATATATATTTCTGTATAAAATCCACACCTTTACTGTAACTATCATAACGTTGATCCGTGATTGTGATTGCCTGTATTGCAAGCAAACCATCGTCCTTGAGTAATGACTGGCACTTTTTGATGTAAGTGGTCAGATACTCTTTACCAACCGCTTCTATCATCTCAACCGATACAATCTTATCGAACTTACCCGTAAGATCTCTATAATCATCAAGCAGTAAGGTCACCTTATCGCTAAGGCCTTCCTGTTCAATCCGCTGTTTAGCCCACTGGTGCTGAGCATCGGAAATAGTGGTCGTCGTTACCTTACACCCATAATATTTTGCTGCATGAACAGCCAACGCACCCCAGCCTGTTCCGATTTCTAACAAATGATCTTCCGACTTAAGATCTAACTGCTTGCACAAACGATCCATCTTGTTGAACTGTGCTTGATAGAGGCTTGTTTCACCGTCCTCGTATATACCAGCCGAATAAAGCATGTTTTCGTCTAGGAATGTACGGTAGAAATCATTACCCAGATCATAATGAGCCAGAATATTTTTCTTCGAAGACTGCTTGCTGTTCCGTCTTGTGTAGTGAAGCCACTTGTCTTTCACAGCTGTTAACCAACCGACCTTTGACTCAATACTGTCAAGAATATGCAAGTTCCTTGCTAATATCCGTACAACCTGTGTTAAATCAGGAGAGTCCCACCAACCGTCCATATAAGCTTCACCGGCTGCTATACTACCGCCATCTAAAATCCGCTTATAAAACCCTTGATGCTTAACGATCAATTGCGCCTGCAGTTCACCAGTTCTATCACCAAATTGATGTGTCTCGCCATTGACTTCTGACACCATCAAACCGCAACCGCTTAGCAGCTCCAAAAAACTAAAGATGATTTTCCTGGCAACGCGGTCAGTACCTGTTAGAGCCAAGGCTCCTTGACTAACTTCACTATTCAACATGGTGCCTCTACTCCTTATTATTTGATGATGGAGGATAATGCTTGTTTTTATTTACCGCTGATTGCGACTGGATGTTTACCGGGTGCGAATAAAATGGCACTTTTTTAAACCACAAACGCAATGCCTGCCAATAAATACCGAAGACGACTTTCACAGTTTGAATAGGCGTTTGTGCAATGTGCCGCCAAAGGCTTGATGACGTCATAGGGAGTCGCTTCAACGACATCGTTGCATCCAGCACCTTGATATCACTTTTACTGTCATGAATATCTAAATGAAGAAATACTGTTGCAGACGGCTCCTTCAATTTCCAATAATAATGCTGAGACATCGGGTTAAATGGTGAAACATGAAAGGCTTTTTTCTCAAGCCATTGTTGTTTATCCCACTGCCCCGCAGCAGGTAAGGCGTAGTAGTGTTTTTCATTCCAAGGAGTATTACTCACTTCGGCCAACACCCAGCGCCATTTACCCTCATCATCGAACACGTAATACATGTTTAATGGGCTGAAATAGAGCCCGGCATAGCGCAACTGACAAAGCATGAAAACATCACCGCTTATTGACTCATTAGTAAGCTCATGCAGCTTTTCAAAAACCGCCGATTTCAACGCTTCTGCTTGTCCTGCCATGTCTGCGTCCATAGATGCCTTGACCTGTTCAGACCCCCTTAAATAATCAGAAACCTTGAATCTTGCAAAGTGGTACCAATGTCGACCGAAACCAAACACGCACTTCTCAAGTTGCCCAAGTTCATCAAGGTTGATAAGAGGCATAAACATTGGATATTGAAACTGATGTGACACCGGCGTGAATCGGCGATGCCTAACAACACCAGAAAATATACCGCTACGCATCATTATCCCCCGCTCCTCACCGCAGGTTCAGCCTTTCTATTAGCTTCATTTGCGTGTTCGGTTATTTGGCTACTTTGACCAAGAGTCTGCTTTGCGATTAATTCAATGACATCTAAAGCACTACGCACACCGTCCTCATGAAATCCGTTGTACCAATAAGCGCCACAATACCATGTGTTATCTACGCCATTGATCTGCTCTCTTCGCTGCTGGGCTTCAATACTTTCTGTGGAGAATACCGGGTGAGAATAAACGAACTGACGCAGAATTTTTTCAGGTGCAATGTGTTCTGTTTGGTTTAGCGTAACGCAAAAGGTTTCTGGTGCTTCAATACCTTGTAAAATATTCATGTTATAAGTTAGCGTGGTCTGCTTATCTTCCCATTGACCACTTTCATTATTACCCAGGTGATAGTTCCAAGATGCCCATGCCGCCTTACTCTTAGGCAATAGCGACGCATCTGTGTGAAGCACGACATCGTTTTTTTGGTACTTGAGGGCACCCAAGATCTGACTTTCGGTCTCGGTGGAATTTGCGAGCATATTCAGGGCTTGATCGCTATGACAGGTGAATATGACATGATCGAAGATTTCATTGATACCATTGGCTGCGACAACAACTTTGCCATGCGTCCGCTTGACAGATGTAACCGGGCAAGCCAGCCGTATCTTGTCTTCAAACGGAACAATCAGGTGCTTAACGTATTCGCGCGACCCTCCGGGTATTACATACCATTGTGGACGATTGCTAACTTCCAGTAACCCATGATTACGGAAGAAATTCACAAAGAAGGTTAAAGGAAACTGGCGCATGTCTGACAATGTAGACGACCATATTGCGGCGCCCATAGGAAGAATATAATTTTCACAAAAGTATCGATTAAACTTATGTAAATTTAGAAACTCACCTAAGGTTTGGCTCATTTCCGTGGCCAAATCGAGGTCTTTTGCTAATTTATTAAATCGAAGAATATCGAAAATAAACCGGTAGAACGTTGGGTTTAAGATGTTTCTTTTTTGTGCAAACATCGACATTAAATTATTGCCATTATATTCCAACCCATTTAACGCATTATGAACGCTGAAACTCATCTCAGTCGGTTTACCACACACGCCTATTTCAGCCAGCAATCGCTCAAAATTCGGGTAGGTTCTGTCGTTAAACACAATAAAACCAGTATCAATGGCATAACGACCACTGGCAACATCAACATCGACGGTCGCAGTGTGGCCACCAATGTAGTCATTGGCTTCAAAAACAGTGATATCATGTTTTTTATCCAAGTAATGCGCACATGTTAAACCTGATATACCACTACCAATAATTGCTATTTTCATGCGGTTTTCCCTGTCATACGTTTTACAGTCGCCAATTGCAACCTGATGGGTAATAGAGCAATAAACTTCAAGAACAAACTGAATTTGAGCGGAAAGTGAATTTCTTTCTTTCCTGCGGTAATACCCTGCCGAATTTTGTCTGAAGCAAATTCCGGGGTCATCAACATCGGCATTGCGAAGTCGTTTTTATCGGTCAATGGTGTTTTTACAAACCCTGGACTCACTAGACTGACCGTCACTCCTTTATTCGCCAAATCCACTGCCAGCGTATTAGCAATATAAGCCACAGCAGCTTTAGATGAACCGTACGCTTCAGCTCTAGGTAACGGAATATATGATGCGGTTGACCCGATTATAACGAGGTGTGTATTTTCATTGAATGACGACTGCAGAGCTTCGATACAGTTTAGTAAACCAAAGATGTTAACCTCATATACTCGACGAAATAGCTCAACATCTATTTGGCCGTGCTCGATATACTCACACGTCCCCGCATTAAGAATAATCAACTGAGGAACGTCAGTGAGTGAAGATAGTTTTTCACGAACATCTTCATTATTTGTCACATCAAAATTGATTGCAGATATGTTCGCATTAGTATCGGTCAACGCTTGCAACCGTTCAGCACTTTGTCCGCACCCTACTACCAGCCAACCGTCATTGGCATAATCGATGGCCAGTTGCTTTCCGATACCTGAGCTCGCCCCTGTAATCAGTACCTGTTTATTCATAGTCATCATTACAGCCTCGCTTTAAGGTAACGCACGATAGGACCTAGCATAGGGATCCCTTCATAGATCATCTCCCCCATATCAAAATAATCTCTATGATGTATGACTTTCCCATCAGCAAATTCCAACCGTGAACAACCATTAACCATCCGGCTTTTTCCTGACTGTAGTCTTGGGTGTTTAAATGTCATTACCCATTGCACATAAGCAATATCGCCACGACAGACATGATCCGTAATATCAAACCGACAATAATCAACAGCGTCGAATAACCGAATAAAATAATCAGAAAGCTGAGGCCAACCCTCCATGCGATGTGCAGGATCTTCAAAAACAATATCGTTATGGTAGATATCTTGAAGCACTGACAGATCTTGCTTATCAAGATTCTGATATATAGTGACGAACTTGTCGGTTAACGCAACGGTATGCTCATCCATAGTGACTCCAAAATTCAAAATTCAAAACCCAGCTCATCATGTATTTATTCAAGTTTGTGGGTTACGTTCATCTTTAGCTGTTTTAAATGACGCGATTGCCAACAATCTTGCCTGCTTATGATCAACAATTGGTTTGGGGTAGTTTATTCTGCCTCTATCAGGCCAGAGGTGTGGCTGATGAATATATTTATCCGGTACGTCTTTTAATTCATACAACCAAGTACGGATAAATTCCCCTTTTGGATCAAAACGTTCGCCCTGAGTTGTTGGATTAAATACCCTAAAGTAAGGTTGTGCATCAGTACCTGTCGAGGCTGCCCACTGCCAGCCTCCGTTATTTGACGCAAAATCACCATCCACTAGTTGAGACATGAACCATTGCTCGCCAGCTTGCCAATGGATAAGTAAATCTTTGGTAAGAAAGCTCGCGGTAATCATCCTTAAACGGTTATGCATCCAACCTGTTTGTTTTAATTGGCGCATCGCGGCATCAACGATTGGGTAACCAGTCTGACCATTCTGCCATGCCGTTAACAACTCGCTAGATGGCTGCCATTTGACATTTTGGGTCCATTGCTGGAAAGGCTGCCCCCGGCACAAATTGGGATATGCCACTAATAAATGGCGGTAGAATTCGCGCCAAATAATTTCATTTAACCAACTAAATGCACCGCTTTCCGGCTCATCCAAGCACATTGGACTTACTGCTAACAGTACAGCAATGCACTGCCGTGGAGACAACATCCCCAATGCAAAATAGGGGGACAAACAGCTTGTGCCATCTATTGACGGTATATCGCGTTGCTGATGATAGTCTTCCACTTTCTCATAGCAGAATGTCACCAATCGCTGACGGATAGTCTCTTCCTCGACAGGCCATCGCATACTGTCAACCGCAGGGTAAGTGACAGACATATCATTCTGTTCAAATTCTTTAATTGGGCAGCTTAAAGGTTCAGGTATTGGCAAAGGTGATGGTGCAAGCGCCCTAAACAGATTCAACCACTCTTTTCTAAACGGAGTGAACACCTTAAAGGCTTCACCTTTTTTCGTTAGCACCTTACCTGGCTCTATAACACAGGAATCGTCAAAGGCGCTGAACTTGATCTGCTGCATGGCAAGTCGGTGACCAACTTTGTCATCACGTTGGAGCTCATTCCATTCATATTGCTTATTACAAAAAACATGCGAGACACTGTTATTTTGCGCCACTTCCAAAATAGCTTGCGGGATCTGCTCGAAATCTGCGACTTCTTTAAATTCGAGCGGTATCCCAAGACTGGAGAGCTGCTCACGCAATACAGGTAAACGACGGCGGATTAAATCCACTTGCATGGGGGAAATATAGTGTTCATGCCATTGCATCGGTGTAGATATATACAGGGCGATCAGTTGATCGCATCGCTTTGCGGCTTCGAACAAAGCCGTGTTATCAACGATACGTAAGTCAGAGCGAAACCAAATTAGCCCTACCTGTTTAAGCTGACTCATGTTGCCACTCCAGTAATTCAGGATGAATAGTGTTAATGCTTCCTGCCGTTAATAGCTCTAACTCCGTCGCATTCAGTAACTGCTGTATTTGACTTAAAACATCTTGAGACAGTTTGTTATCACCCTCTAAAACTATTCTCTTATCGGTCCATGAATTTAACAGAGGCACTAATGGTGTTAGTTTGCCTTTTAACTTTGGCAGCATGGTGACACTGTAACCCATCTCAGATAACTCAACGGCTTTGAGCCAGAAGCGAGAACTTGGCTGTTCATCAAAGCTCACCAAAATACATGTTTTTTTATTGCGTTTGCGTGAAGCCGCAACCAATGACAAACAACGCTCTTGAAGCACACTAGCCCACATCACACTTTGAATATCGACTAAGGGGTTATCAGCTTGCTGTATTTCATTAATAACAACACGTGCAATTTTACTTTCCAGTACCTTCACCGGGTACTCTTTCATCAACTGGATTAACTGTCTATCTAATGAAACAGCATCTAATTTCGCCAATGTCGAGAGGATCTTCCCTATCGCTTTCTGGCTATCATTTTGGCAATCGTCAATATGTGGTGAAAGCTTGCCAAGCATGGGCTTTACTTTCCCGATAGCAACACCCTTATCAAGCCATTCAACGATTTCTTTTATTGTGCTGATGTCCTGTTCGGAATACAGCCGATGCCCTTTCTCTGTTCTTTTAGGGTTCAGTAGCCCATAACGTCTCTGCCAAGCCCTTAGCGTTACCGAGTTAATGCCGGTAATTTCAGAGACGTCTTTGATTGCATAAAATTCTTTTTCAGAGTCCATAGCGTAACTTCAAATCTTCCGGATAAGGGTCAATAAAAGTTTGTAGTTGCAGATAAGGATCCGGGTATTCGCGCAAGTAATGTTTAATCAATGCCATTGGTACAAGAATCGGCTGATGACCATCTTTGTAGCTCATAATCAAATCAGATAGTTCCTGTTTCTGTTCTTTGGTAAGTGAACGTTTGAAATAACCTTGCAGATGCATTAGCACATTGGTTTTATTCTTTCTCGAAGCCCGTTCTTTAATCGCATCCATAAACTGCAATCGATATTCAAGATAAAACTCATTGATATCCCATTCACTTATATGAGCAACCATACTGCCGAGCGCTTTATAGGCAATTGGATTATGTGCCATAAGCACCAACTTATAACGAGAATGAAATTTAACAATGGCATTTGCAGAAAGTTGGTCACGCACCGAATGGTAAAAATCATTCAAGGCAAAGATACGAAACACAAAGTTTTCTCTCAGGACAGGATCATTCAATCTGCCATCTTCTTCTACTGGTAGCCAAGGCATTTTTGCCATTAGTTCACGTGTGTAGATACCGACTGAGCCACCAGGGATGGTGTTATTGTTTGGGATATGAAGCTTAACCCGCTCCATGCCACAGGTTGGTGATTTGGCGCACACTACATAGCCACAAAGATCATCGAATTGCGACACTTTCTGCTTAGCAAAGGCAATCATTTTGTCTGTGTAATCGACGTCTTGATTCTTGCTGTCAACTAAACGAATGTCTTCTGAGGGCAATTGCAACAAGCGAATAGCAGGACGCGGCACCTGCATTCCAATACCCACTTCAGGACAAACAGGCTTGAACGTAAGGTACTTGGCTAACTCGTCAACCATGAAGCGGTTGAGTTTATGCCCGCCATCAAATCTTACTTTCTCTCCCAGCACACAGGCGCTAATTCCAACGGGTATTTGCATGACTATCCCTACCTTGTACAAAACTAATATGTTGTACAAGGAAGAGTAGTAGATTGGATCATTTATACAAATATTTTTTTTGTACAAGCGCAACAAAACGCATATTTAAGTATTACGACACTCTTTCTCTATCCATTGCAAGTAGTCGCTATACCCAGCGGTTATAGGCAGTTGAACGATTTCTGGCGTATCGTAATCGTGATTAGCAAGAATATCGGCTTCTACTTGTGCGTACAGTGCCGATGTCGTTTTGATAATGACTAGCTTTTCTTGGTCTTTAGCGACTTTCCCTCGCCAGTGATAGTAACTTTCTATCGACTGAACTTGCACGCAGGCCGCCAAACGTTTTTCTATCAATGAGTGAATGATTTTTTCACCAACCTCATCATCAGAAAACGTTGTCATCACCACACACCTTTCACCCATTTTCACCTCTACTTACACCGCTTTCAAACATTGTTTTTAACAATAACAAAAGAGGGGGCATAACGCCCCCTCTAGTTTTACAGCCATATTAGAAAAAATATTAATGCTTACATTACGGGCACTTAGAGACCATTATCTGTTCAGGATCGCCGCTTTCAGTAAATTTGAGGCTCCAAACATATTTCCCAGCTTCAGGGAGAGTCACTGCGGTATCTTTGCCATAGCCACCGCGCTTAAGGTTGGCAACCTTACCTGAGGTTAGCTCAAGCCCATCCGCGGTGTATTGTGGTGACCAATCCTTGCTCGCATATTGCATTCTAAATGCACCGGCTTTTTCATCGACAACCACTTGATAGGTGTTGTCACCTACATAGTTGTAGGCACGATTAGGTTTGTGCTTCCAACCAGCATCAGCAAAGTCTCCGACAACATACAAGGTTTTGCCAACGGGGCCAGCACCTTCCACGACAGGATTATCACATTGAGCCATGAATCCCTCCCCCATCAGTGAAGAAGCCGCAGTAACAGTCGCTACTTTCGTCAATCCGGCCGCTGATGGCTGCTCTATCGACAAGAACTTCGCTTCAAAAGGTGCAAGGTTGATTTGATATTCACCATTGAGAGTGCTGTACACTTTACCCGTCATCAAGTCCACAAGCTGACCTTCAGAGGCAATTTCACTCGCTTTCAATACCACAGTTTTTTGATCAGAGATTGTGCTGACCATATAAACTAACGCGTCATCATCAGCTTGTTTATGATCGACATATACCGTCTCGTTGGCAACAATATTGGTGCGCTCACCACGGCTAAGTGCAAGGTGAACCGATCGTAAAGCCATTAATTGAGAAACGTATTGTTTTAAATCTCGCTGACTTTCGTTGAGTACAGCGGTTACCCCATCAACATTACCATTGGTGCGGGCAACGTGGTCATCGCAAAGCCCTCGGACTGCACAATCTTGTTCTACTTTTTGTGCATAACCCTCCAGCTCATCACCGATCTCTTCGCCGTAGTACAGGGTTATTGGTCCTGAGTAAGCCGCCTGGAAAGACAGCGCCGCTTTATGTCTCTCCCAATATTCAGCTTGTTCCGGTGAGGCTATATTGCCTCGTTGCAGTAAGTCACCAAATCGAACCAAATCATGGTTGCCCAGCATCAAATTCGGCTGAGCGTGGGAAGGATATAGACTGTGTAAGTTCATACCTTCGTTTAACCATTTGCCACCTTTATTGCCAACACCATTTTCATTGGCAGCAAACGTCTCAACGACCCGGTAACGTACTGGGAAATCGAAGGCTGAGCACAACGCAGGATCCCCTTCCATGCCATAGCCGGTTTCCTTAATGTAATTCTCGTTATTCCAGATCTCGGCGACCATGTAGCCAAGCGGGTTAACGGTGTCACCCTCTGCATTAACATAAGTAACAGACTTCGATGCTTCATCGACGCTAGCTCGAATAGCTGTCCAAGCTTCGGTTGGCACTTGGTAAGCTTGGTCCAATCGCCAGCCATCAATTTTAAGCTCTTCAATCCAGAACGTTGCCACTTCTTGATAGAAAGCAAGGCTCTCAGGGTAGCTTACCGGGTTATTCTCGCCGACAGGTAGACGCCCTTCTGGAGAAGGGACGACATTGTCTTTATGGTGGCCAAAAACACCATCAAAAAAGACATAAAGCCCCTTTTCATGGGCTTTCTCAACCAGCTCTTTCGCCTGTTCCATGGTGCCAAAGCGCGGATCGACAGCAAAATAGTTACTGGTAAAGTAACCAGTTGCATCCAATCTATCAGCCCAATGGTCTTGCCCATCAACAGGAATAGAGTCAAAGATTGGCGTTAGCCATATCGCATTCACACCCAATGACTCGATGTAATCCAGTGAATCTATGATGCCTTGTAAGTCGCCTTTATGGTGGCTGGTACCATAGCCAGTGCCGTGTCCTATTGCATCATCACCATTAACGAAGCTCTCTACCATAATTTGATAGATACGCAGGTCATCCGCCTTTGTCATCAAGGTGCTATCGCACATATAGGCATTTGAGCTTACGTTAGCAACATCCACAGCATTATCTGCACTATTACAGGCAGCTAAAGATGCAGCGATAGCTACAGCAAGGAAAGATCGTAGGTTCCTTTTCACATCGAGTCTCCAAGTTTGTTATTTGTTTTCTACATTATTCATATCTTTAGGTGTCCTATACCCTCCCCCCCAACGGTTGAGAAAGGCGTAGATGGGGGGCGTAGACACAATTGAAGAAAAAGACGTAGGAACCAGTACTTACGACGAGAGTATTTGGATAGAGAGCCTCTACAAAATGGGAGCTAAAGCAAAATTTCGCAGCGCACCTAGCAACTTTCTAAACCACATACTGTTAGCAGGGGCGAGTTTTTATGTCACTTTTTGTATGGAGTACAATGTTCGTGAAAGAGCGCCCAAATATATAAAAGAATACTGAATCGACCTATTGCGTTTAAAAAAACAGCACCCGCTCACTGAGTAATCATAAACTTGTCTACCATCTGATTTACACTGATACAATACACGCAATCAATTTTGCTTAATGATAGGTATCAAACCATGCAACACGACCAATTTGAAACGCTAGTTAAGGCTCTTTGCGAATTGGACTCTGTTCCACAAATACTTGAGGCACTTAAAGCCAATGAGGATACAGAGATTGCTGAAGCAGCAGCATCACTAACAGGTCAATTCAATCTTGCTGAAATTGATGGTGAGCAACGCATTTACCACGTTTCTCTTCAAGAAAATGATGATGGCGAACAAGAAGAGTACGTCGAGTGGATCATGAATGTGGGTGATGATGTCATCAAATTTGTCGCTTGGTTCTTCTTCGATATGTTCGATGTAAAAACAAAAGACGTTTATCAAGCAGCAGGTCGTACATACCAGCAGCCTAAACGTAGCTAAGCGAAAGCCATAAGTGTCTTATCGGCCGGTTATTCACTCACACTGATAAGACACTTTATGCTTTGAACCGCAACAACTATGAAGTCCATCTGCTCTTAACCCCCATCACCCCGCAAACAATCGCTTACGGTACTCCCTTGGAGAACAACCGTGATATTGGCGAAAACGATGAGTGAAGTTGAATGGATCTTGATAGCCTAATCGCTGTGCAACCATACCAATAGTCCATTCTTGATAGTGAAGTAAATCTACCGCTTTTTCCATCCGAAGCTGAATCAAGCGCTGCTGTGTTGAACAGTTATAAAGCTGCTTGATGATCCTATTTAACTGCTCGGTGCTAAGAAAACACTGCTTAGCAATGCCTTTCACGGTCCAGTTTAGGTGAAGCTGTGACTCAATATCATTAAATACACTTTGGACACGCAAAACCGAATTTGACGGTGCAAGGTTCGCACTTCCCAGCATCAAGCGTGATAACTCGCTAGCAAAGAGTTTTCTGTAACTCGCTCTTCCACCAATTTCGCTATGCAATAAGTTCATAACAGACCACACTTGTTCACAGATTGGGGTATGCTCCACTCGCTGACCGTTAGCCACCAGCGGTAACCACTTATCTCCAGGCTTAAGCAGTACCCAAGCCATTTTCCAACCTTTCTTTTTGTCCGCCAATTCAAACCGAAATGGCAAACCTGCCGGCAAAATAGTTAGAGTATTAGGCAGTAAATAATATTGCCTGTCTGTAAGGGTGAGCAGCCCCATACCTTCCTGGGTTAACAGTATGGTGTGATTAGTTGTTATAACCCGCTCAATCTCATACCCTTCCTCCAATTCCGCTAGTCCTGCCATAAAAAATCCGCTGTCTGTCAGCTCAGGCAGATCAGATTGAGTAAGAAAGCGCTCTTTACAGGCTTGAGCTAGGTAAACCTCTTCTTTCCAATCTGTTTTCGGTTGCGCCATGGCAAAACCCATGGTGACAGATTCACACAGGTTTTCTGTATTTTCTAACATGTCACTCCATTTTCTGGTTCGCTATAGTTGCCGTCCATTACCAAGCCGACCTATTTCTAATTGGTATGATTCGGAGACTGACGATGACAACAATTAAAAAAACACAAACAGCACTGCCAAATGACCTCTTTGCTCGTATAGCAAAGCTGGCTTTTCCCGTTGCTATTCAAAGTGCCTTAGTGGCAATTCTTGCCCTTGCCGATGTGTTAATGGTGAGCGATTTCGGGCAATCAGCCACTGCAGCTGTCGGTATTGCATCGAAATGGCATTTTGTCGCCATTATGATTATGGCGGGCCTAGCTTCTGCCAATGGCATCTTAGTTTCCCAGTATTGGGGGAAAAGAGACAGTGTTCATGCGAAAACGGTAACAATTCAAGCAATGAAGTTGGGTGCGGTCATCATGATACCCGTTACTTTTATCATCACCGTGTTTGCTCCGCAAATCATGCAGCTTCAGACCAATGATATGGCCGTGATCACACAAGGCAGTCAGTACCTATGGTATAGCTTCCCCGTTCTGATCCTGACGCATGTGATTATTACACTGGAATCTAGCTTACGTGCTAGCGATGATGCCATGCTGCCACTTATTTTGGGAGCCATAACCATTGCACTGAATATTGCCCTAAATTTCCTTTTAATCAAAGGCGGATTTGGTATACCTGCAATGGGAGTCGCTGGGGCAGCCCTCGCAACAACAATTGCTAGATTCGCACAGGTTTTAATGATGTGTTCCGTACTGGTTTACCGCCAACATTGGCTCATTGTCAGCCGTTCTATTCGTAATCACCAAACACTTTGGATGACTTACCGTAAACTTGCGATCCCTCAGTCTTTAAACGCATTTATGTGGGCGCTAGGTACTCTTACCTATCAAATCATTTTTGGTCATATGGGGACTACTGAACTGGCAGTATTCAGCATGATCGGTCCTTTTGAGTCACTGCTATATTCGGTATTCATGGGAATTTCCGTCGCTTGCTCGGTATTAATCGGACAGTCTCTGGGGCGAGATGAGTTTGAAAAAGCCCAGGCGATGACGGTATTCTTCCTGAAGTTTGTCCTAATTATTGGTTTAGGCATGGGGCTATTTCTTTACCTCAACCACCAGTTCGTTTTGTCTTGGCTTAACCTAAATCAAGAAGACTTAATGCCGCTTGCGCAGCCTGCAATGTACGTGATCAGTGTGGGGATCACATTAAGGATGCTCAATATGATTATCATCAACGGTATTCTCCGTACTGGCGGAGAGAATCTATTTTGCTTAAGAATGGACTTCATCGCAATGTGGATGATCGGTATTCCCTTTACCGCGTATGGCGCCTTTATTGGTGAATGGTCTTTCGGCTGGGTTTATTTAGCCTTATTGGCTGAAGAAACCGTTAAGCTATCATTATGCTTTAACCGCTACATGAAACGACGCTGGCTTAACAACCTCACCGTTCAACCACAACCAGCTACGGTATAGTCAGTATTTATCAAAAGAAAAAACGGGCTACGTCTATTGAAAGACGTAGCCCGTTAAGATAGAACTATACCCAAATTACTTGGGTATATACCTTATTTTTAGGCTGCGGCTCTACCCACTACAAGTGAAAACAAAAAGATAGATATTACAGCTGCTAGTAATTTAAGCTCGCGTTTTTTCATATGCGCCTCCTTTAACTGGGCCTAGAATCAAACTACGTACCATCATGATGAAGAAGCCTGTCAGCACTAGGTTCAATGCCAACGACAGCATACTGATCGTCACAATAGGTCCACCAAATCCATATCCGATACTGATCATCAATACACCAGCACCAACTTCACCACGCGGCCACATCCCAATTGATAGTGCCAAGCGTTCTTTTAATGTTGCTTCATTTCGATAGCAAAATAGCGGGAACATTTTGCCGATATTCGACACAATAGAAATCATGATGACGTGAAAAGCAATTTCACTCATTTCCATTGCTGGCATTGCTGTAGTAATACTTGAGTTATCTACTGGTTCAACAGCACCAAAGATCTGAGGTAAACTCAAACCAACTAACACCATAAATAGACAAGCTACGACTGTTGACACTTTTACATCTTTTGCTGATTCGTGCTGAGATTTCATCATGCAGCCCAACACAAAGGCTGGCAGCAATACCTCGAAATGAATATCTGTTGAGATGTAGAACATTTCACAAAGGCCAGCTATTAACACTGAATAGCCAACAATCGCCCCGGCAGAAGAAGGAATTTTCCACTTATGCAAATACTTGTAGCCTATAACGAGAAGCGCAAGCATTAGAAGCAGTGTTAAACCAAGCGCCGGACGCCAGCCAACAACCAAAATTGTCAGCGGAACCATCAGCAATACTGTATCAAGATCATCAAAAATGGCTAATACACGGGCCTTCTTGAACATCCAAGTTGCACCAAGCCCAGCAGCCGCAAGCATAGCAAACAGAACACCCGCAGATGTCGGCGCTGCAAAGCGACCTATCACAAGGGTTTCTTTCCATGCATCTGCATTGAACCATAAGTCACTTGGCATCAACACAAAAATGAAATACAGGACGACCGCAATCCAAGGGAATGTTGCCGTGGTCATTGCCACTACGTAGTCCCAGCTGTACTGCTTCAGGTTGTTTTTATCTATCTCAAACTCACGCCCTACATTAATCATGATGTAGGCTAATGCCGACATCGTTACAACCATAAGTATAGGTTGTAAGGCGCTATAGCCATCGATATACAGGGGTAGCAATTGTGATAGGAACAAGCCAACCAAAAGCAAAATTGAATAGAGTATGACTTTTTTCACATTGTCACCTTATTAAGAGTAATCTTCATTCTAAAAAACCGACTTTCTTATTATTGTCGTGAGTATGAATATATTGATTAAACTTATTACGGTGTTTTATTTAGTGTATAAAAAAGTATGATTATGTAATGGAAATATTGAATGTATTTATATCATCAACAAAGGTTAAGTGATTATTTCAGCAATTTACATTATGAAATAGTTTGAAGGTGAAATATGAGCGGTTTTTTGTGGATTCTCAAATATTCGGGTATGGATTTATTGTGGATAGATAATAACCTTAACTCGGGTTTTTCTTCAAGTCTTTTCTGTCTAGCCGATATGAGAAAACATTTACCCATCATTTGACGTACTTATTTACAGTTCACAATATGTACATACGACATTTACTGATTCAAATCAAAAACACATGCCTTGTAGCACATCCAGAGCCTCCAGAGTTACGATTAAATATCAACCTTTTACTGCAAGATAGAAACTGACATCTGCAACATGTGTTTCAATATCATAACTATGATACAGCTCGAAACATGGTCGTTCATCGACCTCCAAACCAGCGGATTGCACATGCTCGGCTAACGTTTTCCAGTGAGAAGGGTATCCCGACTTATGCCTGACGATTTCACGACACTTACAGTATTTACCTGCTGGCAAGATTTGAATAGCAACATCTTCGCTGGCGACAGTTGTCACTGGAACCGTTAAACAAATATCGGTCCTACACTTTGACGATTCTATTTTTTCAGGATCATCATGATAAATGAACAGACACTGCCCACCTTGTAAGTTGTTCTCTCCTGCCCAACGGTATAGAAGCTCAACTGCGGGCTCATAGTTTTCACCATAGGGCCCAGTGACCCTGATGTAGGCTAAATAGGTTTCGGATATATGTTCACTTTTCATCTCATGACCTGCATAACGAACTAGTATTAGTAATGTAATTTCATTAAACCGCACTGGTTCTCAATAAGGTTAGCCTATGTTTGAATGGCTCAAGAATATCTTTAACCCAACTCAAGCCAACCAGGATAATGTTGTTGAACAACAGATGCCTGATGATGAATCTGATGAACTTGATCGATATGCCAAAGGTAGCCCCGCAGACGATTCTCCTTATGAAGGTAGCCATGATGGCGATGGTGACGGAGGGGATTAATCCTCTGCAGTTGATATATATCAATCCCACGTAAAATATCCCAACGCGCTCAACTGCCTCTAACTACAATATTAACGATAGTTAGACAATCAGTCGGAGGCAGTTATGAGCTTGGTACCTCGAGATTCATGGTTCGACTTCTCACATATGTTTGATCACAACTTCCCTACTTTGAGGCATAGACTCAATGCCGATGTCTACTCACCGCGAATCAACATCGTAGAACAAGAGAAGAACTTTGAAATTACCGCGGACTTACCAGGAGTCAATAAAAGCGATATCTCAGTACAGTTATCCAATGGCTCGCTGACTATTGAAGCGGTAACCAAAAAAGACGACCAAGAAGAGAAAGATGGCAAAGTCATTCGCAAAGAGCGCTATGAAGGAAGATTAATGCGCAGCTTCTACCTGGGCCACAATATCCAGCAAGAAGACGTACAAGCACGCTTCAGTGATGGCGTCCTCACAATTGTGGTTCCCAAACTAGAAGGCACATCTCCAGATAGTACCAATGTTGAGATCAATTAATAGTTCTTTTCGAGATACAAAGAAAGAGGCTAGCTAAACTAGCCTCTTTTTTATTAACACAATTTGGAATGAAACATCTCTCTCTAAGCCTTATAATGCACTTTCCTTTAGCAACGCTGTTCTTTACCTCATGGCCAAATCAAAACCTGTAGTCAGTATCGAGACGTATGGTATCCATACAACCTGGGATGCCGAATCTAAGCACTTGCCCAAGATCAAAACCTTTACTATCGACGTGCCTGCAGAGATAGACATCGAGTTCGGTTTTACTGTCAATATTAAGAAAGCCCGTGGCGAGAAGATCCGCTATTGTATTTACCATCCGGGTATTACTGATGACGATGGGGACGAGTTGGAACCGTTCGATGGGGAATTGCATGTGCGTACTAATGACTGGGATTTTTACCTAGGTGATACTATTTGGGCCCCGATAGCGAATAAAATCGGTAAATGGCGCATGACAATTGAACTTGGCGGTAAAGTTGTGGCTGAAAAGACGTTTAACCTTTATGCCAAAGACGAAGCTGATTTCTGGAAAAAACGTGGATATTAATATCCAAGTACAAGCCATACACGTAACACACACTAATTTCTTAGGTTTCTAATGTATACACAACACTCTGCAGATACTGTTATCGTGCTCGACTTTGAGACAACAGGTCTTTCGCCAAACATGGGCGACCGCGCTATCGAAATTGGTGCTGTAAAAATTCAAAATGGCATCGTGATCGATCAGTTTCAACAACTGATGAATCCGGGGTTCCGTGTTAGCAGCTTTATCGAAGGGTATACCGGCATCACCAATAAAATGCTTGAGTCTGCGCCAAGCTGTCATGCGGTTATGGATGAGTTTGCTGATTTCATTCAAGGGTACAATCTAATCGCTCACAATGCATCTTTCGACCAGCGCTTTCTTAACGCTGAGCTTGAGATGCTAAACCGCCAGTACAGCGGCAATTTTGTCTGCTCTATGCTACTGGCACGACGCCTTTACCAAGATGTCCCTAACCATAAGTTGGGTACATTGGTCAGTGAGCTAAACATAGAAAACAATGGCACTTTCCACCGGGCTTTGGCCGATGCTGAAATGACGGCCAGACTCTGGCAACGTTTGGTCAATGAAGTAAAAACGCAGACTAACCTACAAAAGGTTTCGTTTGATACGATGCGAAAATTGAGCAAAACCAGCAAAGCGGCAATACCGGCTTTGTTTAGAAAGCTCGCAGCCTAACTCAAACAGCTCTCTGTACCCTGCTTAATTTAGATACCCAAGCAATTTAACTTGGGTATCCATTCTAATTTGAAACAGCTAATTACAACAATTTAGCCTGTAGCCATTTGGATATATCGTTGATTTGTGAATAACATACCTGATGTTCCATCGGGTATTCTCGCCAGTTTGGTGTAAAGCCCTTCTGCTTCAACGCCTCAACGGCATCTTTACCCATCGTCGGTAAGACAACAGGATCATAGCTGCCATGCATCACTTCAATCTCTAGATCCTTATTCGCGGTGCTAACTTCAATATCATCAGCGGTCGGAAAATAAGTAGATAACGCTAAAAGCCCAGCCAAAGGCTTGGGATACGTCAGTGCAGCTTGATAAGCCACCGCTCCCCCCTGTGAAAAGCCTGCCAAAATTATCCGGTCACTCCTTATTCCACTAGCAATTTCATGATCCACTAGTTTGCTAATGGCACGAGCAGAATCCAGCAGTTGCTGCGTATTCAATTTGCGTCCAGCCCCCATCTCAAGGATGTCGTACCAAGCAGGCATCACCATGCCGCCATTAATCGTGACAGGAATTGACGGCGAATGAGGAAAGATAAAACGAATAGCCGCTTCCGGTGGTAGATTTAGTTCGGGAAGAATCGCTTCAAAGTCATGACCATTGGCACCAAGACCATGAAGCCAAATAACGGAAGCGCTTGGTGTTTCAGTGGGATCAACAATAACGGAAGATAAAAATAGTGTCATTGAGCCTGCGTCCTGCAAAGAATTGATTTAGTGAGTTTATAGTAAAGCCACCCAAGCAGCTATTCACTTAAGTGGCTTATTCTGGAGCGTTACTCAGGTACGACTCGCGCCGTGCGTCCATCGACATTGACTCGCACCCGCTGCCCGACAGTGAACATCATATTTGGGTTTGCTTCTTGAACAATCGCAATAGTCTCACCGGTATCGTCCATTTTGATGGTTAGGTTCACACCATTTCTCTTTGTCACCCCCTCTGCGGCTTTACTACCCGCATAACCACCCAAGACACCACCACCAATGGCTGCAATATCAGAACCAGAGCCACCCCCTATTTTTGAACCAAGAATACCCCCCACTGCCGCACCGGCGATAGCCCCAACCGCTTGACCTTCCCCTTCAATAGTCACAGGCTCCGTTCGTACGATCACGCCAGTTCGAACCTGCTGGATTGTTCGCGTGTCCGCTACGCCATAGGAATCACCATACGGGTTGCTTGAGCACCCCGTCATCCCTAATCCCAATAAACCGAACAACAATACAAGCGGATAAAACAATTTCTTCATGCTGACACCTTATGTCACGTAGGAACCTGACTTAAGTATAGCGGCAACACTTAAAGCCTCTATGCCAGAGTCATGTCGCGAAACATGACTTTATTGAGCGTAAAAATGGATAAATATCCAGCAGCCAGTTGTGTTTCAATCCTTGTGCTATCAAAAACCATTGCATTTTTTCACTAACACTATAATTTACCAGCACTCAGAGATTATAAAGCGATCAACCGCTTTGGCTTAAACACAGGCAATGAAAACGACCCTTTCACTCCCCAAGTTCATTACGCTGCTCTTCGGGCTATCGCTTGTCTCTCTCTCGACCTACATCAGCTTTCTTTTCCAACCAGGCTTTGAACACAGTCGCTATCACTTAACGCTTGCAGTCGCGTCATCAGAGCAAAGATCGGGTGATGAAGAAGAATGGTATTTATCCTCGCTCCATAAGCATGAGCCCATTGGCTGGATAACTCTCAGTTCTCCACCTTCTTCGCAACGGCACCTAGAGCTCCAACAACGTGCACAGCCTGTCGAGTATGCGGTTCAAACTTCGCATCGTCGTCAACTTGTCCGACAATGGGTCATGGTTGCAATGACAGTTACCGCCTTGCCGCTGTCCGCCTATATGGTATTGAAAGTAAACCACCGTCTGGGAGGTTGGAAAGAAGCCAATATTCAATATCGATCAATCGTTGAACATCAACGATTCAAGCCTAACAACACCTGATATTTCTTAGCGGTTCAATACAACCGCTACGCGCATCTGCTTATGCAATGCGCTTTTTGTTATTGCTTGCGAATCATAAAAATATGCTTAATTACAGACCAAGAATTGATTACCCTCTGTTAATCGCCATCACCTCGCTGATCTTACTCGGCTCTCTCACCGTGTGGAGTGCAAGCGGCTTTAGTGAGCCAATGCTCGAACGACATCTTATCCGCGCCTTAATCGCATTGGCTTGTTTGGTGGTTATGTCCGCCATTCCACCGATTAAATATCAGCATGCAGCACCATACCTGTATGGTTTGGCTGTGGTCTTACTGCTTGGTGTAATTGTTATGGGTGACAGTACCAATGGCTCTCAGCGTTGGTTGGCAATTGGCCCGATCCGCTTCCAGCCGTCAGAACTGGTCAAAGTCGCAATACCAATGATGGTTGCTTGGCTATTGGTTGTTGATGCTGGACGACCAGATCTAAAAAAAATTGGTCTATGCTTGCTGGTTACAGGAGTACCGGCTGGACTCATTTTTATTCAGCCTGATCTCGACGGTGCCATCTTCACGATTATCTACGCCCTATTTGTCCTTTATTTTGCAGGAATGAGTTGGAAGATCATCGGCTCATTTCTTGGCGGCATTGCCACTGCCGTTCCTCTGCTGTGGTTCTTCGTTATGGAAGCCTATCAGAAAAAGCGTGTCACTCAGTTTCTTGACCCTGAATCGGACCCACTTGGTGCGGGTTATCAGATCATTCAATCATTGATAGCGATTGGCTCTGGTGGGATAAAGGGCAAGGGATGGATGAATGCCACTCAAGGACATCTTGGCTTTATCCCTGAAAGCCATACCGATTTTATCTTCTCTACTTATGCAGAAGAATGGGGATTTATTGGCACGTTAATATTACTAGGGTTGTATCTGTTTATTACCGGTCGAGTGATCTGGTTAGCTTGTCAGTGTGAATCACCATTTAACCGTCTGGTCAGCGGTGCGTTATCATTGAGCTTCTTCTTGTATGCCTTCATCAATATGGGCATGGTTAGCGGTGTGCTGCCTGTTATGGGTAGTCCTCTGCCCTTCTTTAGTTATGGCGGTACGGCAATGATCACTCAAGGCGTGTGTTTTGGCATCATCATGTCATTGTGTCTCTATAAACCCTACAAGAGTAAATAGAGTCGCTACTGTCCTGATCAAAAAAGCGCGGCCAATGCCGCGCTTTTTATCAACGTTGAATTACTTCACGAAATACATGTCTTTCGCGTAGATATTGCCCTTTGGATTATTGATCGGAAAGCCTTTTAGATCCGCTTTAACCAATCGAGTATGGTTGTAGTGATAAAGTGGGATCACAGGCGCGGCATCATTCAAAATGACTTCTACCTGATGATACAACTGATAACGTTCTGACTGATCAGAAGCAGTTGCCGCCTTCGCCAGCAAGTCATCAAACTTGCTGTTACAAAATCCGGTTTCATTGCTCACATGACCACACTGGAAGCTGCCAAGCACCGATGAGGGCTCAGCAAAATCACCAAAGGCATAAGAACGTGCCAAAGTAAAATCACCCACTGTTTTTGCCGACAAGTAAGCATTCCACTCCATATTGTTGAGGTGAACTTTTACACCTAGTGGTTTCCACATTGAGGCTATCGCCAACGCAATTTTCTTGTGGTTTTCACTGGTGTTGTAAGTCAGCTTAATCGTCAGCGGTTTGCTTTGGCTATACCCGGCCTCAGCCAACAAGCCTTTGGCTGCATTCAAACGTGCCTTCTGATCTTCAGCTTTAAACGAAGGAACTGCTCCCTCATAACCTGCAATAATATCAGGTACTACGGCGTACGCCGCGGGTTCACCCTGACCAGTAATCTTCTCCACAAGTAGCTCTCGATCAATGACCATACTCAATGCACGGCGTACATCAGCATTATCAAAAGGTTCAACGCGGGTATTGAAAGCATAAACGTATGATCCCAGAAGTCGTAGAGCCTGAATCTGCTCAGGGCTTTCTTTCATCAGTTTCTGGTAATACTCAAGCTGGACCCGGTTTGTCATGTGGATCTCACCGGCTTGATATCTTGTAAGCTCAGAATTTTGTGAAGATAAAGCGAGGTAAGTAACCCCTGCAATTATTGTTTTATCATCATCACGATATTGGCTATTTCTAACGACTTCGACCTTTTCATTCGGTACCCACTGCTTCAGCTGATAGGCGCCGTTAGAAACAAAGTACTCGGCACGAGTCCAACTATCTCCGTGCTTCTCTACCGTAGCTTGTGGCACAGGGAAGAAAGTTTTTATACTCATCATACTGATGAAGTACGGCGTTGGGCGAGTCAGCGATACCACCAAGGTTCGCGCATCTAACGCTTTAACGCCTAACTCTGAAGACGGTTTGTTGCCAGCGACAATCTCATCGGCATTAACAACATTGGCAGTTTGCAAGTTAAAGCCAGTACTGTTACCCGTTTTAATATCTACAGCGCGCTGCCAAGCATAAACAAAGTCGCCGGCTGTTAAAGGCGTACCATCTGACCACTTTAGTCCATCACGTAAAACGAAAGTCACCGTTTTTCCGTCTTCGGAGATAGACCACGACTGCGCCTGCCCAGGTATGGTTTCACCAGTGAGGCTCTCGATCACCAAGCCTTCAAAAAGATCGTTGACGATCACATCGCCCGGACTACCTGAGCTGACAAAGCCAGGATCAACAGTATCGGGCTCTGCACCATTGGCCCTTACCAATTGTTGAGTTTGTGCCAGTTCGACACCTGCTGGAACATCAGCGGCGATCAGATTAAACGACGGAAAAACAAGTGCAGCACTGATGGCTGCGGAAAGAGCATACATTTTCACTACAAAGTCCTTTTTAAGCGTTATTTTTATTACTTCCTGTTGTCAGAGTGACCCATAGATAGAACGCTATATTGTCCTTCAAATCAATAAGGAATTAGCATGATGAAATAACTTAGATTAATCGTTGCTATAGTACAAAAAAGACAAAAATCAGCACTGGAAAACGATAAATTTGCAGTATACTTTCCTAGTATTCATCAAGCCCACCTTTTCGTTCACAATACATTGAGCAACATACTGCTCTATATACTCATCGAACACTGATTACTATGCTCGTTACTTCAGAAGATATCTACGACACCAAAACCTTGATTCGCTA
This sequence comes from Photobacterium sp. DNB22_13_2, assembly GCF_052873915.1. Taxonomy (NCBI): domain Bacteria; kingdom Pseudomonadati; phylum Pseudomonadota; class Gammaproteobacteria; order Vibrionales; family Vibrionaceae; genus Photobacterium; species Photobacterium sp. DNB22_13_2. The sequence goes on from NZ_JBNNXU010000004.1 coordinate 121,942, forward strand.
CCTGAATCAGCACCAAGATAAGATTACGGTTAAACCTGCTCGTTTCGAAAAAGATCAGATACTTCTCAGCCAAGGACAGCAAGTCGACCAATTACTGTTTATTTTAGAAGGCGAGATCAGCTTAAACCGTCAAACTGTACACGGTCGTCGTTTCCAACTAGGTACTTATAAACACAATGGTTTTATTGGCTTAATGGAGCTATTTTCTGAAAAGCCCTGCTTTTATACCGTTTGTGCAAACAGTGAATGTACAGGTTATCTTTTTGATACCAAACAGTTTACCCAACTGATCTACCAAACCCCCGAACTGGCCAAGTTTGTATTCAAGCACATTACCTCTAAATGGTATTTGTCTGTTGAAAAAATGACCCGAAATATCCTTCACACCATCAAATACTGCGTGATTGAGGAACTGCTTTCTTTTGATGAACAAAATCCTGGCGAAAAGCTCTATATCAATAAGACTCTGGAGTCCGAACGGCTTGGTACCAGCATCCGCGTTTATAACCGTATTATCAAACAGCTACAGGTTGAAGGAGCGATTGAGGTAGGTAGAAATTTCATTCTAGTCTGCAACCGAGAGTTGCTGAAAGAAGTTTTAGATAAGGAAATAGACAAATAGCTGACCTAAAGATTTATATGTTACCTATGGGCCAGCTACCAAGTTTTAACGTCTAAAAAATTAGTTCCAGCGTTCGTGCTTTAACATATCTTCCGTTGTGAAGTTAGGATAAGCCTGCTCCCACATCTTCAAGCCATCATATTGATCACTTGAGTATTGTTCGAAAAATGTGTCGAGATCAGCAATCATTTTCACGCGTAGCTCTTCTCGCGGTGGCTCAGACAAGAAACGCTCACCCATCGGATTGCTTAGATCGTACCAGTGATCTTCTGGTTCTTTGTTAACTTCCGGATTCGGATAGTAACGAATAAGTTTCCAATGCCCATTTGAAATCATTCTGGAGTTGCCACGTTCTGCAAACTGATATTCACGCCAGTTTCGTACTCGCTCACCTTTAAGCATGGGTAGCAATGTCTTACCTGGGCCATAACTTGTGTCATAAGATTGCTTGTCGCCAGCGGCTAGATCTAGCACAGTAGCATGTAGATCAAGCAGATCAACGAACTCACCACGTACTTGCTTAGGCCTTACGTATCTTTCTGGCCCTGAAACAACGAATGGTATACGCACTGTTTCTTCATAATAGTTGTACGGGAATGACGCATTTACCTTGCCGTACAAACCATGCTGCCCCATCAACAATCCATGATCAGAAACGAAAGCGATTACTGTGTTCTCAAGTAAATCACGCCCTTCAAGACCATCAATCAACTTACCTAGTTGATCGTCTAGCAAGGTAACTGCGGCTAAGTATTGAGCTAATTGCTCTTCGTGGTCATCTGGTACCAAGGTGAAATCACTCATATGCTCAAGCACAGAGTTACCTCCAAACGCCACAACCTTATGGGCAATACCTCGGTATTTGGTTACCAAGCGCTCTGGAAGTCCTTCGAATGGGAAGTGAGGCTCGACATAGTTGAGGCTGACGAAAAAAGGTTGCTCATTTTCCTGATCAATAAACTTAAACGTTTCATCCGTTAAGAACTGTGCCTGAATTCCGGTGTATTCCATATTCTCGCCATCGCTGGAGAACAAAACCGTACCAGAGTGTAAGTATTGGTTTTTCCAGCCCGCTTCGAGTGCATCATAGCTCAGCCAACGGTCAAACCCCCGAATAGGATCTTTACTATCAGTCGTCGCATGCCACTTACCCATCAAGGCGGTACGATAACCTTCGTCTTTCATTCTCTCAGAAAGGAGTTTCTCGCCATCTAGCCAATTGGCATCGAATTTCGGGTCTTCCGCCAAGAAATCATAGACTCCATGTTGCGAAGGCATTTTCCCAGTATGGAACGATGCACGGGCTGCTGAACTCACCGGCGCCGGTGTCATACCATTTTCGAAACGAACACCATTTTCTGCTAAGTAATCCAGATTAGGTGTTTCAATAATGTCTTGATTGCGAAAGCTCGTTGCCCATTGCCCGAGATCATCAGCCATGATAACGATGATATTTGGTTGATCATTTGTACTCACATTTTCTGTTGCCTGTACAAATGGCGAGCATGACAAGGCCGCCAATGCACACCCTTTGGCAATGGCATTTAATTTAAACATGGCACGTACTCCATTTACTGCTGTTGAGATTCTTTCTTTTTAATGATTTGCATAATCGCTGCAGGTGGGTAATTGTTATCATAAAGCTTTTTCATTAACCCCATATAGGGTAATGAGTATTGAAAAAATGCTTTATAGCCTGCGCAAAGATAGTTTTGATCCGGCTTGCCTGATGATGAAATAGCAAAACGATGCTTAGGGCAGCCGCCATGACAGAGTGAGCGAAATTCACAGCGTCGACAGTCTTGAGAAAGCGTGTCAGATTTAGCCAAACCGAACAGTCGATTGTTCTCACTGCTATTCATTTGGGTGATGCTTGTTTCGTGGATATTACCCAGCTTATATTCAGGGTAAACATAGTGATCGCAGCTATACAGATCACCATTTGCTTCAAGGGCAAATGCGCTGCCGCACTGTGGTGAAAACACACAAATTTGAGCTGGCTGCTCACAAGTTAGAGCAAAGGTATTCTCAAACATTTGGATAAACACATTGCCTATGTCTTGCCTGACCCACTCATGGAATATTTGAGTCAGAAACTCACCAAAAGCGTTTGGCTCGACGGACCATCCACACACCTCCCCTGCAATGTTGCTCTCGGGGTTAATTAGGGTCAGTCCACTGGCTGTACTCTCACTGGCTTTTTGTTCGACCAATGGAGTAAATTGCATATGCTGGCTACCTAATTGTTTTAGGTAGCGATAAACACTCAGGGCGTGTTGAACATTTGCCGTGCTAACCACTGTTAGGGTATTAAATTCAATCTTATATATATTGAACAGCGATATAGCCGCTTCAACTTTAGAGTGGGTCGGTTTTCCTGCACGGGTTTTACGGTAAATGTCATGCAGTTCAGCGGGGCCATCAATCGATATGCCAATCAAGAAACCGTGCTGTTTAAAAAACACACACCACTTTTCATCAATCAGGATACCGTTGGTTTGAAAGGTATTAATCACCTTCTTTCCCTGACGATACTTCTGCTGTAATAACACCGCTTGTTCAAAAAACGCTAATCCACGTAATGTAGGTTCACCGCCCTGCCAGGCAAAGACCACTTCATTACCGCTTTGGGCCTCAATCTGCTGCTGGATGTATGCATCTAAGGTTTCTTCACCCATCATCCAGTTTTCACCGCGTTCTGGATACAGCTTTTCTTTCTCTAAATAAAAGCAATACGAGCAGTCGATATTGCATTTTGAGCCAGTCGGTTTTGCCATGACATGACAGCCTGAAGGCTTCCAAGTTTGTATATTCATCCGCATCCACCGGCACGTTTAATCGTTTGCGTGCGGATGTTAGGCAAGTTCTAACCAGAGAAATAGGACATTTGTCCAAAACGGCCAAACTCTTTTTATTCTGTGATTTTCGGCGACTTTTTGAGTTTTAATGTTCTGCTTCGCAGTAAAGCGTTTAAACATTTGCCATACTTTTTCTTGCTCCAACGCTTATCACGGAAGAAACAGGACTTACAATATGAAAGACGAAACACTCTCGATACACTTTGGTTACGAAACCTGCCCGACAACCAAATCAGTAGCTACCCCCATTTACCAAACTGTGGCCTATGAGTTTGATGATGCCCAGCATGGTGCTGACCTCTTTAATCTAGCAGTGCCAGGTAATATTTATACCCGCATCATGAACCCAACCAATGATGTTTTGGAAAAGCGTATGGCGGCACTTGAAGGAGGTATTGCAGGGCTTGCCGTCAGCGCTGGTAGCGCGGCTATCAACTATGCAGTTCAAACCCTAGCCGAAGCCGGTGATAACATTATTTCCACGCCGCAGCTCTATGGCGGTACTTATACCTTATTTGCCCATATGTTGCCGAAACAAGGGATTGAAGTTCGGTTCGCCCCTGATGATAAGCCTGAGAGCTTAGCCGCTTTGATTGATGAGAATACCAAGGCGGTATATTGCGAGAGTATTGGCAACCCGGCGGGAAATATTATCGACTTAGAAAAAATTGCCGAGCTTGCCCACCAGCAAGGTGTACCAGTGATCGTCGATAACACCGTAGCAACCCCAGCCCTATGCAAACCTATCGAGTTCGGTGCCGATATCGTAGTCCACTCTCTGACCAAGTATGTTGGCGGCCATGGAACGACCTTAGGCGGAATGATCGTTGATTCCGGTAAATTCCCTTGGGCCAAATTCAAAGATCGTTTCCCGGTATTTAACCAGCCTGAAGCGTCGTATCACGGTGTTGTCTACACTGAAGCTTTTGGTGAAGCAGCCTTTATTGGCCGCGCTCGAACTGTGCCACTGCGTAATACAGGCTCGGCTTTATCACCAATGAATGCCTTTATGCTCCTGCAAGGGTTAGAAACCCTACCTCTACGCATGGAGCGCCATACCGAGAACGCGCTTAAAGTCGCAGAGTTCCTAAAACAACACGACAAAGTGAGCTGGGTAAGTTATGCCGGATTATCGGATTCGCCTTACTACCCGCTGGCAGAAAAATACATGAAAGGTAAACCTTCTGCCATTCTGTCATTTGGCCTGAAAGATGGCTATGAAGCTGGCGTGCGTTTCTACGACGGCCTGAAAATATTCAAACGCTTAGTAAATATCGGCGATGCTAAGTCACTAGCATGCCACCCGGCATCAACCACCCACCGACAGCTCGATGAAAGTGAACAGGCTCAGGCCGGTGTTAGTCCAGAAATGATCCGTCTCTCTGTGGGTATTGAACACATCGACGATATCATCGAGGATTTAGAGCAAGCACTAAGTGCATAAAACAGTTCTATACCATTTCAGTTAGGTCATTAATAAGGCTAAGTAATGCAATTTCAGCTTATTTGCATATTTAGCCTTATCCATTTTTCTATAAAGAGCCTCTAAACTTTCAAAGCCATGCCTTGTCTACAAGCTTAAAAATTATTAGTGAAACTACATCTTGAAGTCGCTTGGGTATATCATATTTACAAGAGATTCGATTATGTGGAAAGCAACTTGCAGAATTCAGTAGGTACCAATGACACCCAACCCATTATAAAAATAGCCACCTTTAATTTGTGTAACTACCTCGCCCCGCCCGATGCCTTTTATGACTTCGAAAATATCTACTCGCAAGAACAATGGGATAAGAAACAGACTTGGGTTCTAAACTACTTAACTGAGAACCAACCCGATGTTATTGGCTTTCAGGAAGTCTTCTCTGCTAAATCATTGAAAGCACTAACCCAGAGTGCTGGTTACCCTTATTTCGGCGTTATAGATTCGCCGAACATTGAAGGAGACTACATTTATGATAGCCCGGTTGTTGCCATTGCTTCGCGCTTCCCCATTACAAGCATTCAAGCCGTCATAGAAGAGCCACACCTCAATGCCCCTCTTATGCTCAGTAATGGCTTTGAATTTAGCCGCAAACCATTAAGAGCTACGATTCAACTGCCACAAATAGGCCCGTGTGACTGTTATGTGGTTCACTTCAAATCAAAAAGATCCATTTCCGACGAAGGTTTCTCTCAGCAAAATACTCCTGACGTTTCTGATTATCAAAAAGCCGTTGAAGTTTTACGATCGGAAATGCTAGGCCAATGGGCCTCAACCAACCAAAGAAGCGCCGAGGCTGCGCATCTGATCAATGCTATCTGGTCACGTAAAACCGAATCGGGATATCCAGTTATGCTAATGGGTGACTTTAATGATGAATTAGAGACCAGTGTTTTACACCACTTGTTATCTGATGGTGCTCGGCAAATAAAAGATAACCTTTCACGATCAATTTCACAGCGCTACCGTCTACAACACAGTTGGCAACTGTTCCAATTAAGCCTCTGCCACCGTGAGAATATCGACTACGATCAGAATGGTTCCGTGGATGATATTGCTGACCTTGTCCCCCCAGTCACAACAAAGCACCCAGCTCCGAATACCTTCTATTTCGGCGCAAAAGGCATGGTACTCGATTACATTTTGCTAAGTGGAGAGTTTGATCCAAGCTTCAGTGAAAGTATGGCGGAAGTCTATGACTACCACCTTTATGACCGCCACCTCACCAACTCCTCTTATGATATCGATAGCCACAGCACTGATCATGCCATTGTGATGATCACGCTTCGCATCCGCCAATAGCGATGAATATCAAACCGGTTTAAAGCTGCGCATTTCGTTCAACCAGGCTACAGATTGTAAGATACCCCTCACAATGCAATGCAAATTAATACATTCAACAAGCAATAAAGTGATCAATACTGCAAAAAAAGAAACGATAAACCTTTAGTATTACGCCACTTTATTCATAAAAATCATAAGTTAACATGAAAAAACATTTTTTAGCCACAACCATTCTTTTCGCATTGAGCGGCCACACTTTTGCTGCTGATGGCGATATTGTTGATGTCACTATCCTAGGTACGTCTGACATCCACGGACATTTTATGGCATGGGACTATGCCAGCGATAAAGCTAACACCCGAGGCAGTCTTAGCCAGATTGCCACTAAGGTTAAAGAAGTGCGCGGCCAAAACGGCAATGTCATCTTGGTTGATGCCGGCGATACCATCCAAGGCAATTTTGTAGAAACTTTTAAGGATGAACCTGTTGATCCGATGATGCTCGGCTTCAATGAAATGAGCTATGACGTGTGGGTTCTGGGTAACCATGAATTCGACTTTGGCCTTAAAGTACTCAACCGCTCGCTAACCCAATTTGAGGGAACGTCACTGGGCGGTAATATCAAGCGACCAGATGGCAACCCGTTCCTTCCAGCCCATACCATCATAGAAAGACAAGGCATTAAAATTGGTGTGATTGGCATGGATACCCCAATGACACAAGTATTTGCCGAAGGCACTAACCGCCTAGAAGGTGTTCACTTCACTAACCCGTCACTAGAAGTGAAAAAAGTTATCAAGCAGATTGACGACAAGGTCGATGCCATCGTTCTTGTTGCCCATATGGGTTTGGATAACGAAAATAACATCGAAGCCACGGGTGTGACCGATATCGCTAACGACAACCCTGAGCTAGATGCCATTGTGGCTGGTCACATGCATACCCGCATCGACAAAGCGGTTGTAAATGGCGTTATTATCACTGAGCCAGACAAATATGGCCGCGCCCTTTCTCGCATTGACCTTCAATTCGAAGAAAAAAATGGTCAGTTTACGCTGGTGAATAAAGACAGCTTCACATACAAAATTAACGGCATTAATTCTGATGACAAGATGGATGAGCTGTACTCCCCTTACCATAAAAGACTCCGAGAGCAAGCTAACCGTGTCGTTGCCGAACTAACGGGTGTTGACCTTGTGCCTGAGAACGAAATTAAAGGGATCCCACAGGTACATATCCAAGACACAGGGATCAGCACCCTGTTCCAAGAAGCCAGCATGCACTACGCGCCTAAGGCGAATGTTATTGCACTTCAAATCGACAATGACAAAGCTCAGCTTGATGTCGGTACAATCAAAGCCAAAGACATCGCTTACAACTACCAATATGCGGGTGGTGAAATCACTGTTTATGAAATGACAGGTAAAGAGCTGAAAACCTACATGGAATGGTCAGCAGGCTACTTTAACAGCGTAACGCCAGGTGATGTAACTTACAGCTTCAACCCAGAGCGTCGTGCATCCAAGTACTCTACCAATGACTTTTTCGCTGGTGTTACCTACACCATCGATCTGACCCAACCTCAGGGAAAGCGTATCACTGCCCTTCAATTTGCTGATGGTACTCCTGTTACAGACACAACTCCGATCCGCTTGGGTATGAATAGCTATCGAATGGGCCACCTAACGAAAGCTGGCGGCGTGTTGGAAGGACAATCATTCCCAGTACTATCCGATACTGAAGAAGAATACGGCGAAGAAGCCGGCACTATTCGTAACCTGACTATTCGCTACCTAACAGAAGTTAAACATGGACAGTACGAAGGCAAGCCTATGCACCGCTGGACGCTATCCGGACTAGAAGGCTATGAAAAAGAACGAGATATTGTCAAAACACTGATCAACGAGGGCAAAATTTCCGTCCCAACCAGTGACGACGGTCGCTACACCAATGTCGCTTCTATCAATGTCAAAGCGCTAATGTTTGACTCTGAAAAGAAAGCAAACGCCTTTATCAAGGCTCAAAAGAAATTGCTTAAAGATGACTTAACAGCACATCACGCACAAGAGATTGAGCGTAATATCATTATTGCTAAGGCACTAAATAACGTTTAACGCTTCCGCTCCCGAAAATATCAAGCCCCTCCATAGCAAGGGGCTTTAACTTCCTGTGGACATATCACCCCAATACCACTAAATTTGACAGACCATTGATATGCCACTGTATGAACTAAGATTAAATCTAAGAAATCTTTGCAATACTGCGAAGCAGAAACAGGTGCAGATGATTATGCCAGATACGCAATCTTGCGAACACCTCTGGCAAAACTCAAAGCTACGCTTAACTTAAGGTAACCAATATTCCCTATATGTCTATGTCAGAACACCAACAACCAGATGCCCCTTCTCGTGATACATTGGCGATTCTGTTATTTGAAGGTTTTGATTTACTTCAAGTCTCAGCGGCTATTTCACTATTTAACGCTTTACCAGAAAAGTTCGACATTCTGCTGGTTTCTGATAACGGTGAAATGATGACTAGCCAGCAAGGTATCTCACTCAATGCCGATTTAAGCTACCAGGCATTACTGGCTTATGACATCCTCTATGTGCCTGGCGGAAGTGGGGTCGAGAAGTACATCAAAAATGAACAAGCGCTAGAATGGCTGGCAAAACAAAATCGCCATGACACTCTGCTTTGCTCATCATGCCTTGGTTCGGCCTTGTTGGCACAGGCAGGGCTGCTGAAAGACCATGCGGCAACAACGAACAAACAACATTATCACTGGGTTACGCAATATGGGACGCAGGTTAACTGGGTACCAGTCGCACGCTGGACTCAAGATCAGCGCGTGTTTACCTCATCAGGCCAGACTGCATGCTTAGATATGTTCATTGCTGTGGTGAAAACCTACATCAGTGAAGAAACAGCCAGAAAGCTTGCTATTACAATGGAATACCTTTGGATCAATGATTCTAAAGACGACCCATTCGCACCACTTCACATTGTAGAATAAATGATAAACTCAACAACCTTCTTGCCACATCACATGGCAATTTGCGTCTTTCGCAGCTTGCAGCATTTCGATCAAAGGTGTAGCCCGAGTATGAAGACCTACCACTGGCTCTATATCTAGATCCGCCACATCATCGACATCAACCGCATCTGCATCTGAAGCTTGTTCTTCTAACTGACGAAGGCGATTTACCTCAGTGGTAAGCCTAGATAGCGCATCATCAATGTCTTTCGGATCCAGTGCACCCGGAATGTTTTCGCAATACCCCATGAATTTCAGTAACTGCTTAGCAATATCACCAAACATCACAACATTACCATGCACCTTGCACTTAAAAGTCACTAGCATTATTCCTTCCTCCTTTTATCTCGTCGAGCATAAAGATAGCCTGCAAACCCACCAGATATCGCTCCGAATAAATGGCTCTCATAGCTGATCCACTCACGGGTAGGTAAAAACCCCCAAATCATCGAGCCATAGAAAAACATAACCAAAATAGCAATCGCGATAGATTTCACACTGCGATACATAATGGCGTACATCAATAAATAAGCCCACAAGCCATAAATGATGCCGCTCAAACCAATATGATAATGCATCCGACCAAAAAACCAGACGCCTAACCCACTGCCCACCCAGCTAATCATAAAGATGGCAATTAAGCGCGCAACTCCCGTTCGGGAAACAAGAAAGGCTAATACAGAAAAAGAGAGGATATTGCTGATCAGGTGGCCCCATGACCCATGGAGAAATGGATAGGCAACAATTCCAGTAAACCCATTAAAGTGACGAGGTAACAAGCCAAAGTCAGAAAGATAGCCCGCAGTAATTGCGTTGAAGATATGGATAATCGTGATTAACACCACAACAGTCGCAATAAACTTTATAGAGTCTCTATCTTTCTGATCCAGCTTCATGTTTTACAACCATTAAATATGATCTACCGTAAAAAACATACTACCAAAATGACTGCCTTGATTTGTAATCAATATCAACCTTTTTGCGCTGACGCTTACCCGCAATATGGAAATTTTTACCAAATAGAAGTCTAATTTGATTTAAAGTCTCACTGGCTAACAAACGACGCTCAGAACTATGCCAACAACGATTTGTTGTCAATTTTACTGCAGCGATGGCATCTGGCGAACCATTGATAATTGACTGGCACAAAGCATTCGCACGTACCATAGGCTCTTCTACCACTTCGCTGACTAGGTTAAGCGCATTAGCTTCTTCAGCTTCCAAGATTTCACCGGTCATCGTCAAGCGCATTGCCACATCTTTCGGCACCACTTCACGAAGTGACAGCAAACCGGCCATATCAGGCATCAACCCCCAGCGTATCTCCATGATCGAGAGTTCAGCACCCGGTGAAGCGATACGAAAATCAGCGCCCAAAACTATCTGCATTCCCCCACCCCAGCATTTACCTTCTAATACTGCAATCACAGGGCAAGGTATTTTACGCCAATTTCGGGATACTCGCTGTGCCATATTCGCATTGCCTGGTAACCATTTAGCCAGTAACGAGATTGCATTCGAACGAGATGTCACGACACTTTTCACGTCAAGCCCACTACTGAAATTGCCACCAGCCCCACGAATAATGACGGCTCGAATATCCTTTCGCTTTCGAAGATCACGGCTCACTTTGTCAAGCTCGCGAAATAGCGGCATATCCAACGCGTTACACTTATCTGGCCGATTAAGCACAACAGTGACAACGCCGTTTTCTTCTTCAACTAGCAATCTTGTCCATGACATAAGCACTCCTTTATGTGGTCTGTCCAGTTACACCATGAACATTAACACAAATTCAACAAAGCACCTCATTGAGTGTTCAGCTTTGTGGCTGGCACAAAACCTTTTTTCTCCGCAAGTAGCCGCCACTCAGACGCCGTCGAAGATGAAATAGGCTCAATGGTATCCACACTTGCTGCTACATCGCCGCCGGTACACTTCGTCCCTGTTAGCTCTATCGTTGCCTTGAATAAAGGGTATGTATGACTGCCAGAGATACACCAATCTTCAGCCATCTCACCGCCTTTACTATCACAAACGTCGGCGATAAACCTATGGAAGTCTTCAATTGACCCTTTACCTTCATCCAAACACCATAAACGCTGGTAATGAATGTAGCCATCACGCGGATGATAAACCTTTCCGGGGATCAGTGAAGTAAAGTCCCAACCACCACCTCTAGTCGCGTTAACATATTGGGCCGAAAGACTGGCAATATCTTTTCTTTCATCAACGGTGGGCTTTGAATAACGCTGGCCACTACAGGCACTCACCAGCAAACAACAAATGAGTACCACACCTGTTTTCCCCATATCCACACCTTCTCTTACCTAACATTACCGACTTAATAGACATCATGCTTTTAAATCAACGTTGAAGCGTTAATTGTCAGTGGGTTACGCTTTTCATTTATTCATTAAGCATAGTGAGGATTTGCATTTACCTCTATCTCATTTACTACCACTGAGTATGTTCAAACTAAGCACCCCTTCAATATAACAATTCGCATTAAATCGCCATAATCTCGCCAGTAAGCAATTACACTTCGCTAAGCTATGCTTAAATGAATTGAATCAGTGTAATGTGAGTCAGATATGTACTTAGAGCCTCATTCAAGATTGTTAATAGCAGACACTACAGAAGTGCTGGATGCTTTTCTAGACAATGGGCTACACAAGGAATATGAGATTTATTGTCAATTTCCATTTAGTTTACATATTCAGAAAAAACTAACGAACATTTCACCTATTTCGGTCGAATTTAACGATGGATTCATTATTAATGAAGATACATTATAAACTTTCAATGCTTCTATATCTAAGGTAGTTATAGGTAGTAGTATGGTTAAGCACTTAATTATAATATTTTTTTTCTGTACTAGCGTTGGTTGTACCAAAGATGTAGTCACTGATTATAACTCTGCGGTTAATTACAATAGTTATACAACCTACGAATTTGCACCCTTCTCGACCACACAAGCGACAACCTTAGATGGCAGCAGAATTGAAGATGCTATTACCACCCAGCTTTATACTAAAGGCCTCACTAACGTAAATGAAAATGGTGACTTATTAGTTAGACACTCTATTATTGAGCAAAGTGATTTTCAAACTTACGGTACAACATTTGGTTTTGGGTATAGACATAGGAGTGCTGGTATTGCTTATTCAACACCAACCCAAATAAGGGAATACCGATACGGTAAAATAGTTGTAGAGCTTATCGATGTTAAAAAAAATAATGTCGTCTGGCGATCTACTTCCCAACGTCGCCTAACCGAGACGATGACTCCCTCATCACGGAAAACCTTCATTGATACTCAAATCAATGAAATGTTTAAAGAATACCCACCCCATTAAGATTCTTATCTGAGTGAAATCAGACCGGTATTGAGATGTATTCATACAAAAAAGCCTGATGCTAATCAGGCTTTTTATATAGGTGTGTGACAGAGATTACTTTTCGCGACGCTTCTTCACATCGCCAGCTAGCTGTCGAAGTACCTTCTCGGTGTCACCGAAACCGATACACGCATCAGTAATACTCTGGCCATAGGTTGGCTCTTGGCCTTCAACGATATCCTGACGACCTTCAACAAGGTGGCTTTCAATCATTACACCGAAGATAGCTTTATTGCCTGCTGCAATCTGGCTGCCAACATCTTCAGAAACCAATAATTGACGCTGGTACTGTTTAAGGCTGTTTGCGTGACTGAAGTCAATCATCACTTTTTGACGCAGACCGGCTTTTTCAAGCTGTTCTGTGATGCCATTCACGTGTTCCTGGCTGTAGTTTGGCTCTTTACCACCACGTAGAATGATGTGGCAATCTTCGTTACCGGCAGTCGAAACAATCGCAGAATGACCATATTTAGTAACTGATAGGAAATGGTGAGGCGCGCTTGACGAGCCTATTGCATCAGTTGCAATCTTGATGTTGCCATCAGTACCGTTCTTGAAACCTACTGGACATGAAAGGCCTGATGACAGCTCACGGTGAACCTGAGATTCAGTCGTACGAGCACCAATTGCCCCCCAGCTAATAAGATCACCCATGTACTGTGGTGTGATCATATCTAGGAATTCACCTGCTGTCGGTACGCCCATATCGGTCAAGTCTAACAGCAGCTTACGGCCGATACGTAGACCATCATTTAGCTGGAAGCTGTTATCCATGTATGGGTCGTTAATAAGCCCTTTCCAGCCTACCGTTGTACGTGGCTTTTCAAAGTAAACACGCATAACAACTTCAAGTTCGCCTTTCAGCTCTTCACGAAGTGCTTTTAGCTTCTGGCCATATTCCAGTGCCGCTTTTGTATCGTGGATAGAACAAGGTCCAACAATGACCAACAAACGGTCATCTTCGTCATTAAGGATTTTATGAATCGATTGGCGAGCTTGATATACCGTTTCAGACGCATTTTCAGTTGCAGGGAAACGTTCCAGTACTGCAACTGGAGGGAGAAGTTCTTTAATTTCGCGAATACGAACATCATCGGTTTTATGCATTGTTACTTCCTAATTTACGCACTTGCCAACTGTAAACTTAAGATTACATACTTTGTTGACAGTATATTCCAAATCCAATTGACTTTAACTTATCTGTCTTTTATGTGCAGTGCAAACGCTAATTGGCCAATTTGGTGATTTTTTTTCAGATCGGTTGCTATTTAATCAACATGATGCGTAATAGGGATAATTTCACAGTTATATGCCTATAATCAGTTCATCTCTTTGAATTCCACATTACAAAGCAATAACATAGACTCATAAACACCTTCTCTTTGGAGCGGTCTGGATGACCAAAGAAACTGTTATTTCGTTTCAGAACATCAATAAGTGGTATGGAGATTTCCAGGCACTAAAGAACATCAACTTGACCATTCCCCGCGGGGAAAAGCTCGTCATATGCGGCCCCTCTGGTTCAGGGAAATCTACCTTGATCAGGTGTATCAACGGTCTTGAGCAATTCAATAAAGGGCAACTTGAGGTCGCCGGTCACCCTCTTAATCCGCAACATCTCAAGCGTATTCGTGGTCAGGTGGGTATGGTTTTTCAGCATTTCAATTTATTTCCCCATATGACGGTACGTGAGAACCTCACCCTTGCACCCCGACGTACCCGGAAAATGAGTAAGCAAGAGGCTGATCAGTTGGCAATGGAGTACCTGAAACGTGTGCACATTGCTCATCAAGCAGATAAATATCCTTCACAGCTATCCGGTGGACAACAACAGCGCGTGGCTATCGCCCGTTCACTGTGCATGAAGCCTGATATTCTGCTGTTTGATGAACCTACATCAGCACTCGACCCAGAGATGATCCGCGAAGTACTGGATGTCATGACCGAACTAGCCGATGAAGGCATGACTATGATCTGTGTGACCCACGAAATGGGTTTTGCGCGAAAAGTGGCCGATCGTGTGGTATTTATGGATGAAGGTGAAATTGTAGAGGTTGCCCCACCAGCACAATTATTTGATGCGCCTAAACATCCGAGAACTCAACTTTTCCTTGAGCAGATCTTAAGTTATTAGGGACTTAACTATGGTTCATAATGTTGTTGGTTCATCACGGTGGTTTCACGTTATGGGCCGTATTTCCAAACCTTTTTTTTCGGGGTTATTGCAAGTTGGCCTAGTGGCTTTCTTCTTGATGTGGTTACTCGATACCGGGGCGGATGCGATGAACTACCGCTGGCAATGGTATCGTATTCCGCAATACCTCTGGTTTATTGAAGACGGGCAATGGTTCCCTGCAGAGTTATTAGAAGGGCTAAAGGTCACTTTGAACATCTCTGTCGTTAGTTTATTTTTCACACTAGTCATTGGCTTGGTGACAGCATTACTTCGCCTGTCCGATTCCATAGTTGGGCGTGGTATTGCCAGGAGCTATATAGAACTAATTCGAAATACTCCCTTATTGGTTCAAATTTACTTGTTGTATTTCGTTTTCGGCCCAGTACTTGGAC
Source organism: Photobacterium sp. DNB22_13_2 (assembly GCF_052873915.1). Lineage (NCBI taxonomy): Bacteria > Pseudomonadati > Pseudomonadota > Gammaproteobacteria > Vibrionales > Vibrionaceae > Photobacterium > Photobacterium sp. DNB22_13_2. The sequence continues at coordinate 137,195 of NZ_JBNNXU010000004.1, forward strand.
TCGAGAGGTTTACGACAGCGGTATTGGCACTATCTCTTTTCCAAGGCGCTTACACAGCAGAAATTTTCCGAGCCGGATTAACCAATATCGATAAAGGACAGTTCGAAGCGAGTGATAGCCTAGGTTTATCCACTATAGATAGCTATCGTTTTGTTATCTTACCGCAAGTGATTAAGCGTATATTGCCACCGCTGACCAATGAAGCGGTTTCTCTTGTCAAAAATTCTTCTATCGTCAGTGTAATGGCCATATTCGACCTTACAACCGAAGGGCGAAATATCGTCGCGGATACCGCTATGCCTTTCGAAGTTTGGTTTACTGTTGCAGGTATTTACCTTGTTGTCACCCTGACACTATCGGGCCTGGCAGCTTGGCTTGCTCATCGGCTCAACACACCATCACATTAAGCCAATGATTCACTGATAGAATACAAGTAAAACAACACAAAAAAAGCAATCATCAACAGTATATCTGTACAAGGAGAAAGGAAGCATGAAACGATTACTATCAGCATTTATTGCTGTTATGGCACTGACAATGGCCACCGTTTCGACAGCCGCTGATAAAAGTGCGCTTGTTGAAATTAAAGAACGCGGAACACTTCGGGTGGGGCTGTCGACATTCGTCCCATGGGCGATGAGAGACAAGCAAGGCGAACTCGTTGGTTTTGAGGTCGATGTTGCCCGCCGCTTGGCAAAAGATGCTGGACTTAAACTTGAGTTTATCCCAACAGCTTGGGATGGCATTATCCCTGCGTTGCTAGCGGGTAAATTCGACGTTATTATCGGTGGCTTATCTATTACACCAGAGCGCAACATGAGCGTGCTTTTTACCAGCCCATACGCACACTCTGGTGTTCAGCTTGCCGCCCACAAAGATCTTGCCGCAGATAAATCAAGTTTTGAAGACTACAACAAACGCAGTGTTACCCTAGCCGTACGCCGCGGGGCTTTTACCGTACAAACAGCGAAAAAGTACTTCCCAAAAGCAAAACTACGCCAGTTTGATGATGAAGCACAGGCCTTTCAAGAAGTATTGAATGGTAACGCCCACGCCGCTCTCGCCTCATCGCCTAAACCAGAGCACATGGCAATTCAGTACAGTGACAAGCTGTATATTCCTTTTAATGAGCGTTTGAGCCGTGGTTCTGAAGCTTTTGCTATCCGGCACGGTGAATTTGATTTGCTTAATTTCTTCAACAACTGGATTTTACTACGTACCGAAGACGGCTGGTTGAAAGAGCGTCATGATTACTGGTTCACTACCCTAGATTGGGAAGACCAGATCGCACAAGGACAATAAGTGTTGCCGCAAACAAAGACCCAAATCGTGCCGGGAATTAATTTCCCGGCACGACTAAAACTGAACAAACTGGATGCAGTGCTAATCCTACTAATTGTCGCGGCTGTTGGTTGGCTTTGGTACCGTTCATCCGCAGGAATTCATTATCAATGGAACTGGGATAAGGCTTTTACTCTCGTAATGACACCTGGTCGCAACGGCGAACTCCCATACTTCTTTCAAGGACTGTTGGCGACATTGCGCCTCAGCCTATGGGGTATTGTTTTTGCCGGTTTACTCGGCTTGATGCTGGGTTTAGCCCGCCGTTCACCATGGTTCTTCTTAAGGCTTCCAGCACAGGCCTATATTCAGCTGGTGAGAAATATCCCACCACTGGTGTTTGTATTTATCTTCTACTTTTTCATTTCAAGCCAGTTGGTCCCAGCCCTGGGTTTAGAAAGCGTATTGAGAAATACCCCTACCGAAATCAGCTCTTGGCAATCCTTTTTATTTGGTCCCGCCAAGCTGTGGGAAAACCTATTCTCAGGGATCCTATGTGTGGGACTTATTGCAGCAGCTTATATCGCTGAAATCGTTCGATCTGGGATCGATGCGATTGCCAAGGGACAGTGGGAAGCCGCTGATTCGCTCGGCCTGTCTCGATTAGACAGATTCAGGTTTATCATTTTCCCACAGGCTTTGAGTGGTATCGTACCGCCACTGGCAGGTCAGTTCATTTCTTTGGTTAAAGATTCATCCATTATCTCGCTGATTTCCATTCAGGAGTTAACCTTTGTTGGCAGTGAAATTGCCAATTCATCGGGTCTAATCTTCGAAATTTGGCTGTTGGTTGGTGTGGGTTATCTCACCCTGTGCTTTGGTCTCTCAGTACTATTCAGTTATCTTGAAAAGCACTCTCAAAAGCATCACCTGATAAGATAACCGATACGAAAAATACGTATCAGACATCAGTTAATATGGGTCGTGTAAAACTAACTGAAGCTAACTGATAAACAAAAGGGAGCTGACTTATGGCTCCCTCTTTATTTGAAACACACTGAGCTTTCTGTTGTGTAACTCTCGGTCTCCAATGTGCTCCATCCCTATTTTTTTCATTACCTGGCGTGCTGACATATTGCGAATGCAGGTAAAACCGATAATGCTGTGAAAACCGGCCTCGCGAAAGCCATATTCTAAAATCGCCCGACCGATTTCAGTAGCATACCCCTGATGCCAATGGTCCTCACAAATCACCCATTCAATTTCAGCGGTTGATTCATTATCACCATAGGGGTGCAATCCCACTCGGCCAATCAGGGTGTCGCAGTCAGATAAAATTAGCGGGCAGTTAAAGTAACCACTGCGACCATTACCCATTGATAGATCAACATGAAATTTTTGTAACTCATGCCTCGCCTTTTCTTCAGACCAAGGTTCCTCTTCCGTAAAGGTATGAACTGATTGATTGGACATTATCCGGTATAAACCAGCAAGATCGTCTTCATCCCAGGGTCTGGTATAAAGACGTTGAGTTTTAATACTCGGCGACACATCTAAAATCATACTCATCCCTCTTATCAGAGCCTAGCTCATACCTTGCCCTAGGCTCAGTGACTAACAAAAGAAGAAGTTATCTCCCCTTCTTGCCAAATTGTTCTGACCATTCCGGCCACAACGTTTCGAAATCCATATACTCCTCGAGCATATCTGCAACTCGATCTATGCCTTGCTCACGGAGCAAATCAAAATCCGGCGAACACGTTGAAGCTAAACCAGCCCATTTTAAAATAGCATCACAGGCTTCTTGTTGCTCAAAAATACCGTGTAAGTAAGTACCAAACACCTGATTATCAATGCCAAACTTACCGTCTTTGTTACCCGCTAGACAAATTGGCGCATCTTGATCAACCCCTCCTGTCACGCCAGCATGGATTTCATAGCCTCTGACAGGAACACTGTCTTGTTCTGGCATTGTTAGGTTGCCTGCCACTTGCTTCAGCTGTTTATGAGGGGCCAATACTGTCGAAACCGATAAATACCCCAGCCCTCTGCTGGTGCCCGGCTCACCTTCAATACCATCGAGGTCAGTAATGGATTCACCCAGCATCTGATAACCACCACAAATACCCATCACCTTACCGCCTAAGCGAAGATGACGGGCGATTTGTTGGTCCCAACCTTGCTCCCTAAGGTAGTCCAAATCACTACGAACACTTTTAGTCCCTGGAATAATAATAAGATCAGATGGCGGAATTTGCTGCCCTTTACCGATAAATTGCATATTTACTTGCGGGTGCATGCGCAAAGGATCAAAGTCAGTATGGTTGCTAACACGGGTTAACACAGGTACCGACACCCTTAATTGATCACCGTCTGCATCCACCTGCTGTACGTCAATCGCATCCTCTGCTTCCAGCATCAGGCCGTGCAGATAAGGTAGAACACCCAATACTGGCTTACCGGTTTTTTGCTCCAGCCATTCCAGGCCATTCTCCAACAATTTGATATCACCGCGGAACCGGTTGATCACAAAACCTTTTACCCTTGCTTGCTCGCTTTCTGATAGTAAGGCTAATGTGCCATAAAGGTGCGCAAATACGCCGCCACGGTCGATATCTGCCACAATGATCACCGGTACATCAGCCTCTTCAGCAAATCCCATATTGGCAACATCATTTTCACGCAAGTTAATCTCGGCTGGACTGCCAGCCCCTTCGATAATAACGGTTTGGTATTCTTGCTGAAGAATATCGAAAGACTCCATGATCGGACCTAGCACCACTTTTTTATAGTTGTGGTAACCCACCGCATCCATATCAGCCAAGGCCTTACCCTGAACGATGACCTGCGCACCAATATCGGTATTCGGTTTTAACAATACCGGGTTCATGTGTACCGTCGGCTCAATCTTTGCCGCCTGCGCCTGTACCGCTTGTGCACGGCCTATCTCACCACCATCTTTAGTTACCGCACTGTTTAGCGCCATATTTTGCGATTTGAAAGGGGCTACTTTAATGTTTTTTCGAGCCAGCACCCGACACAGACCTGCGGCCAAAACACTTTTACCCGCATCAGAAGTCGTACCCTGAACCATTAAGGCTTTTGTTGTTGATTGCATTTTTCTCACTCAATACTGCTGCTCTACTGGCCACTGGATCTGTGGCCAATGCATTCCATTTTCATCTGTTGTTACCGTGACACGGTAACGCGCTGCATAAGGTAAATCGATACGGTGGAGGTAATTGGTGTTTTCGGGCATCTCCAATAGAATCCGCATCAGTTGTTTCATCACTCCAGCATGAGTCACGAGTAATATTTTCTGGCCTAAATAGTTATCTAATAAAAGATCCCATGCTTGTTGAATCCGACGATCAAACGCTTTCAGCGTTTCCCCACCATGTGGCGTCGATAACCATGGGTTCTGCCAATAGGTTTCTAACAACGAGCGGTGTTGTTGCCACAGGCTATCGTGACTTTGTCCATCCCAGTCCCCGAAATTCATTTCCTTCCAGTGACTAAAATGCTGACAAGGTAAGGCGAACTGCTGGGCAAATTGATTGGCAAACTCACTACATCGTTGTAAAGGAGAAGCAATCACCTGTTCGATATCGTCGAGCCCTTTTACGGCACTCGACATTTGTGACAGACCTGTCGGGGTGATCGGAAAGTCAGTATGCCCCCTCAAACAACCGTGCCCTTCAGGTAGGCCATGACGTAAAATATCAATTCTTGTCTTTATACATTCAGCCATCACGCTCCCTTCAAAAGTTGTGGGATCCCTGCCGTTACAAAAGTGACTCGATCAACTTGTGCTGCGATGGCTTGGTGCAGCCAACCACTTTCATCGACAAAACGTCTCGACATTTCGCCCATAGGCACAATCCCCTGCCCGACTTCATTACTGACTAAGATAACATCCCCTTCTACCTTTTTTAGGACATCAAGAAGTTCAGCCTTATGCTGTTGCCAGTCAATACTGGAATCCTTATTGAATAAGCAATTAGTTAGCCACAGGGTCAAGCAATCAACTAATAAACAGTTGTCGGGTGTCGATGATTCAATAATGGCGTGAGCTAAAGCGGTTGGTTCTTCAACGACAGTCCACTCGTATGGACGGTCTTGCCGATGGCGCTCAATACGCTCAGCCATCTCTTCATCTTCCGCAGTTGCTGTCGCGATATAGGTGACAGCCTTTCCATTTATTTGGGCGATAGATTCGGCGTAACGACTTTTGCCCGATCGCGCTCCACCCAGTACCAACTCAATTGCCATTCATTAACCTTTATCCATTATCACAATGAAAACATGACGTTTTTTCGTTACCATGGTAACTAATCTTATCATTATAACGCTCATTTCAACTTACAATACTATGTTTCATCTTAATGACCTATGGCCAGATGGCCTTGTTTGGCTACTTCTTGCCAGCACCGTAATATCGTTATTCTTGAAACCAAAAATGTGGCCTGCTTTACTATGCCTGACGGCAGTAGCCGCACTATTTTTTTCTCGCATTTCTCCCCTAGCCCTTGGGGTTGTCCTCATTGGACACGTCGTTGCCAAGCAGAGTCAACGTCTAACGGGGGCTTACAAGACGATTTGTCATGGTTTCGTCATTATCTGGGCTGTAGCCTTAGCACTTCATCAGGTCCCCGGTTTTAGCAACCTCTTGGTACTCGACAAAGCCTTCTCCGGTTCAAACAGCATTCCATTTACAATGTATTTAAATTTGGACAAACCGCTGATTGTCTTCGGGCTACTTCTGCTTGTCCCGAGTATGCTCAAACAAACTACTGCGATAACAAAACCGCAATTAACTATTCTTGCCCTGCTGTTTGTTGCGCTTCCTTTCGTTGCCTGGAGCACTGGGGTTGTTAAACCTGAAATTTCGCTACCCACTTGGACTTGGGTCTTTATCATCAACAACTTGTTGTTTACCTGCGTTGCTGAAGAAGCACTGTTCCGGGGCTATATCCAACAACGCTTGATCGAGCAATTTAATCCAACCGTAGGTATTATTGTTACTAGCCTCCTCTTTGGCTTGGTTCACTTTGCCGGTGGTATTTTGTTTATCGCCCTTGCGACTCTTGCAGGGCTGCTTTATGGACTGACATACTTTTGGACAGGTCGACTAGCATTTGCTGTAGTGGTTCATTTTGCTTTCAACTTGGTACACCTATTGTTTTTCACCTATCCAATGGCAAATTAATTAATATGTACGCAATTTATTTCGATATATGAACCATTTCTGAATAGCCAACTCATCATTAATTCAGAACCAGTGTTGCTTAATAGAGCCATCAACACAGGAGAACGAATTATGATTAAGAACACTATTATCGCTATCGCCACTGCCGCTATCATTCTACCAACAGCCGCTTTTGCTGGAGACCATAACAAAAATGAAAGTGCGTTGAATTACTCAGGCCCAGTAGAGACGGTAAGCGTTGCTGAGTTGCTGAATGATACGAGTATGTTTACCGAGAAAAAAGCGATTGTCGAAGGTACGCTGATTAAACAAATCAATGCCGACACTTTCATTTTCAGCGATGGCACTAAAGAAATCCAAGTTGAAATTGACGACGATATCAACATGCCAGCAGCCATCAATGCCACAACAAGACTACGTCTCTATGGTGAATATGAAGGTGGCAATAGCCCAGAGATTGAAGTTGACCGCCTTCAGCTACTTTAAAGCAAGCATTCTTTCGATCTGAGCATTGTCAGCATCCCAAACGCACGGTATAGCCAATCGGCATAACCTTAGGTTATGCCGTTTTTGGCTATTTGTCGTACAAGAGAGCATCAACACCCCAACCAATACGTGACATGAGTCACAATATTTTATCTTGAATATTTATCCTTAAACTCATAATCAATAACTTAAATTCGCCCTAAGTCTTAATTTTACAAAGCGTCACACATCGGAGCAAAGTCTTAGAGAGGCCCGTGTTATAATGCCTGCTGAAAAAAAAAATGAGTCGATACATGTCAGATACTTTGTTGTTTCATAAAACTTACCATCACCCAACCAGTAAAGATTGGGTTGTATTTGTTCATGGTGCCGGAGGTAGTTCATCTATCTGGTTCAAGCAGATAAAAGCCTACAAGCAGCATTTCAACCTACTTCTTCTCGATCTAAGAGGGCACGGTCGCTCAAACAACATGTTTCAGGACATGATCAAAAACCCGTACACATTTAAAACTGTGACGGCTGACATCGTACACGTGTTAAATCACCTTAAAATCCAATCAGCACATTTCGTTGGGATTTCACTCGGTACGATTATTATTCGCAGCTTGGCTGAATTGGCACCAGAAAGAGTGAAAACCATGGTACTTGGTGGTGCGGTTACACGCCTGAATACACGTTCTCAGGTGTTAATTTCAGCGGGCAATATGTGCAAGCATATCATCCCTTATATGTGGCTGTACAAGTTGTTTGCCTACGTGGTTATGCCGCAGAGAACGCAAAAAGAATCGCGCTTGATGTTTGTAAACGACGCTAAGAAGCTATGTCAAAAAGAATTCAAACGTTGGTTTAAACTGGCAACAGACGTCAATCCATTAATGAAATGTTTCAAGGAAAAAGAGCTTCCTATACCGACACTTTATTTAATGGGAGGCAATGACTATATGTTCATCAAGCCAGTAAAAGAAATGGTTGATAAACACGAGCATAGCTACCTGACTGAATTCGAAAACTGTGGTCACGTTTGTAATGTTGAACGCCCTGACGAGTTCAACCAGCACTCTATTGAGTTTATTCAACGCCATACGATGGCTGCATAGAGCTCAATAAAATCAAAGATTTGAACATTCAAAAAAGGCCAGTCATATGACTGGCCTTTTTATATTTCAAGGCGGCAATGAAATCAATTCAAAGTCAGCATTGTTATTTTGATACCGCCACAAGCGCTTGTGCCAAGTAACCCAAATGCTGCTCTTGCAAGCCTGCGATATTAATACGGCCATCACCTACCGCATAAATGGCATAGTCATCACGCAGACGACCAATTTGCTCAGGTGACAAACCCGTTACCGAGAACATCCCTTTATGCTGTTGAATAAAATCAAATTGATCTGTTCCTAACGCCTGAACTTCAGACACTAGCCCTGCACGCAATGCTAACAAGCGTTGCTGCATTTCATTCAACTCTTTTTTCCATGTTTGCGTCAGGGACGTATCATTGAGGATCGTCGATACCAAAGCTGCACCATGGTCTGGCGGCATGGTGTAGGTTGAGCGAGCGAGGTTAAGAATTCGTCCTTTCGCTTTTTGTGCTTCCTGTAGGGTTTCACCAACCAAAATTGCAGCACCAGTACGCTCTCGGTACAAGCCAAAATTCTTCGAGCAGGATGTCGCAATTACCATCTCTTCGATGTTATCAGCCATATATTGCAAACCTGCAGCATCTTGGTCTAACCCATCGCCAAAACCTTGATAAGCAATATCAACAAATGGCATGAAGCCGTTTTTGCTGGCCAACTCGGTTATAGCCTGCCAATCAGAAAAAGTAATATCAGCCCCAGTTGGGTTATGGCAGCAACCATGTAGTAATACCACATCTTTGGGTCCTGCTTTGGCCAATTCTTGCAACATTGCTTCGCTGTTTACCTGTTTTGTTGAAGTATCGAAGTATGGGTAGTATCGAACCTTCAGCCCTGCAGCTTCCATCACGGGCTTGTGGTTTACATAGCTTGGATTAGAGATCCAAACCGTAGTTTCAGGCTCTGCAAGATGAATTAAGTCAGCCAACATACGCAACGCACCACTGGCACCAGGGGTTTGTACTGCAGCCGCTCTTGGCTTGGCGGATGTACCGGTCAAAAGAAGATCCATCATAGATTGATTAAACTGCTCGTTACCTGCAAGGCCAACATATGCCTTCGTTGTCTGGCTCGCCTGTACTTGCTGCTGCGCTAACTGTACCGCCTTCATAATTGGGGTCATCCCCTGGCTATTACGATACACGCCAATGCCAAGATCAACCTTGTTTTCTCGAGGATCATCTCGATATGCAAGAGAAAGCGATAGGATAGGATCTAACTGCGCCTCGGCAAGTTGTTTAAACATGATAAAATTCCGTTTAGTTGTCTTTCATACCTTTCAAGCTACCACTTCAACCTCATTCCGTCATCATGAATTTGCAACATTTTCATTTTCTATAAAATTCAATAATGTGAAGCCCATCGATACCAATTCTTGATCCAGATTAAACCTTTTTAGACTTATATTGCAGACTGGCAATAAACACCTAAATTTAAGGTAGGAAAACTTCGTTTTGTATACTTAATTTGATTGTTACAGATCCAGCACTTTAGTACATGATGGAGGTCAAAATGAAAAACAGAGTCGATGTACGCACCCTGCTCAGTGTTTATGAGAAAATTAAAAGCCAAGGCCAGACCATCGAGTTTGGTAGTCAACTTGATGATATCAAATGTACTGAGTCACCCGACGGCTATAGTGTTAGTCTTGCGGATGATAAAGTCACACTGGATATCAATTTCCACAATACCTATCACTTCCACACCATGAATGAAGATCCTGAGTCGGTGATCAACCAAACTACCACCGAGTTCCATAATAATAACGAAGTGCAAATACAGGAATTTATTGGGAAATTAGAAGAAATCGATAAGAACTATTAAAACACCGACATGCCCTCTTAAGATTGCGCAATTTCCCTTCCCCCTGAAATTGCGCTGTTTTTTTTACTCTCACGATCAGTGAGATTCTGACATCACCCTGACAATATCATGACAGATGCCTAACGTAGGCTGACTAAGATATTTCTATTAATCTTTACCACTGATCAGAAAACGTACAAGCCTATTCAGAATTCATTCACCTTAGCAGAGTTATGCTTTAGGGGAATTCCAAGGGTTCATCAAAATCTAATTGGCAAGCTATCTTGATGGGAATAATGTCATGCAACTACAACAGTTAAAAAACAATCAGGCAGATACCGTTCTTCTCGCATTGGATGAGTGCTACCGTAGGCTGGAAAAAGCCGATATGTCAGCTAAAGACCTTACGCAAGCAGGGTTTACATTAATGTTTAAATCAGCTTATGAATCGCTTGCTAGCCAACAGCATTAATTACGACGACAAGCATTAAAAAAGCTCAAGTTCTTCAACTTGAGCTTTTTTAATGCGAGTGGCATCAATAATCTAGTTTTCCCAATCTCGATTCTGCAGTACAACACGATAACCATCGAGATCTTCAAACGTTTTCCCGACCTGCTCCCAATATGGGTTACTTGACTCAACGACTGAAAAACCAGCATCAATCATTTTTCGACAAGCACGTTCCCAAGCCTGACTGCAATCAACATAAAAAACTAATAAATGTTCATGGCTAGGAGATTGACCCACTACAGAGCCAATCTTGTGAACAAACTCGATATGATATGGGTGATGCTTATGCCCCAGTACGACACCATCAAAACCTTCGTAATCGTCAAATTGCTTCAGTAAATCGAAACCCAGAGCCTGACGGTACATGGCTGCAATTTGGGGTACATTGTCTGTTGGTCTGACCACTCTCAAGGTCGAATCTTGCGGTATCATATTGAAATTTAACTCCATTTAACTTGCTACTGAGGTAGTGTATTCCCCAGCTAAGTCTTATTCAACCACGTTAATAACGACGGCGTACAATTCATGATATAAGTCACATTACTGACATTTCATTCCACGCTGTTTGTTATTGAGTGATTAAGCACAAACGGACACTGAAACCCTAGTAACTGGGGGAAACAAAAAGTGGCATCAACTGCCACTTTTCTAGCTATTTAGTGCCTTAAATCTCCATGTGCTAACAAAGATAAGGCATCAGCAGAATACTTCTGAAAGCTGATGTCGGCCTTTTTGGGAGGGTAAACATACTTAATCACTTTCACAATATATTTTGCGACAACTTCACCTCCGGGGCTTTTCTCATCATACCAAAATGTATCTATATCCTGCTTTTTCCCTATATCCCACTTCATATCAGTACGGACAAACTGATGCTCTGCAGGGATTTGTAATAAATCACGGTACATAATCAGACTCCATTTTTATTTCACTGAAGCCATAATTCCATATTTCATTTATGGGCTTTTCTTCACATGTCACAATTTAAAAAAACAACCAACTACTGACATCACAATCTAAGCCCATACTTAAAATAGGTTTATATTTCTTAGCACCAAAGTGCTTCACCCATATATTTAACCCGCCTTGCAGTGAACAAGCTGTCGCTTATTGGACTCTGCTCGCAGCTCACATCGTGACTTATCCCATAAAAAGCCAGAAGGTACCCGCCCTTTCTCAACAACAAAAAAAGCATCTTCTGTCGGTTCAGTAAGCAGGCCAGATAATGTCTTTTGTTTTAGTTTCGCCCTGCCTTGAGAGTAGAACTGAGCTGAAAATGGTCGCTTATGGATATATATCAATTCACTGTTTTCTTTTTCTACTTGCTGATCCCATTGGGAGAGCAAAACTTTTTCTGACTCTTTACCGGTTAGGTTATAACCCAGTAGTACCGCGGTAAGTACCAGCAAAACAGGCGTTATCAAGCCAAGCTTAAATACTTTATCTGACAGTTTATGCTGGCTATGATACCCCGCGACCAACAAGCCTAACGCAGGCAGACCCGGCATCACATAACTTGGTAATATGTTGCCCGCCATGGTGAACAGCAGCATTGGCGATAGCATCCAGCACCACAGATACCCCATGTAGCCATTGGTAGTTTGCACACCCTCTTCTCCGGGACGGAAGAAGCGTGAGGCCTGATACATTAAAATCGGAGCCCATGGCAGCGCCGCCAAAAACCAAAATAACCAGATAGTACCTCTAACTTCGTCATGTGCCGAACCGTATAAGTCGCCCTCCCATCCACTAACAACGAAGCGCTTAATGTGCTCACCAATAATAAAATAGTTCAAGAAACCTGGGCTTTTCCATTCCGCTAGAAGGTACCATGGTAATGAAATGATCAGGAATACAACGATACCCCCTTTCCAAGGTAAACAACTCGGAATGCAGCGCCACCTTTGCTCTTGAGCAAGCCACATCACCAGACTGATGCCTACCAGCACCATCGTTAACGGGCCCTTTGCCAGCATGCCAATAGCCAAACCGACAAAGAATATATACCCCCAAATCTTGCTACGTTTCTCCCAACTTAACCAAAAGCTGACCATGCTCAAGGTTACAGCTAATGTCAGGGCGGTATCTGTCATCACCGCACCAGAAATCACGATAAACGCCGTTGTCGTTGAGAGAATAGCGGTCGCTAACCATGCCTCATGCTTGTCGCGTGTTTTGGCTGCCAACAACCATGTGATAGCAAGCACAATGACGCCAACAACAAGATGAGGTACTCGAGCAGCAAATTCATTCACCCCCATCAACTCAAATCCACCTGCGCTAAGCCAGGTAAAGAGTGGCGGTTTCCCCCAAAACGGTACGTTGTAGTCAAACATAGGGGTTACCCAATTCCCTGTTTCAAACATGATCCGAGCCATTTCGCCATATCGTGCTTCGGTGGTATCCATTAATGGGTAGACCCCTAATGTGGCTAACCTGACAAGTACCGTGCCAACAGTAAGTAAAATAGTGAACTGGGTTAATGATAATTTAGATAGTTGACGCTTGCTCATGCCTGTACTTCCTCGGCAGTAAACTCTGGAGCGGAGTGGTTTTCTTCCATCACTACAAATAAAGGCCTCTGTTTGGCTTCAATAAACAAGCGGCCGACATATTCTCCCATCAAGCCAATGGAAAGAAGCTGCACACCACCGACAAGCAATACCACAATCATCATTGATGGATACCCTGCTACAGGGTCTCCCCATATTAACGTTTTAGCTAATACAGCAACCGCTAGAAGCAAAGCAGAGAATGACGTCAATAACCCAGCTCCGGTTGCTATACGTAAAGGACGAGTACTGAATGAAGTGATACCTTCAAATGCCAAATGAATGAGTTTGCGGTAATTCCACTTGGTTTCACCCGCAAGGCGCGGGTCTCGGTCAAATTGAAGTGTGACACGTTTAAAGCCGGGCCAGGCAAACAAGCCTTTCATAAATCGAGTTCGTTCAGGCAACTTGTTCAGTTCATCGATAACACGTCGGTTGATTAAGCGAAAATCTCCAACATTTTCGGGTATCGGCATGTCACTCAATCGGTTAATCACATGATAAAAGGCCGCAGCAGTAAAGCGCTTTAACCATCCCTCACCCAACCGTCGACGACGCTGCATATCAACCACATCGAAACCTGCTTGCCATTGAGCCACCATATCTGAAATCAATTCGGGAGGATCTTGTAAATCCGCATCAATCAGCACAGCAGCTTCTCCTGTTACGGCCTTAAGCCCAGCACTCATCGCGGCCTCTTTACCAAAATTTCGGCTCAGTCTTATGCTTTTAATACTGTGGTACTGACTATCAAGATGGCTTGCAATATCCCAACTATTGTCAGAGCTACCATCATCAACGTAAATGATTTCGCAGAATTTACCCAAACCATCAAGCGCTTCACACACCCGTTTATGGCAAATCTGGAGCACCTCTTCTTCGTTATACATCGGTATGATGACTGACAGGAAAGGTGTTTGTTGCCGGGAGTATGACTGGCGTTCCCGGTGTTGGGACAAAACAGTAATGGAGGACATAGCTAACCTCAGGGATGGCATAACATGATTAATACGTCATAGGTTATTGAAAGCGATGTCAGAAAAAGGTCATTGACTCTTTTTTCACACTACGTTGTGTCATGATAAAGTGTCACATAAAGGTGCTTCCATTCGCCTTGAGCACTATTTTTCCATTGATGTTTAGGTACCTGCATGAAGTTACTACTGGTTGAAGATCACCAAGAAATTGCTGGCGTCATTTTTGATTTTTTTGAAATCAAAGGCTTTACGCTCGATTATGCCAACAATGGACAACATGGATTTGAACTAGGAAGTACTGAACATTATGATCTGATCATTCTTGATGTCATGCTGCCCAAAATGGACGGTTTCGAAGTATGCCAAAAGCTAAGAGAGCGTGGCATTGATACCCCAATTCTAATGCTGACAGCTAGGGATACCAGGGAAGATACTCTGGAAGGTTTCTCTCACGGTGCCGATGACTATTTGGTCAAACCTTTCGATCTGGAAATTTTGGAAGCAAGAATCAAAGCCCTCACTCGTCGGCGTATGGGCGAAACAGCCTTGAACCAACTAAAATTTGGCGAAATGACGCTTGATCTCAGTACCCATACCGTTGAACGAGGAAGCTGCAGCTTCGCCCTTAATCCAACACTATTCACTATCCTCAAGTTATTGATGATTAAAGCACCTAAAGTTGTTAGCAAACAGGAACTAATCTCTGCTCTCTGGGGTGACAATGAACCCGAAGGTAATGTGCTTAGGAGCCACATTTATCAATTACGTCATCAAATTGATAAGCCTTTTAAACGCGCGTATATCAAAAATGTCCCTAAAGTGGGTTATCAATTGGTTGATGAGGATTAACCGTGAAACAACATCTGACCAAGGTGAAAAGCGCCAAGCAGCTTACTGTTACCTATTTTTCAATCATCGCCTTCGCGATTATTACTCTGCACTTTTCACTGCTTGATGCGACACTGGAAGATTTTGAGTACATTAATGCTAATAACAGGCTCCTGCATGCTAAAGCCGTCGCCCAAGAAGTCATGCAGGAGCAAAGTGATATTACCCATTTCGCAATTCCACCGTTCACTCAGGCATATCTGGATCCAACGTTACTCCCTCCTCAGATCGCTATCTCCGCTAGCTCACCAAGAGAGAAGACGTTTGAGGTAAAAGCTAGCAACTCTGATGACACTGAATACTTCGCCCTGATAACTACGCTTACCGTTAACGAAAAAAACAAAGAGCTCTACTTACTTTTTTTTGATGATATTTATGAAATCAGTGAAGAGCAAATTTTCTCAAACCAGCTTAAACAACTCGGGATCTCCCTCTTTCTTCTTGTGATCAGCTTCATTGTCGTTCTCAAAGTATCCGATCGCTTGACAAACCCATTAACAAAATTAGCCAACGATATTGATTCTCGCACTGCCGATGATCTAACGCCGATTACTCCCCCATCAGGAATCACATCCCGTGAAGTCCTTCAACTGGTTGGCAGCTTTAATCTTTATGTGAGTCAAATTCAGGCCTTACTCGATCGCGAACGCTCATTCAATCGCTATGCCAGCCATGAGCTACGAACACCACTGATGGTGATGAAAGGAGCAATATCTCTGCTTGGGCAATCAAATGATCCGATGTTTATTGCCAAGCAACAAAAACGTTTGCAGCAAGCCAGTACGGAAATGAATGACTTTGTCACAACCTTATTGTCGCTGACTCGGGAGGAAGATCTGGATAAGGTGTCTCTAAGACAAGTAGCTCCAAAAGAGCTTCAGGACATAGCCGAAGCCCACTCTACGTTACTAACTGGAAAGTCTGTCAGTTGGCATGTAGAAGCATCAGAACCAATAAAAATTAAGATGCCTGAAAATGCGTTCAAGATCTTATTAGGCAACTTAATCAAAAACGCATTTGCTTATACAGAACAAGGCCATGTCATCATTCGTATGACACCAACCATGCTGTCTGTTGAAGATACTGGTATGGGGCTAGAAAGTAGCTCCAGTGCTAAAAAAGGTTATGGATTGGGGCTACTCATTACCGCTGATATCTGTCGTAAATATCAATGGCACCTCAGCCATCAAACCAATGAGTATCAAGGCTGCACAGCAACTATTTCGCTGCCGCCACACGGAAAACCCAACGTTCAGACAGGCTGAAGTTAACCATCATTCCTAACAAAATTCCCGGGATCATTGCTAAATATGGCCACCATATTGCTATATCAATCGATATAAGTGCCGAGGTGGTCTGCTCAAGACTGCTGTTGAGCAACATCCAGTAGCAAACCCAGTTTGGCAAAAAACCTATACTTGAAGCGCTCAAAAACTGTAGCCACTGTTTAAAAGGGTGCTTTTGCTGTGCTCCCTCAAAAGTGAACAGCCTATTTAACCACCAGTTAGAGCTTGCCGCGATCCAAAATGCACACCCTCTAGCCACTTCAACAACAACAAAGTGAGACAGCATGTAAGTAGCTGCAACATCGACTAAAAAACCACATCCACCAACAAAAGCAAATCTTAAAAAACGTATATTTTTCAATGAATTCATTTCTTTTGACTCCAAAACCACTCGCTCCCCCCTCACGATAGCAATGGTAAGGTCAAAAAAAAGTCCAATTTCAATTTGCAGCAGCAGGAAAACACTTTTTTTTCACTCATTGTAGGTATAATAGCGCCAGTTTAATTCTCATCGGTAACTAACGGAAAACTATGAGCAAAGTGTTTACCTTTCTAAAAGGGATGGCTATGGGGGCGGCTGATGTCGTACCGGGAGTCTCTGGCGGAACAATCGCATTTATTACAGGCATTTACGACACACTTCTTGAAAGCATCCGACGCGTTAATCCAAGCTTGATTGGTATTTGGCGTAAAGAAGGATTCAAGTCTGCCTTTAATCATATTAACGGTACTTTCCTGATCCTATTGCTCTCGGGGATCCTAACCAGCATCTTTACTCTTGCTAGAGTCATTACCTGGATGCTTCATACACACCCTATCCCATTGTGGTCATTTTTCTTTGGCTTAATCATCATCTCAGTGATCCATATGTTCAAACAGATCACTCACTGGGGAGCTTCGCGAATCATTGCGGTTATAGCCGGCGCGCTTTTCGCCTACGGCATTACCGTTCTTCACCCGCTAACGCTTGAGCCAACCTACATCAACATTCTATTGGCGGGCTCAATTGCCATCTGTGCAATGATTTTACCGGGGATCTCCGGTAGCTTTATTCTGTTGCTACTTGGCATGTACACACCGATCCTTGGTGCCGCAAAGTCTCTGGATATTGTCACTTTAGGTTTGTTTGCTTGTGGCTGTGTTATTGGTCTTCTTACCTTTTCTCACATTTTGTCGTGGGTATTACGAAACTACCGTGATACTGCGCTGACTTTCCTCACAGGATTAATGCTTGGCACATTAAGTAAAATTTGGCCTTGGAAAGAAACATTGACTTGGAGAACTAACTCAAGCGGTGAGCAAGTCCCACTGATTGAGCAAAATTTGTCCCCTTTCAGTTTTGAACATGTAACAGGTCAGCCTGCTCTACTTGGTTATGCCGTTCTTGCCATGATACTGGGCATCGGCATCGTATGGGGCCTTGAGAAAGTCGCTGACAAATAGCCGCTCTTTGTTTCCTTAAAAAGGATACCATTATGTAAAGCATCTTTAGTCTCTTGACTTAAGGTGCTTTTTTATTTGCGCTGATTTACATAGCTAGACACACACTTTCATTCAGCTTGTTAGTATGACTTCCAACAGCTAAGGCACAGCCTTACAAGTAAAAGATTAACTTCGGTAAGCTGCTATGTCTGCTTATCAAACAAGCTATAGTGAGTGTCAATTATGAAAAAAACATATTTCCTTTACCTAGCCCTCGTTCTATCATCGGCATCTACACTTGCAAACAGCGTGTTGGACTTTCATCTTGCCACTGCTGGCGAAAAATCATCTGCTGCCACCTATCAATTAACGCAGGCTGAGGTAGGTGAACTCACACCACTAGAAATGCAATTAACTACCTCTGGTGACAAGACAGCGACTGCAGCACATACCGTCCATAGTTTACCGGACATCAGCTCACAATCAGTGTTTGATTACCACTACACCTCTGCGAATTAAAAACGTAAAAAAGCCGCCTATTAAATTGGCGGCTTTTGGATTGACGACTATCAACTTACAATGAGTTTTATCGTTTCTTCATTTGAACACAAGACTGCACTTAGTAGTGTTGGAACATCTTCTGAACGTCTTGGTAGTCCTGAGTTTGTGTTAACGAAAGCATTAGAAGAATACGTGCTTTCTGAGGGTTCAGAGAACCTGCAGCCACGAATCCATACTTATCATCATCCACTTCCGCATCCAAGGTTGTTGAACCCGAAGGCGTTCGTGAACTCCGCACAACCATAGTGCCATCTTTACTTGCCTTTGCTAGCTCATCAAAGATGGTATGGAACATGTTACCATTACCCACCCCAGCGCTAACGATGCCATCATAATTCGCTTCCATCATGGCTTTTACTGGTAATGCTGTTGCATTGGCATAGTTATAAACAATACCTACCTTCGGTAAGCTCTCTACCTTAGACACATCAAAAACGGTTTCTGTTGTATGCATGCGCTCTGGACTACGCTGATACTTCACATCTCCATTATGGATGTAACCTAGAGCACCCGTATTCGGTGACTGGAAAGTGTTAACGGCTGTTGTATTGGTCTTGGTCACGTCGCGTGCATCAAATACCGTATCATTCATAGATACCAACACACCACGGCCAGTCGATTCAGGATCCGTCGCTGTAACTACGGCATTGTACAAGTTAACTGGACCATCTGCGCTCATTGCCGTCGAAGGTCGCATTGCACCAACAAGCACAACAGGCTTGTCACTTTTTACAGTAAGATCTAGGAAATATGCTGTTTCTTCCATGGTATCAGTACCATGGGTAATTACGATCCCATCAACATCATCTTTTGCTAATAGCTCATTCACTCGCTTAGACAGTGTTAGCCACACTTCATCATTCATATCTTGCGAGCCAATGCTAACAACCTGCTCACCAGAAATATCGGCTAGCTTTGTCATCTCTGGCACAGCTTCGATCAATGCTTCAACACCAACTTTGCCTGAAGTGTAGTTTGACTCAGTGCTAGATTGACCCGCACCGGCAATAGTGCCACCCGTAGCTAAAATTTGGATGTTTGGTAAATCACCAGCAAAGCTCACTGAGCTTAAACACATACCCGCTAAGAACATCCCTACAGAAACAGCATTCTTCTTCATTGTTAACACCTTATGGGTTTTTATTTCAGTATTGAATCAATGAGTAAGATACTATTCTAAATTGATAATACTTTTGCGGTATACATCACCTTTTATAATATTAAAAAAGTGATCCCAATTACACATTTTGCGTATGAGCTCAAGAAGTTAACTGATTTTCTATACCTTACAAACAGTTGCTAACACCCAATCACAAGATTAACAACCTACAACCGATGTAGCCTTTCACAAGTATTACCCTCCTCACAAAATTCAACACATGTCTAATTTTATTAACCAAGTCAGTGATAAGATTCACAAATCCGTGCAACTTAGATAGATGATACAGACCGTGGTACGCAGCAAACGTTACAAGTATGTTTTCCTTGCCCTTCTGGTTTTTGGAGGAAGTTACAGCTTTTTCCACTACGCCTACCCTGCTATCAAAAATGCGGGGGTTCTCCTATTTATTGGTGAAGATGGCTCTTTCCCATCTCATCATTGCCCTTTGAGCAATGAAGCTTGTGAAATAGCAGGAAAAAGAATTGCGTTAGATAGAGCAACCATCAGACCAATGGAAGCAGCTAAAATTCAAGTAGAGTGGCCATCATTACCTTCAGAAACCGATACCATCGAGTTAACTTTAGAAGGAGAGGAAATGATGATGGGGGTATACCGGCAGACTTTACAACGACAAACAGGTAGCGACCGTTTCTCGGGAGAATTATTATTGCCGTTCTGCGTGTCTGACGAAATGACTTGGCAAGGTAAAATCACGGCAACTGCCAACAGCTCACAACAACCAATATATGTTTCAATAAGGATGATAAAGTGAAATATCAATGGATTATACTTGCATTAGCCTTGACTGCTGGGCTTATCACCAGCGTGATTGTTGATCGCCAATCTCCTGTTGCTCAAACCAGTGAACCTATCAACCTTCTAAAAAGCGGCGAAGAAAACATTGATTTGTATAACCCTAACGACCAACGTATCCGGGTTATCTACTTCGGTTACACCCACTGCCCTGACGTATGCCCAACATCCCTTGCTGTATTGTCTGCGGCACTCAAACAGATCGATGACCAACAGTTAAATAAGTTATGGCCTATTTTTATCACCTTAGATCCAGAGCGAGACACGCCAGAAAAGAGTGCGCAATATGCTCAGTATTTTCATAAAAAAATTATGGGAATGACAGGAAATGCAGATCAGACTAAAGCGTTAGCTGAAAAGTATGGTGTTTTATACATGCGGACAGAACTAGAAGGGTCGGCATTAGAATATGCGGTAGATCACAGCTCTTATTTTTATTTGCTTCGCGCCGATGGCACCCTGGTTGAAAAAGTCCAACATACACTAAACCCGAATATATTAGTCGATGCTTTCAACCGCATTCTGACAGAAGAAAAGGTTGGTGTGTAAATACTGTATTCCGCGTAAATAAACCCGCTCAGGCGGGTTTTCTCATCTTTGAGAGAAAAAAATATCACTCTTTCTTCACTTTAAGCAGCAATTTGCGCAACTTCTGCCATAATGAATTTGCCGACTGGAACTTTTAACAAACAGTCTGTAGTGGCAAACAAAGGAGAATAAAGAAAAATGAACCGTTCATTATCTATCCTTACCGGTATTATTCTGAGTGCAACACTTATCGGTTGTTCTAGCTCAGATGAAGTTGATCAAATGCAGCAACTAACCAATAAAGTTGATATGCTTTCTGATCAGGTAGGCGCATTACAAAGCCAGCAAGATCAAATGGCTGGTGCAGTTAACGATGCTCGTGCAGCATCTGACGCAGCATACCAGGAAGCAATGCGAGCTAACCAGCGTATTGACAATATTGCTAGTTCTTATAGCAAGTAAAACTAAAGAGTGGCGCTTCTCGCGCCACTCTTTATTACCTTCAAGCCCCAACTACTTCCAAGAAGCTATACCCTTTCCCTCTGACCGTCTTTATATGTTGTTTTGGTAACCCTGATTGAACTATTTTGCGACGAATGTTGCTTATATGCATGTCAAGGTTTCGATCAAAAGGACTCAGTTCTTTCTTTAAAACGGATTTTTGCAATTCTGCTTTCGAAACCACTAACCCATTATGTTTAACAAGATACTCCAACAGTTCACTCTCGGTTCCTGTAAATGGTATTCGTCTTAACTGCTCAGTAATACCAATATCACCAGTACAATTAGTTCCACGTTGCTTTTCTAGGCCAACTCGTCGCATTGTTGATTTTATTCTTGCCAACAACTCTGGGACTTTAAATGGCTTCGCCATATAATGATCAGCCCCAGCTTGAAGACCGTCAAGTAATGAAGACTCATCGCCCAACGCCGTTAGCATGATTATTGGCGTTGCAAAACGCTGGCATATTCTTCGGGCTGTCTGCATACCGTCTATATTAGGTAACATGACATCTAAAAGTACAAGATCTACTGGCTGCTCCTGCAAGTAAGCAAGTCCGGTTTTTCCACAATGCTCACAACGAACTTCATAACCCTCTTCCTCAAGCACTTCCTGGAGCAACTCACAAAGAACAATATCATCATCTACAACAAGGATCTTAGCCACAGCAAAACACACTAATTGAAATCATTATCATTTGAACAGCATTATCATGCCTCTCCTCCCTCCAATCAAGAGCATAATTAGGCTAGCACTCACTAAGTGCAGCCAAACCAGCCAGGGGCTTTATTTTCTCTAGCAAAAAGTGAAATTGAGCCACATCAAAAACCTCTATTTTTCATGACGTTTTTATAGATTTTTCATGAATCGAGGTATTGACTTTGCCGTAGCCAGCATGGGGATTAGCTCCCAACCATTTCCCACAGAGTTACTCACAACTTTTGTGGATAACAAAGTTATCCACAGCCTCCCAACACTTACCTAATCGAGTGCTGATATTGCAATTTAGCAATGCTAAATGCTCCCAAAAACCAACCTTTTTTATATAAAAAAGAGACACTGACCCAAAAAAAACCAACAAAGCCACATTATCAACATCAAACTTAAGTCAAAATCATATAATGCTAATATATAAGCCAAATATAGTTATCCAAGCTCAAAAGAAATCGTTTTCATATCCTACCTAAAACTCATCACACCCAACAAATGCGATACTACAAGTAAAAATCAATTTTTTGGTTATTTTTGACATTTACCAAATTGAAAAACAACCATAAAAACGTTTTCTATTTTGAAACCCACAGATAAATAAAAAACACAACACACTGTATTTAAATGGAATATTACACAATAAAGATAAAAACAACAAAACCAAGCAAAAAGCTAATTGACATAATATTTTCAGTCACTAAAATACGCGCCGTTTATCTGGAAATCATAACTATTATTTAAATGACGCTTGAGGTGTTTCAATGGCTGGTGACAACAACTACAGTCTAGGACCTGTGCCGCAGTCGGCACGTAAAGGGGTACTTTCACTTACGATGGTGATGCTAGGACTGACTTTCTTTTCAGCCAGTATGTGGACAGGGGGCACATTAGGAACCGGCCTCTCCTATGATGATTTTTTCCTTGCTGTTCTCATTGGTAACCTTATCCTCGGTATTTACACTTCATTCCTCGGCTACATCGGCGCATCATCTGGCCTCTCCACTCACCTCCTTGCTCGATTCTCCTTTGGCTCTAAAGGCTCTTGGCTGCCTTCTCTACTTCTTGGCGGTACACAGGTCGGTTGGTTTGGCGTAGGTGTAGCGATGTTTGCTATCCCAGTTCATAAAGCAACAGGCATCGATACTAATATTCTCATTCTGATCTCTGGCCTGCTAATGACGGCGACCGTTTACTTTGGTATCGCGGCTTTGATGGTGCTTTCTGCCATCGCCGTGCCTGCGATTGCCCTTCTTGGTGGCTACTCTGTATTTGAAGCTGTCGGTAGCACTGGTGGTATTGACGGACTAAAAGCCATTTCACCTGAAAACCCTATCGAATTTTCGACGGCTCTTGCACTGGTTGTTGGCTCCTTCGTTTCGGCAGGTACACTGACTGCCGATTTTGTCCGCTTTGGCAAGAAGCCCATGGGCGCAGTAATGGTCACCATGACGGCCTTCTTTATCGGTAATTCACTGATGTTTATCTTCGGTGCGGCTGGCGCTGCTGCAACAGGCCAGTCAGACATTTCAGAAGTGATGATTGCGCAAGGGTTACTGATTCCTGCCGTAATAGTGCTTGGGCTGAACATTTGGACCACCAACGATAATGCGCTATACGCGTCGGGGCTAGGTTTCTCAAACATAACGGGATTACCTAGTAAATACCTTTCAATGGCTAACGGTCTGATCGGCACCCTTTGTGCACTTTGGCTCTACAATAACTTTGTTGGTTGGTTAACCTTCTTGTCGGCGGCTATTCCTCCGATTGGCGGCATTATCATTGCAGATTTCTTGAAAAACCGTCATCGTTATAAAGATTTTGCAAATACCGAATTCAAAACAGTTAACTGGGCTGCGATTATCGGTGTGGCTGTTGGTGTTACAGCAGGCCATCTTCTGCCTGGCGTAGTGCCAATCAATGCGGTGCTAGGTGGCGCTATCAGTTACCTTATTCTCAACCCGGTGCTAAATCGCGAAACTAAAGCTTATACAAGCAACGCGTAAGGACGACATAAGATGCAAACCTCAAATATGCTAATAAAAAACGTTACAATCAAAGGCAAGGATGGCCTGCATCAGATTCTGATTAACGACGGTGAGTTCCACTCAATCAAGCCAATGGATGAGCAGATTGACTTTACTGGCCGTATCCTTGACGGCGAAGGCGGTATGGCCGTAGCACCGTTCTGTGAGCCTCATATCCATCTAGATACAACCCAAACTGCGGGTGAACCTAGCTGGAACATATCAGGGACCTTGTTCGAAGGTATTGAGCGTTGGGCTGAACGCAAGTCCATGCTTTCTATTGAAGATGTAAAAACACGTGCTAAGCAGACCCTGAAATGGCAAATCGCCAATGGTGTACAGCACGTACGTACTCACGTTGATGTATCAGACCCAACACTTATCGCCTTGAAAGCTATGCTAGAAGTGCGTGAAGAAATGAAAGAGTGGGTTGACATTCAGATTGTGGCATTCCCGCAAGAAGGTATTTTGTCCTACCCTAACGGCAAAGAACTGCTGGAAGAAGCAGTCAAGCTGGGTGCTGACGTTATCGGTGCAATCCCCCACTTTGAATTTACTCGCGAATATGGCATAGAGTCACTGCATTATGTGTTCGAGTTGGCACGTAAGTTCGATTGCCTCATTGATGTCCACTGTGATGAAATCGATGATGAGCAATCACGCTTTGTGGAAACCCTTGCCGCGTTGGCCCATAAATTCGAAATGGGTGAGAAGGTAACGGCTAGCCACACTACGGCTATGCATTCTTACAACGGTGCTTATGCATCACGACTGTTCCGCCTGTTAAAAATGTCAGGTATCAACTTTGTCGCAAACCCACTGGTCAATATTCACTTACAAGGCCGTTTTGATGACTACCCTAAACGTCGTGGTGTGACTCGAGTGAAGGAAATGCTGGCATCAGAGATCAACGTCTGCTTCGGTCATGATGATGTTTTTGACCCATGGTATCCTCTCGGCACTGCCAACATGATGCAAGTCCTGCATATGGGGCTGCATGTTTGCCAAGTCATGGGTTATGACCAAATCAATCAATCTCTGGATTTGATTAGTACCAACTCTGCTAAAACACTGAACATCCAGCACAGCTACGGCATCGAATTAGGTAACCCAGGTAACCTGCTAATCCTTCCTGCTGAGAATGGCTTTGATGCAGTACGCCGTCAGGTACCTGTACGTTATTCTATCCGTGCAGGTAACGTGATTGCTGAAACACAGCCAGCTGTTACCCATATCGAATTAGCTGAAGGTAAAGAGTCTGTCTCATTCCGTCGCTAAGTCTCTAAATCGCTAATAAATGTCAGCCACCCTACTGGGTGGCTGATTTGTTTTAGGACACATGACTTGTTATCACCTACTGATAACGTCGTCTAAAATACAAAAGCCCTAACAAGCTGGCTAATCCCAAAATATGTACAGTTCCCCCACCACTCGACGATTCCAGTACACAGTTATTGGGGCTGATTCCGGAAACATTGGGATCGCAGTCTTTGTTGACCTCATCCTCTTTGCCTGAGCCGTCGGAATCGGCGTCACCAATAAAGTCGGGCGTTGATATCGGCGCATCAGGTATGGTACCGACAGTCTGCTCTATCCAATCATAATATGTGCCGACCCGCGCATAGAAACCCGGCCTAAGGTATGCCCCGCATAGTGGACTGCCCAGCGGACCTCCACTCACCACACCAATTTGCACCCAACGGTCATCGGGACCTTTTGCCAGTAACGGGCCTCCGCTATCTCCTTTACACGCGTCGGGTCCGTAACCTTGGGAATTGCCATCCTGGTCAAATACAAGATCAGGCGGCAAAGCACATACCTTTGTCTGGTTGGCAGGACTGTCTAAAATATAATGAGTATCGTTGCCTAGCTCTAATCGGTTAAAGCACTCTGTCGTTGGTAAAAACGAAAGCTTGGAGGCCATCAACGTATCAGCAATGTCGGTTCCGTCTTTATTAGTCGAACCCCAGCCTGATACCAGTACATTTTCAGGTCTTAACGTATCATCCCATTGCTCATCAAGTAGATTCTGAATATCGTTGGCCATATCGCTAGTTGCAAGCGTTACCGGTGAAATTGCATCACTTGGAAAACGCCCTTTTATACGGAGCAATGCGATATCGTTATCCAGTGCGAGGCTAAGCACTTCTATAGAGGTTGAACCATCGCTTTCGATCGTGACTTTAATCTCAGGATCTGGCGAATATTTCGGGTAGACAACGACATGAGTTACCGGATAGAGATGGGCTAGCTCGGTGACTTCCGTGGTAAGACTGCCAACCATCACGGCCAACTGATTAGGAGGCACAACACCGTATTTTCCGCCAGCCTGTAGCTGCACGACACAGTGTGCAGCCGTTAATACCCAATTTTCGTTAACAACGCTGCCACCGCAAAAATGAGAAGTATCCTGGGTCGTATTTCTCACCGAAGCCATCCATGAATAATCCTCACTTGGCTTAACTGGTTTACCTCCGACAACATAACTTGATATATCCGATGCAAAACACTCCCCTGCGACAAACAAAGGAAGCAGAGCCAGTCCTTTAAACCACTGCTTTTTCATTATAATCAACTCTGTAATGTAATTTTCTGCTTCTGATAACGCTAACAAAACTAATTACACAACGTTGATATCAAAATATCTTTTGCGATGCATATAAAGAAACTAATCCGTAATAATGCAACAGCAGCACAAGAGTTTTAGCTATGTAGAAATATTAGAAGCGAGGCCTGCTCGCTTTTAATAGCACCACTAATAACACAGAAACGTATTCAGCCTACAATCCGATACTCGAGCAGCTTACGCGTTCAATATCAAAATTCGCATAAGTATCGCCTAACAAGTCGGCTGCTAGTTTCGGGTAGAAGCCATTATCATATGCACGTTTGACCTCATCAATACCAATGGTATATAGCTTAATCCCCAACTTGTTGACTTCATCAGGTACACAAACCGTATCACTTCCTGCACCAAAACAAACGTCACCTGTGGTGTCAATCATGCCGCAACCAGTATCTTCAATCTCAATACCTAGCGATCCCAGCTTATTATCCAAATCGTCCTCAGCCCCTGCAGGAAACTCATCAGGCAATGTAATCGGGTATTCGTTCTCAATACGATCAATACTGGTGTAACCTTGCGCTCCACCAACATCAGCGCCGGTAACCGCAAAGACTTCCGCATTTCCCGACACGGTATTGACCACATCGTCATCATCACACCCAATAAGTGCTAAAGCCGAAAGTAAAAAAAGTGCCTTCTTCATATATATTCCTATAATTTTTCTATAACTACTTGTTTAGGCACTTTGATCTTAGTCTCAATTCAACAATACTCCCCACAATTCTGTTGCAATATTTTTACTTAAGCCTTAAATCAGGCTGTTTTTTAAACGTATGTTAATGAGGGTATTGTGATCTTGATCTTGATTCCTTTCCTTCTCAAAATTAAATGGCATAATAAACAGAATAGTTACCTGTATGGTAGCTAACACCATTACACTTCCTTGGAATTTTCCTATGAGCATTGAATCGATCGTTAAAGAGCGCTCTGGCGCTAAATGTGAACTGTGTAGTTCAGAAGACAACCTGAGCGTTTATGAAGTACCTGCGTCTCCTGATCAAACAGCAGGTAGCTGTGTGATGGTATGTGGTACTTGCCGTACAGAAATCGAAGATGCTGAAGCTCTGGACCAGAACCACTGGCGTTGTCTAAACGACAGCATGTGGAGCCAAGAACCAGCGGTTCAGGTAATGGCTTACCGCTTGCTAAAACGTCTTTCTTCAGAAACTTGGGCACAAGATTTGCTCGATATGTTGTATATGGAAGAAGACATGATCGAATGGGCAGAGAAAGGCATTGCACTTGCTGAGCTTGATGCGATTAAGACTGTTGATGTAAACGGCACTGCTCTACAGGCAGGTGACAATGTAACTATCATTAAAGATCTGCCAGTAAAAGGCTCTAACCTTGTGATCAAGCAAGGTACCGCTGTACGTGGTATCCGCCTGACTGACAACCCTCTGCATGTTTCCGGTAAAGCAGCGGGCACCAATATGGTTATTATTGCTGCATACTGTAAAAAGATGTAATTAAACTGGCAGCCACACACACCGTGGCTGCCAATTCATTTCTCTTCTGTATTTTTCTTCATCCATCACCTCATTTTATTCCTAACATGTTTGCCCTACTTTAAAAAACATGTTTAGATTAGTCACATCTTCAGGCATTTAAGCTCGAAAACCTTTTTTCAGGTCAATATTCAATATTGACTAGATAAGTAATATTTTGTCCGTTAGTCGGGGAGCGCCGAGCGCTGAGACCACGTAGTGGGACCCGTTGAACCTGATCCATTTAATAATGGCGTAGGGAACTAGCTGTACTGCCCTATCTCGCACCCCGCAAAGGTTCGATGGCATTGGCTACCTTACGTCTTTGATAGAGGTAACTATGCCAATTTCTTCAAACACTCCTATTACCCTTACTATTGCTGGCTCTGACAGTGGCGGTGGTGCAGGCATTCAAGCCGATATCAAGGCGATCTCAGCAACCGGTGGTTATGCCTGTTCTGTTATCACAGCCCTTACAGCACAAAATACCCAGGGTGTTACTGGGATTCTAGGCATTGACCCAGCATTTGTAGAACAACAGCTCGATGCCGTATTTACAGACCTAGATGTAAAGGCCGTTAAGATTGGCATGTTAAGTGATGCAAACATCATTCGCATGGTCGCCAAGAAACTGCGCCAATACCAGCCAACATTCTTGGTTATTGATCCCGTCATGGTGGCGACTAGTGGTGACCTTTTGCTTGAGCAAGATGCCATCTCAACGCTCAAATTAGAGCTACTTCCCCTTGCTGATGTGATTACACCAAACCTCCCTGAAGCTGCAGCCTTAATCGGCTCTACGCTTCCAGAAACCGAACAGCAAATGTCTGAAATGATCACTGCTTTACGTGAAATTGGCTCACGTTCCATTCTGCTTAAAGGTGGCCACCTAGAAAAAGATGACTTCAGTACGGATTTACTCATCCTTGAAAATGACGTTATTCGCATGAGCACACCACGAATTGCAACCCGCAATACCCACGGTACTGGGTGTACACTTTCGGCGGCTACGGCCTCCTTCCTTGCCCAAGAATACCCGCTAGAAGACGCGGTTCGACATGCCAAAAGCTATATCACTAAGGCTATCGCTCATGCAGATGAGCTGCAAATCGGCTCAGGACATGGTCCGGTAAACCATTTTTTTTCCGGCCACTTTAAGCCTGAGTAATAATGGAAGCTGTAAACAAAATGAATAACACTCTTAGTGCTGACAAAGCCGTGGGGATGACTATCACTATTGAGCAGCTAACGCTTCGATATAATGATGCAGAGCATCCATTGTTCAAACAGCTAGATGTGACGCTACCAGCAAGAAAATGGACATGCCTGCTTGGTAAAAGTGGCTGCGGTAAAACCACCCTGCTTCGTCACCTTGCCGGTTTACTCGAAGATAATGTGGTCTGGAATG
The DNA here is from genome assembly GCF_052873915.1 of Photobacterium sp. DNB22_13_2. Lineage (NCBI taxonomy): Bacteria > Pseudomonadati > Pseudomonadota > Gammaproteobacteria > Vibrionales > Vibrionaceae > Photobacterium > Photobacterium sp. DNB22_13_2. Next base: position 166,568 of record NZ_JBNNXU010000004.1, read on the forward strand.
GCAGTATCACGACCAGCAATGCATTACCACTTGGTGGCAATCTGGCCTATATGGCACAGCAAGATCTTCTCTTGCCATGGCTCAATGTTATCGATAATGTTTGCCTGAGTGCACGCTTTGGTTCATCAAAAAACATCGACAAGCAAAAGGCATTATCACTGCTAGATGCGGTAGGACTAGCAGATCAGGCAGATTCCATGCCCAGTCAACTGTCTGGTGGTATGCGTCAACGTGTGGCACTTGCCCGTACCTTGATGCAAGACAAACCAATAGTCCTAATGGATGAGCCTTTCTCTGCACTAGATGCGGTAACGCGGCATAAATTACAGTCATTGTCTGCAACCCTGCTTGCAGATAAAACAGTCTTGTTGATCACCCATGATCCCCAAGAAGCACTGCGGCTTGGCCATCATATTTACATGATGGCTGGCTCTCCAGCATCAATTAAACCATTACCCGTTCCATTAAATACGCCACCTCGCCAATTTGATGGTGAGCTTGCAGCCCTCCAGCAAGGTATTATCAACGAACTGGAGAATGACTATGTCTGATCAATCCATGTCGGCCAAATTGAGCAATCCCTTACTTGAACATCAGACAGCGAATCCACAAGCAGGGAAAGGCGCTACGTCATTGGCCTCGCAGCATCTACTCCGCTTCGTTATTAGTGTGTCTATCATCTTGGGCTTATGGCAAGCCAGCGTAGTTGTTTTCGAGCTTCCATCATTTATCCTGCCAGGGCCTATTGCTGTTCTGACCAAGCTAATAGAGCGTGCAGATGTTCTATGGCACCATACGCTAGTAACTGGGACTGAAGTACTTTTTGGCCTTATTCTGGGCTTGGCAATGGGGTTGTTTTTCGCCCTGCAAATGCTGGTGTTCGAACCCCTTCGTCGTTGGCTGCTACCTATCTTGATCACCAGTCAAGCAATACCTGTTTTCGCCATTGCACCGATTCTGATGCTGTGGCTTGGTTACGGTATTGCATCAAAGATAGTGATGGCAGCTCTAATCATTTTCTTTCCCGTCACCACCTGTTGCTATGACGGTCTACGTCATACACCTAAGGGCTACCTAGACTTGGCTACGACAATGGGGGCAAGCCGCTGGCAATTATTATGGCGTATTCGGCTGCCGGCTGCCTTACCCGCGTTAGCTTCAGGTATACGTGTTGCTGTCGTCGTCGCACCAATCGGTGCCGTTATAGGTGAATGGGTTGGTTCCAGTGAAGGGCTGGGATATCTGATGCTACAAGCCAACGCTCGCATGTTTGTTGATGAGATGTTTGCCGCTTTGTTTATCTTGGCGTTTTTCTCAATCAGCCTGTACTTCATAACCGACCTTTTATTAAAAAAAGCCATTCCATGGCAAAGCCAATAGTTAGCTCCTACAAAAACGGAATGCTTTCTTCGCTCAACAACAAGGAAATAGAATGAAATCCACTTTTTTTAGAGCGGGTAAACCGCAACTTATTGCCGCCGCAGCGTTAATGATTGCTTCTTTTAGCGCTTCAGCCGAAGAGAAAGTGACTCTGATGCTGGACTGGTTCGTTAACCCAAACCATGGCCCGATTATTCTTGCAAAAGAGAAAGGCTGGTTTGCTGAGCAAGGGCTAGAAGTTCAAATTCAAGAGCCCGCAGACCCAAGCGTCCCGGACAAGTTAGTTGCAGCTGGTCGTATCGACCTTGCTGTTTCATACCAAAGTACATTGATTTCCAGTATTGCTGCTGAACTCCCCCTCGTCCGTTCAGCAACATTAATTTCAGGTCCATTGAATTCATTGATCGTGCTAGATAAGTCAGGCATTAAATCAATGGCCGATCTGAAAGGAAAGAATATAGGTGTTGCTATTGGCGGTAACGAGGAAGCAACTATCGGCACCATGTTACGTTCAGAAGGCGTTGATATGGATAGCGTAAAGATTATCAATGTTGGCTGGGCGCTATCTTCTTCTCTTGCATCAGGAAAAGTGGATGCTATTTGGGGAGGCCTGCGTAATTTCGAACTAAACCAATTATCTATCGAAGGCTATGATGCGACGGCCTTTTTCCCAGAAGAGCATGGTGTACCACCATACGACGAGCTGATTTTTGTCGCCAACAAGCATAAATACAATCCTGAAACGATCACTAAGTTCAACACTGCTATTGAAAAAGCAACGGTCTATCTGATCAACCATCCAGAGCAGGCGTGGAAGGAGTTTGTTGCCTACTCACCTGATACGTTAAATAACGACCTGAACCGCCGAGCTTGGGAAGATACATTGACTCGTTTTGCCCTTCGCCCAGGCGCTGTAGAGCTAAAACGCTATGACGAGTATGCCGAGTTTATGAAGCAGCACGACATCATAAAAACGCTGCCTGAAGCCAAAGACTACGTGCTGACATTTTAAACATTACATATTTAAGCTTTAAGGACTCACCATGAACCATCAAGATTTGATCAGCTACTGCCAGCAAGACTGGAATGAATATACCGAGCATGACTTCGTAAACCAATTGGCTATGTCTTCATTGAATAAGCATGCGTATTTGCACTACCTCAAGCAAGATTTCCTATTCCTAAAACACTATGCCCGCGCTTATGCCTTAGCTATTTTTAAATCAACTACCCTTGAAGAAATGCGTGAGCCCCTGCCTAGCCTTACCGCACTACTAGAAACGGAGATGTCGCACCATGTAGAGTATTGCTCAACATGGGGATTGACCGAAGCGGATATGGAGGGAGAGCCTGAGGATTTCGGCACTGTCAGCTATACGCGCTATGTATTGGATACCGGGATGGCTGGCGACCGTACTGACTTATTTGCCGCTCTAGCACCTTGTGCAATCGGTTATGCAGTGATCGGTAAGCGTCTTGCGAGCTGGCAACAAACTGTTTTGGAGGGCAACCCTTATCGCAGTTGGATTGAGCTATACAGCGGTGAAGATTTTCAATCCGGCGTTGATGAAACTATCCGTCGGTTAGACAAAATGCTAGAAGAAATCCCGCTTCACAGCCGACGTGGGCAGCGCTTATGTGAAATATTTAAAACCGCAACGCGCATGGAAGTAGCCTTCTGGCAACAAGGTATGAATGCAGTGCAATAAGTAATGTCATATTGAGAACTTGCAAAAGCCCTGTCAACATTCGCAGGGCTTTCATTTATCAAAGAATATGTTCGGATGCATCAGATAGATGAGTGAATGCCAGGATACACTAGCTCAGCTCCAACTTACGCGATCAAATGTTCTTTAAAGCCAATATCGACTAACTGTTGGAAGGCTTTCCACACATCTTCAGGGATCTCTTGCTCAACCGAATAACCGTAACAGGGGTAGACCTTGATCCTTTGCAGATCTCCTAACATCACATTAATGACATCGCTGTAGGACAAGGTTTCATTTGGGTATTCATCAAAATCAATATTCGGAGAAGTAGCCATAACCTTTTTGCCCGGCCAGTTCTGCTGAAATGTTGCATAGGCACGCCTTTCCATAAAGGGTTTCTGAACTATAATCAGGCTCTCTGGGTCTAGCCCCTTCATTTCAAGCAGCGCGCGGGTGAACTGAACATTTTCACCTGTATTCGTCGATTGCGGCTCGAGTAGAATAGCATGCTGTGGTACGCCCATATCCAATGCCACTTCCGCAAAGGCTTCGGCTTCAGAGCCTTTATACATGCCTCGTGTTAGCTCACCTTCGCCACCAGAAAAAATGATGTATGGTGCATAGCCCTCGAGAAACAATGACGCGGCATATTCTGCCACTCGAATATCATTACTACAGAGCACAAAGATACAATCACTTGGAGTGAGAGTGTGGTTAAGGTGGTGATAGTTCCACACCTTTGTTGCTAACGCATGCACAGTTGATGGCATCGCAATACTCCTTATCGCTGAAGATGCAAACGCTGCCTGAACAACAGGCAGCAAGTGAGGATATAATGAAGGGATTCGATGACTATTGAGTGACAATCACCTTTGCTCATCCATTTGAATTAGCGTAGCCACCACTCTGGAGTCAGGGTGCAACTCTTATCACCTAGCATCAGCCACCCTTGATCGGCCTCAATCGTCAATTGAAGGTTCATTGAACGTTCAACCATAGACTCGAGTTCTGCGAGAGTCTCATCATTGAAGAAAACAACTGAGATATTTCCGTATTGGCTAATCTTTGCCTGATGCTGCTTCCACCATACAGGAGCAGCGTTATCACCGTATGCAACAATGATAACTTTGTCCGACTTATGAGCTGCTTTCTTCAGTCGCTTCTCGTCTGGTAAGCCTAGGTCAATCCAAAGCTCAATATCATCAGTCAGGCTTTTCTTCCATAATGCTGGCTCGTCCGCCTCACAGAGTCCTTTTGTATACTGCAAATCCTCATCAGCATTGAAGCCCCATGCAACTAGGCGAAGCATCAGGCGTTGCAGCGTTTCTGATGGGTGACACGCCAGTGTATGCTGTTTATCGATGTACACATGACGGTCAAGATCCGCAACGTTGAACTGAGCTTTGTAGATAGTGGCTTTAAGTGCCATAAGAATGTCCTGGGAAAATAAAAAAATAATACAAAATGATATGCGCAGTGTAGATTGAACAAAGAGAAGGTTCAATTTCAATTGACTAGCAGACGCTAAAAAAACAATTTAGAGGTAATTTATAGTTAAAAAAAAACAATTAATGAACATTCATACGTTCTTTTAACTGCCATAGTTCATTTTTCAACCAAACCAAACACACTAAGACTGCCTGCAACGAGTTGCTCCTTGGTACACTTAGGCAACCGCTTGATACGATATTCAAGCTGCATGGCCAAGCGTTTATCACCCACGCATTCAGACCAAGATAATTGTAATGGCCCCTTCCCTCTTAAGAATTTGGCCCCGCGTTTGGAGGATTGGTGTTCATTAAAACGTCTTTCGACATCTGTGGTGACACCACAATACAATTGATTGGCTGCCGTCCTAATTAAATAGACCGACCATTTTCCAACTTTATTCAATTCAGTATCAATCTCTTTGGGCTGGTCATGCTGAGAGCCGCTCATGTTTCTGTTTACCCTTACAAAAAAGCCCAGCGTTTGCTGGGCTGATATCATCTACGCAATCTACTTCTGATATTGAACACTCATGACGTTAAAGATTCAAGCAGGGCTTTTAATTCTTCGACTTCTTTTTTAAGCTCTTCAACTTCTTCTTCCAGTGTTGTTAGGCGCTCAGATGTTGGAGAAGAAGCTGTTGCAGCTATCGAAAAACTTTGCTGCTTCAGGGCTTCGATATCCACCTCGCCACTTAACAAATGCATATAACGAAAGTCACGTTTACCCGATTCTTTAGGCAACCTAACAACAAATGGTCCTTTGGAATGTTCAGATAGCTTATCGAGTACTGACTCAACTTCCTTCACATCAGAAAAACTACAAAGGCGATTGGTACGTGTGCGTAGTTCACCCGGCGACTGAGGTCCGCGTAGCAACATTACACAAATAATCGCTTTTTCTTGTTGGCTAAACTGGAAAGTACTGAACTCAGTGTTGCAAAAACGATGCTGGTATTTTGCAACCCGACTCCCTGTTCCCGCGGTAACTTCTTGAATAAATCGCTTTGCTTTTAATGCTTCTATCGTATCTTGCACAGTGGCGTCATCTAATGACATCACTGGTTCACGGTTACTCTTTTGATTACAAGCTGTCGTCAATGCGTTCAGTGTTAATGGGTACTGATCAGGTGTGGTCACCTCTTTTTCAAGCATGCAACCTAACACGCGTGCTTCTGTCTGCGAAAAGCAAATATCCATGATCTTCCCTCACCTTTTTCTTATTTACAATACAAATTCCATTGAGCATAGACGATACCAAGGCTGTATCTGCACAAAGGATTCACTGCTACCCAAGAGAATATATACTGCTTAACAGCAGATTATCATTGCGGTTAGTTACAGCAAGCAGTGAAAAGGTTATTTGGCTGTAAAACAGCCAAATAACGCATGGTAAAGTACAAAGTGTTAAGTAGATCAAAGAATAAGGAGGGACGAAGCTCTCAGGCCCTAGGTAAATTCAGCGGCAACGAAACGATTTCTGCCTTGCTCTTTAGCTTTGTAAAGCACACGGTCGACAATTTGGTACATATTTTCCACTGTCTCCAGGCCAGTTGGTACCCAAGACACCATCCCTTGGCTGACAGTAACAATTTCAGCCGTGGTCGATTTGGAGTGAGGTATTTCAAGCTTCTGTATACACTCTTTAAGTCGCTCACATTCACGAACCGCACGCGTTTTATCACAATTACTCAGGGCGATCACGAATTCTTCACCGCCGTAACGGGCCGCGATTTCGCCGGCTCGACTGAAGTTCTTTTTGAGCTCAGATGAAACCGCTTGTAAGCATCGGTCACCTTCAAGATGCCCATAATGATCATTGAATAGCTTAAAGTGATCGACATCAAGCATGATGAGCGTAAAGGGGAAGTTATTACGGCCATGCCAAGAGATAAACTCTGCGAGTTTTGTATCAAGGTAACGACGGTTCGCCAGCTTTGTCAGGCCATCTTCATTTACCTGTTGTGAAAGCCTTTCATTGGCTTGCTCAAGACTTCTTGTTGTATCTTTTAGCTGATGACGCATATGAGCAATTCGCTGCATCGCCTTTAGTTTTGCTGCCAGTACAATTTTGTTTACCGGTTTGACAATGTAATCATCCCCGCCCATGTCAATGGCCTTGGCAATCATTTCCGGCTCGTCGTGACCGCTAAGGAAGATAATCGGCACCCAATCAGGATGTTTGATTCGAATCTGCTCTGCAACCTCAGTGCCACTCATATCCGGCATACTGACATCGAGCAAAAGTAAGTCAGGATCAAACAGCGGATATTTTTCAATGGCCTCATGACCTGAGGCGACGGCTTCGACTACATGCCCCAGTCGCTGTAACCGCATAGCCAGTTGCATTCTTTCTAGATGCACATCATCAACCAGTAATATCCGCATCGCTTCCATTTAAGCATCCTATTGATATATTGACTATTCCTTAAACTATTTATAGCACAGATTAACTCGCCTTTTCGCTATCATCGATAACTTTGTCCAACATGTTGGACATTCGTTAACGCCCTCTAGTTTCAAACAAGCGCATATCCCCTTTTAACCCTCTATAGGCTTTACCGATCAAAAGGCCTAAAAAGGTCTAAACGTGAGCAATTTAACGTGACTACTTCGGTTATTACGCTATCTTATACCCAAGTTACTTAAAGTAGCTTAGGTATATCTGTTGACTTTTAGATAGAGGGCTTTAGGATTCCCTCCCTTAAACAATTCATGCTTTAGGAATTAGCTATGTCTGACATCGAGAAAAAAGAAGATCAAACCATTGAAGAAGTGAAATTCACGCTTGACGATTGTTCACCAGAACTACGTCAAGTTGTTGAGTTTGAAGAAGTACCAGAAGAACTTCTTGACATGCTAATTAACGTTTACAAAGCGTCTGAACCAAGTTCACGTGAAGCTTGGGATCAACTACCAGCAAGCGCACAAAATGTACTGGATAACTTCGAGCAGTTCCACGCGTTGGTCGCTCTAAGCCAGAGTTACTCAGGTGTAGACTTCCTTGGTGAAATGCAAGAAACAGAGAAGCCTTCAGATATGACTGAAGAAGAGTACACCGACTATAAAGCAGTGACGCTTGATCGAGTACTTCACAACTGTGTGAAAGATATGGGTAAGCAATTGAAAAAAGCCCGTCGAAACCCGCCGATGAAGCGTGAGTTTCTGGAAATTTTCAAGAAATAAGCATTTAACAATTCAAAATTGTTTGATACTCGGGAGGGCCTTTATGCCCTCCCTGTTTTTATCTAAGCAGCTTGAACTTACTTGGGTATATATCATTTATTTTTATTCATGATAAAATATGTGCCTTAAATTCATCAGGCGTCACTCCCTAATAACCTTAAACGCCAATCAATCACTACAATATCCAATATGATTTGGTTTCTGAGGTACCAATGCCTGGTCAAAAACAGTTCAAATTTATCAATGGACTTAATTTCATTCCTGCGTTAGGAGTAATTAAGTCAGAGAGTACCAGCCAAAAACTCAACCTATCAGAACAATACATCTTGCTCTATCTTATTGAGCATGCGACCCATCCGGTGACGAAAGACGATTTGCTCAAGGCTGGCTGGCCTGATCGTGTTGTATCTGAAGCATCACTATTTCAAGCTATCCGTAGCCTGCGCGTAAAACTCCAGGAAAAGACTAAAGGCGAGATCATCGAGACCCTGCCCCGTGTTGGTTATCAAATTACCCAAGTCAGCACCGAAAAGTATTCGGACTTATCGACTTCAACAGTCATAAAGAAGACGGTCCCTTTTTTGCCATACTTTTCAATCGCTTTACTTAGCGTTATTTTATTATTATTAGGAGGTTACCTATGGCTGACAGGATACAAGTACCCGGATAAAACCCAGTACGTCATTCGCAACACTATGCTGCAAAATAGCACCGTAACACTGGTATCAACTAGTGAAGAAGGTGTTGTCGAGCTTCAAACGAAACTTGATGAACTTCATCAAAGTTACGTCCAACTAGAGAACACACCAGATTTAAATAATATAAAACTATTCGCTTATAAAGGCCCAAACTCATACTCGCTTGCATGGTGTCGTATCGACGAAAACAAGCAGTGTTTGCCTCAAACTGACTTTTCATACCAAATAAGCACAGAAGGTTGGACAACGTTCACCAGTAAAGTGTTAATGGAATTTCCACTTTCACGGCCCTATCCCATTATTCAGACAGATCTTGCCCGAGAACCAACCTCACAAGTTTACATGAACTTCATTGATCACTCAGGTATCGACTCTCAAGTGGTATATCACTACATCACAAAGGATGATGAAGAAAATAAGTTTAATTTTTCCTACTTAAACTTTATCTCTGAGGAACAAACCGGCTATCACCATGCATTGTCGATCAGCTCTGCGACATTAACTGTGGTTGAGAATGAGTCACCGTTTATTTCGACTATAGAACTCAAGCCAATTATGTATCATTGGGCATACCAAGCAAACGAGTTCATTACTGAACATTTGTCGACGGCACTCACATTGGAAAATAATCTCAAAGAACAATTTCTCAGCAAAAAGGTGAGCTATAACTACTTGATTTATCAACAACCTTATATGGATTTGGTGTTAAATGATCAAGTGGGCATTTTTTGGGTCCATAACAGTGATAAAGATGCCAAAATCTTTAACTACAAACGACAAGCGGCGAAAAAATGAATTCGCCGCTAAAAATGGACATTTTGAAACTGTAACAGGCTAATTCAAAAGACCAAATTCCAGTCTTTACTCATATTGATCTGTTTTATGCCGCCTTTTTCAGTTAGGTGCTGAAGCTTCTCAGTATGTTTATCATACTTATCTTCCCTTTCTTCATCGTCATGATGCAGCCAAAGAGACATACCTCCATAACTCGCTGTATAGTGCAACATATGTTCATCCCCGTTAGAGTTACCTACCGCAATCAACGGGATCAAATCGCCAAAAGTGCGTTGTATTAACTCCACCTTATTGGCCCAGTTATTAAACCAAATAAGCCGTGAAGAGCGGGTAAACACACCTTTTCCCTCTTCAAACGTTAAATCATGTTTGAACGCCGAGCCAAAGACATTTTCAGGGGGGATATTATAAAGATCTTCAGCCAAAGGGCGTAAAAACGCCCCTTCATCTGCAGTGTAAATATACACCTTAAACTGATTGCCCTGTAATAATGATACTAGCTCTTTCATCGGTTTGTACGTGAGGTTTTGATATCCCACTTTATATTTAGGGTGTTTCCAACTACCGAGGAATTCCTCATTCGACGTCGTGTAAGCATGACTAGTCATTCCAACATACGGTGCCCCAACCAACTGCTCAACAATACTATCGAGACCAAAGCTTTCTTGCGAAAACATCTGAGCATAATGAGATGGATCCAATTTCCCCTCTGCTACTGTTGCCCATGGCTGTCTTTCTGCTAATGTCGCGTCTTTCTTTAGTTGCCCCTTCAAGGTATGTAAGACAGCTTGCAAGTGAATATATACCGGCCTCTCATTCCATAGCGTGCCATCATTATCAAAGACAGCAATTCGTTTTTCAGGTGGTTGATACAATTAATTTTGTTTATCTGTAACATTAGCAACATAAGATAAAATACCCTGTTTGATAGCAGTATCATTCCAGCTTGGTAATTGATCTTGAGAAGCAAATACGAATGAAATAGAACACATCAATAACGGAATAATTGAAACGATCCTAGCTATATAGCTCATTACTTGGCCTCGTTAACAGTGAGTATTAAAAAGCTAGTATAGCTTTTCCACGTTATGCCAGTATTTTGATAAACTTAACTCAAACATTAGCGATAAACGCACTGCAAATTGCCTGCGTAAATAACAAGATAAAATACAAATGACATTAAAAAACAATCACTTTAAGCGAACATGGATTTTTGTCCTGCTGCTTTTCCTCTCAGGTTGTGCTGTCTATGCAGGTCTTAATTTAGATCAACAGTTTGGAAAAGCCCAACCGCAGGAAAGAATGGCCGCAGCAGCATCCCCCATGGCAAACCACTATATTGATACCGTCAAACCCATCATCGAAAACCGCTGCGTCGTTTGTCATGCTTGTTACGATGCGCCTTGTCAGTTAAAAATGTCATCTGCAGAAGGTATCGATCGTGGCGCCAGTAAAGAAAAGGTCTATCAAGGTACTCGTCTGCTTGCGGCCAATACAACGAGAATGTTTATTGACGCGCAATCCACCAGCGAATGGCGTGACAAAGGCTTCAATCCAGTCCTGAACGAGCGAGTCCAGTCTGAAGAAGCCAATACCCAGGCGGGTGTTATGGCACGCATGCTGCAGCTTAAGCAAGCACACCCCCTTCCTGAACAAGATGTACTGACCGCTGGTGAATGGGACTTTTCATTAGACCGTGATCAGCAATGCCCTACCATTGAGGAAATGAACACCTATGAACAAAACTACCCTGAGTGGGGTATGCCCTATGGCCTACCGCAAATAAGTGATAAAGACAACCAGGTACTAATGGACTGGCTTTCCAATGGTGCCCTTATGGCAACCTCTCCACAGCCAGATACGAAGACCTTAAAAAAAGTTGCTGACTGGGAAGCCTTCCTAAATGGAAGCAGCCTGAAACAGCAACTTGCCAGCCGCTACATCTATGAACACTTGTTTGTCTCTCACCTTTATTTTTCTGATGAGCCTCAACCAACCTTTTTCAATCTGGTTCGTTCGCGCACTGCACCGGGTAAGCCGATTGACCTTATCGCTACTCGGCGTCCCTATGATGATCCAGATGTCGATCGTGTCTATTACCGTTTCCAACCAGTAAGGGAAACGATTGTCGATAAAACCCACATGCCATACGCGCTCAATAGTGCCAAGCTTACTCGTTTTAATACCTTGTTCATCGACGCTAAATATAACGTGACGTCACTCCCGAGCTACCACACGGATGTTGCTGCCAATCCTCTGATTTCATTCCAACAAATACCGGTTGATAGCCGTTATCGCTTCATGCTAGACAATGCCCAAAACACCATCATGGGTTTTATCAAGGGGCCAGTGTGTCGCGGGCAGCTTGCACTTAATGTTATCAACGATCACTTCTGGGTTTTCTTTGTAGACCCAGCCATGGCAAACACCCCAGCTGTTGATGAGTTTTATCAGTCGCAAGCAAACAACCTGAGGCTTCCAGCCGAAAATGAAAGTAACACTTTACCCGTTGCCAATTGGATTTCTTATTCCAAGCAACAGGGACGCTTCCTTAAAGCAAAGAATGCGTTTCTCAATACCGCTTTCAAAAATGGCGAACACTTAACCACAGAATTAATTTGGGATGGAGACGACTACAACGACAATGCCAGTCTCACCGTGTTCCGCCACTTTGATAGCGCCACTGTCACTAAAGGGCTTGTTGGTAGTCAACCGAAAACTGCTTGGGTAATTGATTATTCGTTACTAGAGCGTATCCACTACCTCTTAGTTGCTGGCTTCGATGTGTACGGCAACTTTGGCCACCAGCTTGTCACACGTATGTATATGGACTTCTTGCGTATGGAGGGTGAGTCAAACTTTCTATCCCTACTTCCGACCAAAGCCCGCCACCAAGAGCTGGCATATTGGTATCAGGGGGCGAATAAACATCTGAGCAATTATCTTCAGGGGGATATCAACGAATTTGATCAGCCGACAGGCATTGAATTCCAAACAACACACCCTAAAAGTGAACTTTTTGGCATGCTGCAGAAGAAGCTAAACGTCGTTTTACCCGACCGTTACGATTTTACTCAATCGATATTTTCCAGAAATAGTTCGTTGGCGCTATATAAATTGAACCGTATAAGCGGAAAGCAAGCGAGCTTGCTACCAGAAATCACTTTCATTATGGTCGAGCCGACTAGGCCTGAACAACAAGCAGAGCTGTTTACCCTAATCCGCAATAGTGCACACAAAAATATCTCCAGCTTGTTTGATGAAGAATCTAACCGGCTCTACGCACAGGATAATGTTACGCTGGTGCGAGGCCTACTAGGAAGCTACCCTAGAGCGTTCTGGCATGTAAAAGAAGCTGAGTTATCATCAGCTGCGAATCAAATAAGTACGATTCAAACAGAAGAAGACTATCGCGCTTTTCTTGATAAATATGGTGTTCGCCGTACCAACCCAGACTTTTGGTCATTCAGTGACAAATTGAACGAGATAAACCAGCGTATGTTCCCAGTCGAAGCCGGGCTACTTGATTATAACCGGATAGAGAATCGGTAATCTAAGATCGATACTTTAATCGCATTGTTCATTAGGCCCCTGTAGGGGCCTTTTTCTATGGCAAGATAATGAATGAATTGTAAATAAATGAAAAGAAACAACAATCGATGTAGCAGGTCTGTTTGAACCGAGTAAAATAGTCATCTCAAAGTCACTACAAGGAAGGAACCAACAATGACTCAACTCCGTCAGCATCCAGTTTGGGATAGCTTTATCCGCGGCTACCATTGGTTACAAGCGATTACTATCGGTGGTTTATGGTATACCGGTACAGAAGGACTGATGGATTGGCACTTTAGTCTTGCGTACTTGCTACTGGCTCTGTTGGCCACTCGGCTGATTTGGGGTGTGATTGGCAGTGAAACGGCACAGTTCCGCCACTTCGTCCGTTCTCCTAGATCAGCGATTCATTATTTAATCGCGACAATACGTGGCAATACCAACGATAACAACACATCATCGCCAGGTCATAACCCAGCAGGTGCTTACATGGTTGTCGCCTTCATGCTTCTGCTTATAATTCAGCTTTCTACCGGCTTATTTGCAAACGATGATATTATTTCAGAAGGTCCTTTCTCTTATCTAGTCAGCGGGGAAACCAGCAGCTTCCTGACTGAAATCCATGCTATTAACTTCAATATCATCCTCGGAGCGATCGGTATACATTTAGCGGCGATAACTCTCTATTTTTTGCGTAAAGATAATCTCATTACCCCCATGCTGACCGGAAAGAAAGTTCTCGACGACGATACCCTTCCGAAATTGGTCAATGGTATTTTGGCTTGGGTGATATTCCTTATTATTGGCGCTATCGTCTATTTCACTCTCGCACAAGATGTCGTGGCATATCTCTTTTGATCAAAAATGCCAGACTCTCGTCTGGCGTTTTTGCTTTTGCAGACCTTTAAATGCTAGCGATATTTATAGTCGCTATGGCAAGACTTACAATTCTTAGCCGCTTCTCCAAATGTACGTTTGGTTGAACGCTCGTCACCCTCTAGCGATACTTTCGCCAAGTTAGCCATGTCACCTTGAAACTTATCTAACTTAGCACTGAAACCATCCCAGTCAGACCAAATTTCAGGCTTCGCTTTTGTCTGGCCTTTATCGGTACCATCAACCTTAAAGGCTTCTTCCGGCATATAAGTCAATTGTGAAATAAATTGAGCACGTTGGCTGAATGTTTGCTGATCCCAATCTTTGCGACCTTTAACCATTTCTGCCAAATCACCAAAATTAGTTGCAATCATCGTAAATGCGGCCTGGCGATATTCAATGGCATCTTCAGGCTTCTCAAACGGCGATGCCGAAACATTAGCCGCAAATATCATACAGCCAGCGATCAATACTTTTTTCATGACTTTCTTTCCCTTTGTTATTATTCCGTTCTGATAACACTAATCATTAAACGCTCACCATAAAGCGAGCGTGTTAAGCATTATGTGGAAATGATACAGAGGGATGCAAACATGTAAATGATTGCGCGCTAAATATTACAAAGATTTACAATCAAAATATTTGACCATTTGTCCTCGGGACTCATCTATTGCGAACACAAAGTCATGGTGTTTTTGGTAGAACTTAATTAGTTTTGGAATTCGAAACAATTGGATACTAAGCCCTCTCAATTTTCGACGTCTTGCTTCTTGTTCCAATGTAGATATTAACTGCGAGGCCAGCCCCAGGTTACGGCATTTGGGTGAGACCCAAAGCGTCCCGAAATACAGCGTTTCAGACTGCGCTGTCGGTTCACGGTAGCAAACGCCTGCAAGATAATCATCACCCTCCTTAATGAACACATAATTATTATCCGTATCTGCCAGACTCTGAATAAATCGTTCATATGTTTCAAATCTAACGTACGGCTGACCGACAAACTCTTGGTATTCAGCGAAAGCATCATTTATCCTAATCCACAGTTGCTTTCGATCGAGATCATTCAACTCAACAACTTCAAGCTGTAGAACACCAGGCAGCATTACTTCGGCATCAGTCTGCATATACACCCCTTCCCAGTAATATAAGCGATTTCTTGAACTAATGAGCACCACATGTGCGAAACACCCATATTAGGTTCAGTCGCTACATTCGCATCATCTAGCAACACACGAACAAGCACTCATACCTGACAAATGTTATGATGGGCGAAAACATAACAAAGAGCAAAGTCATGCTAGGAACACTCAGTAAAATGAAATCTCAACTCGGTGACGTAGTTGAATATCAACTTCCCGTTGGCGATGAGTTACTGCCTCTCAACCCACTGATTGGAAAACACCTTAAGCTTACGCACACGGGTAACATCTATTGTGATGCCTGTGGTAAGAAAACGAAAAAAAGCTACTCGCAAGGTCACTGCTTTCCATGTATGAAAAAGCTAGCCCGCTGTGACATGTGCATCATGAAACCGGAAACCTGTCACTATGCGAAAGGAACCTGTCGTGAGCCAGAATGGGGGGAGTCCAACTGCATGGTTCCGCACTATGTGTACCTTTCTAATACATCGGGACTAAAGGTGGGCATTACTCGTCATACCCAATTACCAACCCGCTGGATTGACCAAGGTGCTACCCAGGCATTACCTATTCTGAAAGTAAAAACACGGCAAATTTCCGGATTAGCAGAAATCGCACTGGCTCAATTAGTGGCTGATAAAACGAATTGGCGTGCCATGCTAAAAGGCGATAACGCCGATATGGTACTTCAAGACGAAGCTCAGCGCCTACTGCCTGAGATAGAGCAACGTATTAACGAGTTGCTTGAATTATATGGGGAGGATGCAGTCGAGAAGCTAGAAGAAGATATCGTTGCTATCCATTACCCAGTTAATGAATACCCGAAGAAAATAGCGTCGCACAATTTTGACAAAGAACCTGTTGTGGAAGGCACGCTAATGGGTATTAAAGGGCAATACCTGATTTTCGATACCGGTGTAATAAACATTCGAAAGTTCACCAGCTACGAAGTTTCAATTGATACAGCAGAAAGCTAATACCAATTTGGAACCGGCAAGACGGATCAAATATTAATGTAGGTTAGTATAAGTACTAGTGACCAACCAAGAATAATCAAACAAAAACGGCTTTTGTCACTTACATGTAGTGACAACAGCCGTTTATATTTATGGCCGAGACTTGGCTATTTTGCTTTGGGTTGAACAAACGTCCTGCTGCTATCGACCACAGCAACATCTCGAATGAAATTCACACCCAACACAATGCCTTTTCCTGCGCTAAGTGCAAACTCAGTCAACTCATTAAGCTCGCCGAGTTTAGCCCTAAGCTTTACAACTGCCTGTGGACTGTCGCTTTTTTTCGACTTAAGCCAACGTTCCACGGGTAATTCAACTTCTTGACCACCAGCTTTAAATTTCACCCAATCTTTACCATCACGCTCAAAAGCCTGTAAGTTACTCACACCTATCGACGAGAGCGTCTTACCATCATCGACCTTAGCCCGAATATGTTGCTGTGCTTGTGCAATCCACAACCACTCCTCATTACCTAAAATCAGCTTGCCATCGTCAGTTTTGGTCACCACTGGCTGAGGCTTAGGTTCGGGCTTCACTTCAGGCTCTGGAAGCGGTTTAACTTCAGGCTCTGGAATAGGGTCTGGGGTAACTGGCGTTCCAGTATCAACAACAGGTGGAGGTATAGGCTGCTCGACATTCCCCCCTCCAATATCCGGTTCTTGGGTTGGTTCTGTCTGCCGCCCAGATTGTTGAGCACAACCCACCAGCAACAATAGCGAAAGATATGTAACCGCTCTTCTCATTAATCTCATCCCTACAACATCAATATACGCAATATGACCAAACATTTTTTATTTCTGTTATATATACCATAGTATGCTCAATTAATGGCACCCTCAAAATATCAGCTTCAGTCATTTAGCAAGATCACATTATAAAACAGAGCCATACTCAGCACTTACCGTTTGATCGAACTGAGACAACTTGTTTTGAATCCAAGCCTCATCATACCACCCCATATTTCGGCTATGCTTAGCATCGTCCCACAAACTAAAATACCAACGCCGCAACTCAAAACCCGGCGGCAATGGCATATCTTGCTGATAACGCTCAGCTAACTGTATTTCTGGCTTGACATCAAACAGGTGGATAATATCCATTTCCCGGTGTTTAAACCCTACATCACAAGGGTCTAGGATAGCAGTAACTTCAAATGACTTGGGGTCAACCAAAATATTGCCAACGTGGCAATCATCATGTATCAGCGAGGACTCTGGTAGCGCTTCAGACAAGATTTTGTCTCTCATCTGCCATAACGATTGATATGCTTGCTTTTGAACTGGGGTAAATGGGGACGCTTCACTGGCAATATAACGGTAAACCGGCTCCATCCAATGAGAAAAAGCTTGGCTTAAGCTTGTGTCGAATTGCCCATTATCGAGCTCAAACCCTCTAGGATCGGAAATACTGTGCAAAGTGTGTAATAACTCAAGGTAAGTCTCGGAAAAGCGCTTTATTGCATGTTTATCATTCGGTATTTGATGCGCCGAAATCCCCTGTAGCCACTCCAGCATAATGTAATCGTAGCCTTCTTCTCGGCCAAAAAATATGACTTCAGGGACAGGACATGGCAATGCTTGTCGCAAGCGATCCAAACCTTTAACTTCTTTTGCTAACCGCCCAATTTCGCGGGAAAATTTAACGACAACCTTACCATTGTCTGACGCCAAAAAAACAACCCAACCATAAAATGTTTCATGGATTTCACTGACTTGAGGAGCCTGTCGAAACATTGTTTTAAAACTAAACTCAGCAATCCTTTTTAGCTGCAATCTACTCAATCTGGCTTCCTTTCTCACTCATTGACTTTAACGGCTAAAGCAATGTTTTTATAAAGATAATATTTGCTTCACCTTGTAACACCATAACCTTTTAGAGGCACTTTTGGGTTCATCATGATCAATAATGAGTTCAAGCTCTCACAAATAATGCTTTTGGCCGAAAGGATAAAAAGAAAGTTTACCAAATCGCTTTAAACCGTTTGATTAGGCAAGAATTGATAGGCGATAGCAAAGCTGTGGCTTACAGATCTACCGCCAAACTCTCATCTTATTGAATGGCAACCCCAAGTACATCCGCCAGCTCTTCTAACTGCTGCTCAGAATCGAGTCGAAAAGACCAATTGACTCCCGACCCCATCGCCGTAATCACATTCGCTCCATTTCCAAGCAAAGTAACGTCATCAGCGGTAGCTTGTAATAATACGCGTGCAGAGCCATCTAACCGAACAACAACTTCATGTTGATTGGCAATAATACGTCCAGCCGAAAATACGATTGTCATTTATCCACCATCTTTTTATGTTTAATTACCGCAATAGTTAGCCGACTGGTACAAACCATACGCCCTCGCGGATCGGTAATATCAATTTGCCATACTTGGGTTGTCGCCCCTAGATGTACTGGCGAGGCTTTACCAATAACATGGCCGCTTCGCATTGCACGCAGATGGTTGGCATTGATATCGAGGCCGACACAATATTTTCCCTCATCAACACACATATTGGCCGCTAACGATCCTAACGTTTCAGCCAGTACCACAGAGGCACCACCGTGTAGCATTCCTAGTGGCTGGTGGGTTCGTGGTTCAACAGGCATCACCGCCGATAAACTGTTGTCATCAAATGCCGAATACTCAATACCTAGGTGTTCGACTAGCGTATTTGCCGAAGTCTCATTTAAACTTGCAAGAGTGAAGGATTTTTTCCAAATACTCATCACGTTATCCAAACAATCTTATTTGGAGAGAATGATACACCAACTGTATAATTCCGCTATTGCGGTTTATACATAAAGTGAAAGGAGTCGTTGATGGATCGCTTTCAACCCCTTGCTATTGCTAGCTTAATTGCCTCAGCCGTAGCACTAACAGCTTGCAGCAGCTCACCGACGGGCAGGCAGCAGGTATTACTGTTCTCTGAACAGGATATGTCCCAGCTAGGGGCACAGTCTTTTGATGCATTAAAAGAACAAGAAAAGGTGCAAACCGATTCAAAAACCAACCAGTATGTTCAATGTGTCACTAACGCTTTGACTACCCGTTTAGGTGGCCCTCAAGCAACGGATCAATGGGAGGTCGTCGTCTTTGACAGTGATCAGGTTAATGCCTTTGCCCTACCAGGAGGTAAGATTGGGGTTTACACTGGCCTCCTAAAGGTAGCGACAAACCAAGATCAGTTGGCAACGGTAATAGGCCATGAAATTGGCCATGTACTTGCCCAACACAGTAACGAACGCCTTTCTCGCTCGCAACTCGCGAACATGGGCATGCAAATATCCAGTGCAGCTATCGGCGGGACAGACTACCATGATGCGGCGATGGCGGGCTTAGGGCTTGGCGTTCAATATGGCGTGTTAATGCCTTATGGGCGAGCACAAGAGTCAGAATCGGATATTATTGGCTTGAGGATAATGGCCGAAGCGGGATTTGATCCTTACGAGAGCATCAACCTATGGAAGAATATGGCGAAAGCATCCGGTGGTAGCCAACCTCCTGAGCTGCTATCAACTCATCCTTCCCACTCAACCCGGATTGATGACTTACGTGCAGAAATCGCCAAGCTGCCGAGTTTTAATACACCAAAGCCTCAATGTAAGATATAACGAGGAGCCCTCTTTTAGGGGGCTTTATATACAATCAGATTAGCCACTACAATAATGCAGCGTAAATGAACCTAGATACCAAATGGCTCGAAGACTTCCTCATGCTGGCAGAGATGCAACACTTCTCCCGTGCAGCCGAAGCTAGACACATCACTCAACCCGCTTTTGGACGCCATATCCGAGCATTGGAAAAAGCGATCGGCCACTCACTGATTGATAGAACAACAACACCGATAAGCCTCACACCTGCAGGTAGGCAGTTTCGAGCCATTGCACAAAACATGGTTTCACAGATGGAAGATGGGGTAAAAATGCTCAACGGTATTGAGCAGCCGCTTCAGAACCCAATACGCATTGCCACACCGCACTCTTTATCTTCACCTACCCTTCTAGACTTAACAGAATACGTCAATCAACAACATGACGTGCACTTTTCAATTGATATCCTTCGGGTAGACTTTGCGGTCGCGTCATTAACTGAGTCTAATTGCGATTTTTTTCTTGGCTTTGAAATTTTGTCATTGCTGCAACCTCCATTTCAAAACATATGCATCGGGCATGGTGATTTTCTTCTTGTATCAGCCACTGACAACCAAGGCAAAGCACTTTACGACCCCTTTGTTCAAGCCTGCCCTATCCTCAAATACAGTGCTGAATCCTACAGTGCAAGGCTTATAGAGCAATACCAGCCACAGTTTGAAACACTCAATACCTATCCGGTATTTGAAAGCTCAATGTGTCAACTCCACAAAGATATGGCATTGAGAGGAAAAGGGTTAGCCTGGCTACCAGATGCTCAGATACGAGAGGAGCTTAACTGTGGCGAGCTTGTTGCTATCGCCCCAGAGCAATTCAGACTGCCCTATCAAATCAGGTTATACCGCAATTCTGCTCCGTTGCGGCATGATGCTCAGCAATTATGGGCGCACCTGCAGCACAACGTTAAAGCAGGCTGGCAAGTCAATCGGCCATGGCAACCCTAGGGGATAAACGCTTATCAAAGCAATCTACGCCGTAGAGCCAAATACGTTTTCCATCACTACTCTAGTGCCGAATCGGCACTAGCATACCAATAATTGCATTTCACATTACGCCTGTTCAGAGAGATACTCTCGCCAAAGGCAATCGTTTGCGCAAGTTGTTGCGTCAAAGAGGTAACTGTGAACTCAACCCCTATTACACTTTCCGAGTTTTATCATCGCTTTCCTAAAGCCGATCTCCATTATCATCTGCTTGGAGGGGTCCGGCTGGAAACCATGCTATCGCTTGCACATAAATATCAGATCCCTCTGACAGAGCTTGAAGCAAAGGCGTATTACCGCGCTCATCAACAAGAGACAGGGATCGTTAAAGGTGGTATTGAAGCACTAACCTTCCTCTACCAGTTAATGCAGCAGCCAAGCGACTATGCCAGAGTATTGAGAGAAGTCGCCGAAGATGCTCATGCCTGTGGTGTAAAGTATATTGAAACGTTTTGGAATCCATCCGATACCGTACTTAGCTACGCTGACGTTAACGCAGCTTTAGCTGATGCCATCGACAATGCCTACCATGACATGGGAATTGTTATTCGGCTCATTCCCTCTATCAACCGTGAGAAGTCACCTGAAGAAGCGGTTGAGATGGTTAATGAAATGATTGCAAGCCCGCACGCTTATGTTCTTGGGATTGGCATTGACTACAAAGAGCATGATGCACCGGTTGAGAAGTTCTGGAAAGCTTACCGCTTAGCAAAACAGCATGGCTACAAACTAACTGCCCACTGCTCCGAATTCGGTTTGCACTGGCGTAACGTTGAAACCGGTATTGAGCTGATCAAGGTTGATCGTATTGATCACGGTTACACCATTGTCGATAACCCGGCTCTAACTCAAAAGTATGCCCAGAAAGGGGTTCCTTTTACCGTTATCCCATCCAACACTTATTACGTCAAACAGTGGCCTAACCATAAGGACTGGTGTGAACATCACCCTATACGGACAATGGCCAAAGCGGGTATGAATATCATTCCATGTACGGATGATTGGCACATTCACAATACCACCAGCGCTAATTGTTACAGGGTCATGGTCGAAGACTTCGGTTTTGATATTGATAGCTTAAAACAAATGATGATCAACAGTATTGAAGCTTGCTGGATGCCAGATGAGACAAAGCAGCAATGGCTGGCTGAATGGAGCTATGAGTTTGATGCACTGAAAGCAAAATTAGTCACAGAGCCGACTATCGCGCCAGACATGAAAATTAGCTACCGACGCTAATCAACTCAATAAATATTAAAATGACATGTAGAGGGAATCCATGGAAACTGTAGCTGACAAACCAGCCTTTAGCATTGCAAAGTGGTTTGACTTTAAAGGTAATAATACCAATCTCAAAACTGAGATCATCGCAGGCCTAACAACCTTTGCGACAATGGCCTATATGGTAGCAGTCGTACCGGGAATGATGAGCAAAGGCGGTATTCCGTTTGAGAGTGCACTCACCGTCACAGTACTGATGACGGTGATCACCACTATCGCCATGGCTCTATACACCAATCGACCTTTTGTGCTTGGCCCTGGGCTTGGCAGCGTCGCCATCTTTTCATTCACCTTATTGGGGAATGACGTACCACTCAGTATTGCTGCTGGTATTGTCTTTGTCAGTGGCGTGCTTTTTATGTTGGTCTCTTTTCTAGGCGTTCGGGACTTTGTCGTTCGTATTATCCCTCACAGCGTAAAAGTATCGGTAGGTGTCGGCATTGGTTTGTTCATCGCCCTACTCGGGTTCAAGCAAGCAGGCGTTGTCATAGCCGATCCTCGCAAGAACGTGCTCATATTCGGTGACCTTGCATCTATTGAAGTCATTACCGCAGTACTAGGCTTTTTCATGGTGCTCTTTTTCGTATCAAGAAAAATTCAAGGCGGAATCATCCTAGCTGTTATTCTCACCACCCTTCTTAGCCTACCTTTGGGAATAACATCCGTACCGGATAACTTTTTCAGTATGCCGGGCAGCATTGCTGATATGACGTTCCAGCTTGATGTATTAGGCGCACTAAGCCCTGCATATCTACCGTTTCTGCTAGCATTCTTTATTCCAGACTTTTTCTCGACACTGGGAGCCATGCTAGGCATAGGGGCACAAGCAGGATATCTTGATAAAGATGGCAATCTGCCAGGCATCGAAAAGAACTTTCACGTTGATTCTAGTGCCACAACATTTGGTGCACTATTCTCATGCCCAGTAATGACAACCTATGTCGAAAGCTCTGCAGGGGTTGAGTCTGGTGGTCGAACAGGGTTCACGGCCTTGGTAACAGCTGGCTGTTTTTGTCTAACATTATTCCTTGCTCCACTCGCGGGTATGATTCCGACAGCCGCCACCGCTCCGGTACTGATGTATATCGGTATTGCCATGATGAGCTCAATGAAGAAAATCAACTACGATGATATCACTGAGTACCTACCGGCATTTGTCTGCGTCGTAATGAGTGTCTTTAGCTTCAACGCCGGTAACGGTATTGCAGCAGCAATGCTGGTGTATGCCTTCCTGAAATTGGCAACCGGTCGATATAAAGAAGATCACTGGTCAGTTTATTTGATTGCTTCATCGATGATTTACTACTTCTACATCATCTCTTCGCACTAACAGTGTTCAGACCAAGAAAAAGACCAGCATTAGCTGGTCTTTTTTCAACAAAGGAAGTTTAAGAACTCTTATTTTTTTAGCTCTTCGAACTTATCGCTTAGGTCACTAGCAGTATCCGATGCTTTACTAGACACATCTTCAAACACATCCTGAACGTCCTCAAACGAGCGAGAATCGGTAAGATCTTCAATTTGATCTTTGTAGGTCACACCGATATAAATTCCGAAACCGACCAAAGCCAGTACAATATATTTCAACATCTCAATTTTCTCTTTACAAACTGAACATATGAGGCAATTCCAACCTCTTTTTTAAATTATACCAATCTGGATAAGTAGTTGATCAAATATTTATGTAGGTTGGTATTATATACCTGTAAAAAAAACAGCTTCCGAAGAAGCTGTTTCAATTCCAAGTTTCTTTAGCGAACTAGACTAATTAAGGACTTGCCCAGCAACCACTCAAGTTCTTTCTGACTATCTTCACCAAAACGTTCAAGGCAAAGAGAGTAAAGCCTATCGATACCGCGCTTGGCAAACTCACTGGTCGTCTCGGAGGAGGCGATATGATGGAACAGCAAACGTAGCGTCGCCTTGAACTTTTCGTCGTCCAATGCCGCAATCCAACTACTCGTAAATCCAGTCAAGCCATTATCTAGATCAAGCTTTTCTACAAATATCCGAAAGATACGGCCGTCGAGAGCAGTGGCAAAATCTTGCTTCTTAGGGAAATGATGGCTAATACCCGTACGAGAGATCCCTGTTTGCTTGCTCAAGGTGGTATACGACATTTTGTCGTATCCCAACGTCAAAATTTGATCCACAACGGCATCCATGATTGTTTGGATGGTAATTTCAGTATCTTCTTTACTACGCTTCGGCATAATGCTTTGACTCTATGATTCTATTTGATCACCCAAAGACCCGCCTAATTCCCAAACGGGCTACGTAACCATATAAGCAAATGTGTTGAAATCCGATTGATGCCACTCAGTCATACTAATAACGAATCGCACAATACAGGATGTCATTCCGTTAATTGATAATATTACCGTTTAGCTGTCAGTTTCAAGTCAAAAAATGACATGAAATGAAAATTTAATTCAGTGTTCGCGTACTGAAACCAACAAGCGGGTAAAACTACCAAACCAAACTCTATTTATGGCTGATTTACACTTATAGCCCAACATTTACAGTACTTTGAACTAGCCATAACTAATATATCATCATGAACATCTTCATTCACTGCACGAAATTAGCACTATTGTAATAGAAACAGGAATTTATGAATAGACCAACAACATTAAAAAAATTGTACACCTGTTTGAATTTTGTTCTATTTTAATCTTTGAAAACTAATTATTTTTTACTGTTTTATTTAAATCGGACGTTTTTACAGAATCTGATTATCGTAAATAACTGCTTGACCAAACAGTGAAAATAGCATTATTTTAACAAAAACATAACACGGAAGGATCGAAGTATGACTCTACCTCTGCAATCGGATCGCTTAAGGGATACTCTGATGACTCAACCACTGCCAACTGAAATGATTCTCAAATGGGCAGAAGAACGCGCAGATGATGTGTATCTTCGCCAGATCATCAACCGACAATTTGTTGATTTTACATATGCAGAGGTTGCCGACAAAGCGCTCAGGCTTGTTAGCGCCCTTCGTGCCCAAGGCTTCAAGCCCGGTGATCGCATCGCCATCATGTCGAAAAACTGTGCGGAATGGTTCATTTCAGACCTTGCACTCATGCTGGGTAGCTATATCAGTGTGCCGATCTTCCCAACGGCAGGTCCAGATACCGTTGAACACTGCTTAACACACAGTGAATCAAAAGCTGTTCTGATCGGTAAATTAGACGACAGCAAGGCCGCCCTTGCAGTGATGGAAAAACACCCAGAAATTCTCTCTATTAGTTTTAATTATCCATCGGCACCTAAATGCAATCACGACTTCAATACCTTGCTTTCGCAATATGAGCCTTCGCAAGAACGACCAAACCACCAGCAAGATGATTTGATGTCCATTGTATATACCTCTGGTACATCCGGTCTCCCTAAAGGTGCGATGCTAAGCTATGGTTCGTTTGCATGGTCTGCGCAGCGTCTTGTGGATCATATTGGTATGCAAGAAGGCGAACGTCTATTTTCTTACCTGCCTCTTGCTCACATTACCGAGCGAGTCTACATCTTCGGCTCTTCAGTGATGTCTGGGATGCAAGTCGCTTTTCCTGAATCACTGGACACGTTTATAGATGATGTGAAAATGCATCGTCCCACATTGTTTATTTCAGTTCCTCGACTTTGGACCCTATTCCAACAGCGAATATTGGAAAAACTCCCACAAGGTAAACTCAACTTATTACTGAAAATCCCATTTATTTCGGGTGTCATCAAGCGCAAGCTTGCCGATGGCCTTGGTCTAAATAAAGCACGAGTACTCGGTTGCGGCTCTGCCCCTGTCTCACCAGCCCTACTTCGCTGGTATGAGAATATTGGTTTGAATATTACCGAAGCCTGGGGGATGACCGAAAGCTTTGCCTACAGTACCCTTAACCATCCATTCCGTAGTGATAAAATTGGTACAGTCGGTAACTCTGGCCCTGGGGTTGAAATCAAAGTTTCTGCCGATGAAGAAATCTTAGTACGCGGCATGGGGTTGTTTTCTGGATACTACAAAAATGAAGATGCAACCAAAGAAATGTTCGATGATGATGGTTGGCTTCATACCGGTGATATTGGCTTCATGGATGAGGAAGGTTACTTAACGATTCAAGGTCGTAAGAACGACACCTTCAAAACTGCGAAAGGGAAATTTGTCTCGCCTGTCCCTATAGAGAAACGTATTTTTGAGCTTGCCAACATTGAGATGATGTGTGTAGTCGGTTCAGGCATGCCAGCGCCCATCTTACTGGCTATACCGCATGACTTCCCGAACTTTGACCGCGAGCGCTACACCCGTACAGCACAGCGTGTCATTGATACTATTAACCAAGAGCTTGAATCTCATGCCAAGATCAGAGGTGTGCTGATGATTAAAGAGCCTTGGAGTGTAGAAAACAATATCTTGACACCGACACTCAAAATCAAGCGTCACTTGCTTGAGAAGAAGTACCATGATGTCGGTGCCAACTGGCCAAAAGATCAACTGGTACAGTGGGAAGAATAACTCAACCCTATCTAGATAGAACTAGCCCCCGCATTTGCGGGGGCTTTTTGTTGTCTATTGATTAGAGCTTATAAATCATAGCTTATAGCGCTGTACTTCCATCTCGAGTTGACCCGCAAGCTCCTTCAAGGAATCGGCTTGACGGGCCGCTTCCATGGCTTCTTGAGCCATTTGATTTGCGACCTCCTGAACACCTTCGGTATTACGGCTAATTTCAGCAGTAACACTTGATTGTTCCTCGGCAGCCGACGCTATCTGAGTCGCCATATCGCTGATCACATTGATCTCGCTGGCAATGCTATTGATACTCTCACCCGCAGCATCAACATCTTGAACGCTGGTATCAGCTAACTGATGACTATCGTTCATCACTGTCACTGCATTATGGGTCGTCGATTGAAGCGTCTCGATCATATTTTGAATTTCTTCTGTCGAAGTGTGTGTACGCTGAGATAGCACCCGCACTTCATCGGCAACCACCGCAAAACCTCGACCTTGCTCTCCTGCACGTGCCGCTTCAATGGCTGCATTGAGTGCCAATAAATTGGTTTGCTCGGCAATCTCACGGATAGTTGAAAGAATGGTACTGATTTTCAAGGCATGTTCATTAAGATCTTCAATAATGGCAGCCGCATTAGTGACTTCATTGGCTAGGTTACCAATCGACTGTTGGCTTTGCCCAACTTGGCGATGACCGTTACCGGCCAAAGATACCGCCTGCTCAGCTGTCTTCGCTGTATTCTCAGCATTACCGGCAATTTCCTGTGTCGCACTCGCCATTTCAGTCACCGCGGTTGCCACCATGGTAATTTCATCTTGCTGCTGACGAATGTTGTGGCTGCGCTGAGTTGAAGCCGTAGCAGAATCCGCCGCATTTCGATTAAGCTCTATGGCAATATCACGCAGTTTAGTCGCCATTAAGTGTTGATGTGACACAAACTGATTGAAGTTTTCGGCTAACTGACCGACTTCATCCTGGCTGTTGACGGGGATACGAGCAGTTAAGTCTCCTTCACCATGGGCAATATCAGCCAAGGCCGCAGAGACCTTGTTCAATTCGCTTAGTTGTTTTGTCAACAATAGGCTGATTAAACCACATACCACGACAAGGATCACAAGCCCGATGAGCAACTCGTCAAATAACATTTCTCTAATCGGCGCTTCTAGAATTGACTTATCCATCACCATCACCAGTGCCCAACCTGAATTTGGCACGTCATGAACAGCAACCGCTCGCTCACGCCCGTCGAAGTCGCTAAGGAAAAAACCATTGCCATTCATCTCATTGCGAAGAGACTGAACATTTAACCCCAGCTCGAAAATCGGTTTCAACTGCATGTCGGAGTTCGGGTGAGCAACAACAACCTGATTTCCCATATCCAGCAACATGGCATAACCATCACCCAGCACCGGAATATTCAGTACATCACGCATCAGATCTCCGAGAGCCAGATCAGCCCCGACAACACCTTGCAACCGTCCACCTTGCATCACTGGCTCGGCTAAAGTTACCACCAGTGTTTGCATTGTGTGGCTCATATATGGCGCAGTCAGCACCGATGCCCTTGCAGCTGTAGCTTCCTTGTACCACCCTCTTTCACGAGGATCATAACCGGCGCGATTTAGCGATGGGTCTTGACGGTGCATATCCCCTTGCTGGTTACCGTAGAAACTCAGGCTAAAATCACCCGATATATGCATTTGTTTAAGATGCTCAACAATATCTGGGGTATTGTTGCTTGCCATGGTTTTAACTACGGCATTCACTGTAGCCTGCTTACTTTCAAGCCAGTCACCAATACCCTTGGTCACCGCAACAGATGTATTTCGACTTTCGCTTTCAATAGACTGCCACGCTTGGTTCTTCATTGACAAGTAGGAGAAACCGCCAAGGGCTATAGCGGTAATAGAAACGGCAACAAAACTTGATAACAACAGTTTTGCTTTTAAGGATAACTGCATAACTTCCCTTTATCTCGAAACAAAATTGGGGGGATTATAAAGTGTGGCACGAATTAAATTCATGATCTTCGCCAAAAAAATCAATTTCATACCAATATAATCAACGACATATGCATTAAAACCCTTAAAAGGAATTTATGTTTATTAGGCGATTTACATCGTCTGTTGTTCTCCTCACAGTTATCACTCTGCTGATATTTCAAGATATGGTGTAAAATCAATTAGCTATACACTCAAGTTACTAGATATATTCATTTTCGGTTCACGTACAATCAGTTACACTTTAATGTATGAATAGAAAAAGCAAATACATCCTGTCGCTGCTCTTTTTAACCTCTTCTGCGGTAGCAAACGTTGAATTGGAGATTGATGGAGATCATGACGATGTCATGCGAGCCGTTCAACAAGGGCTGGTACAGCCGTTCTCGTCTTTACAATCTAAGGTAAGCGAGCAACTCCATGGCCGCATTATTCGTGTCGAGTTGGAAGAAGATGATGACATTTGGATATATGAATTAAAGCTTATCGACCCCAACAATAATATTGTGAGGGTCGAGTATGACGCTCAAACCCTCACAATTCTTGAAATAAAAGGCAGGGGTCTTGAAAACATTATCAAGGTAGACCAATGAAAATACTTGTCGTTGAAGACGAACTAGCCTTGGGCGAACAAATTGTTGAAGGTTTAGAACAAAGCGGCTGGGTAGCCGAACTCTCCTCTGATGGCATTGATGCGTTGTACCGTGCCACTTCTGAACCTTGGGACGGGATTGTCCTCGATTTGGGCTTACCCAAATTGGATGGGCTCACCGTTCTTAGAAGCATCAGAGATGAAAACGTCACTTGCCCAGTCATAATCCTTAGTGCGCGTAACGAACTCACACAGCGTGTTGATGGCCTCAATGCTGGCGCTGATGACTACCTAACAAAGCCGTTCCAGATGGTTGAACTTGTTGCCCGTTTGAGAGCACAAGTACGCCGATCAACCGGCAATGCCTCACCAATCATTCAAGTTGGTGGACTAAGTCTCGACACCCGCACCTCTAAAGTCATGCACAACAGTGAGAGTATCGACCTGACAGCTCTCGAATTTAAAGTGCTTTCCTACATGATGCACAATGCCGATAAAGTTATTTCGCGCACAGAGCTCGTTGAACACATATATAAGCAAGACTTTGACCGAGATTCTAATACCATTGAAGTGTTTATTGGTCGTATTCGCCGAAAAATCGGCGGGGATGTGATAAAAACGGTCAGAGGGCTTGGATATCGTATCAATGCCGATTAGAGCACCACAAACGCCTCTACCCAGCCTTCGCAGCCGCTTGCTAATTGCCGCGGCTGCTTGGCTATTGGCTATAACCCTTGCTGCGGGTTATCTAATGCCATCATTCATCAAGACCTATTTAGTCGACCAGGAAAAACATCAACTATATATCTATCTGGATGAATTAACGGCTCAAATTGATGTAGACAATAATGGCAGTTTGCTCCCACCCAAAACATTATCCAATCCACGATTCCAGCAGCCATATAGCGGATTATATTGGAGTGTAAATGTTGATAACAAAGAGTTGCGTTCTCGCTCTTTGTGGGATACGCGTATTTCCGGCGATAAAGAGTCAGGATTTGTCGGCCCTGATAAGCAATCACTCCTGGTGCTCAACCGGAATATCCTATTGCCCGAGCTTGATGATCCTGTCACGCTCACTGTGGCGATCAACCAAGAGCGGTTACTAAAAACTCTGACCCAACTTACCAGCGGTTTGTGGTTAATCTTACTGATTATGGCTGGTGGTATCCTCTTTTTAATCTGGCTGCAAGTTAGCTGGTCACTCTGGCCTCTACGCCGCTTGCAGAAAAATTTGAAAGAGGTACGCGAAGGGCAAACATCAGAACTTAGCGGGGTTTACCCTGCCGAAATCCGTCCTGTGGTTGACGATCTCAATGCCCTACTCTTCCACTACCAAGAGTTGCTTGAGCGAGCACGTAACCATGCCGGTAACCTGTCGCATGCTCTAAAGACACCGATAGCCGTACTCAATAATGAAGTTGCCCACCTCAATGCGCAGGAGCAGTCTCGGCTTCAACCCACGCTACAGCAACTCCAACAACATATCGACTACCATCTAGGTCGGGCGAGAATGGCTGGCGCTAGCAACATCTTGTCGGCCAAAACCGCTCCCTCAACACGAGTCGATGCAATATCCATGGCGATGGACAAAGTCTATGCCGATCGTGCCGTCGTGCTTGTTAACGAGCTGGACAGCGATTTACTTGTCGCGATTGAGAGTCGAGATCTTGACGAAATCCTTGGGAATCTCATCGAGAACAGTTATAAATGGGCCAAAAGCCTAATTCGAGTCCACCAGCCAGAACAAACAGCAGAGACGGTATTACTGGTTATTGAAGATGATGGATCCGGCATTGACGATGATGCCTACCAAAGCGCAGTTAAGCGAGGCGTTAGGCTTGATGAGACAACACCAGGTACAGGGCTCGGGCTGAACATTGTCAGTGAGCTGGCTCATAGCTATCGCGGTGAATTAAGACTAAGTCGAAGCCCGCTGGGTGGATTAAGGGCTTCAATTACCCTTCCCAAACCGAGAAAGTGATATCACTCGATAGAAGCACTTAGCTGGCGGGCGTTCACTCGCCAGCGTCAAACAGCCTTATGCTGGCCAAAGTGTAAGATTTACTATCCTGACAATCACGCCAAGTACTAGGGAAGCAACCCCCAGCCGGTACCATTTGAACTCTTCGACATCCATGCCAATACGGTTGTAAAACATTTTCAACACACCGGTCCAATCACTTGTTCGGCGCCCGTATATATAAATTCCGTTTGCGACCATGGCTAACCCAGCCAAAATCAGTAGATATTCGGCAACTGTCATTGATGTCTGCAGCATGGTGTATTCCCTTTTTCATCATCTACACTCTGATTTAATGCCATTAGCACCAATAGCTCAATTAGACCAAGGTAGAGGATCGAATCTTCACAGGAAGATATATTTAAGAAAAAAAGCCGGTAACTGTAAAGATTGTATGCTTATTCAAGGCGTTTAGTGTAGAATCCTGCCCCCTGAAATTCTAACGAAGTTATCGAGGCGACATGCAATTACTCGAAGCAAAATTACATAAAATTGACCGTCATAACTACCGCAGCTACTCCAGCTTACGCGGTGAATACCATTTCGTTGACTTCGATTTCTTCATTGATATCATTCAATCGGACCCATTTGCGCCAGCCTCTCGCGTACGTGCACGCCGCAAATGGTCACTGACTGACCTTGAGTGGTTAAAAGAACAATCTCCTGACTACCAACGTGCTGCACGTGATTTCATTGCCCGTCACTTTGCCGAGTTAGCTCAGCAGATAAACGAGATTCAAATCGACCGTCCGGGACAAGTTGTTCTCGACCGTACTGCTGTTGTATTTGATGAAGATGCGCTTGAGCTGCGTTTCCGCGTAAATCTTCCTTCAGACGGCCGCACGATCATTGCCAAGAAGACAACGAACCTGTTGACGTTCACCATGCCGAAAATTATTCGCCGTGCCACTATTGCACGTGAACTGCCAATGGATGAGCTCAAACGTCATTGTGAGATTGTTGAAGATCAAGTTGCTCTTCGTAAGCAACTTACAGACAAAGGTCTAATGGCATTCGTTGCCGATGAGAGTGTACTTCCTCGTTTGGCTGGTAACAGTGATTTGCCGATGGCCGAGGCCATTCCGTTTGTTTCCCCAGAAAACCTAGCGGTTGAACTTGAAGCACCACATCGCGGTAAAATTCGCGGTATGGGTGTTCCTAAGGGCATTACCATGATTGTCGGTGGTGGTTTCCACGGTAAATCAACGCTATTGAACGCGATCGAAAACTCTGTCTACGATCACATTCCGGGTGACGGTCGTGAATATATCGTCACTGAAGAATCGGCCTCTAAAATCCGCGCTGAAGATGGTCGCTGTGTGCATAACGTTGATCTAACGCCATACATCAGCAATCTACCTATGGGTAAAGACACCAGCATGTTCTCGACCCAGAATGCATCTGGTTCAACATCACAAGCGTCATGGTTACAAGAATCGATTGAGTCAGGGTCTAACGCATTATTGATTGATGAAGACACCTCAGCGTCTAACTTCATGATCCGTGATGAGCGCATGCAAGCCTTGATTGCTAAAAATGATGAGCCTATCACACCGCTGGTTGACCGTATTTCACTTCTGCGTGACCAGTTGGGTATATCAGTATTGCTTGTTATGGGCGGCTCTGGTGACTATTTGGATGTTGCAGACACTGTAATCCAAATGCACAACTACCAGGCGGTTGATGTAACAGAAAAAGCGAAAGAAGTGGTTACCTCCCACCCGACTCGCCGTCAGCTTGAAGGTAGCACTGAAATCACCCATCCGCGCACGCGAAAACTAAACCGTGCGGGACTAAAAGCACAGCTAGAAGACGGTAAATTCCGAATTCAGGTCAAAGATAAAACATCGATGCGTTTCGGCCGTGAGTTAGTTGATCTTCAAGCACTAGAACAAGTAGCTGATTCAAGCCAGCTGCATGCCATTGGTTGGCTGTGGTTCCAAATAGCCCAGGGTAAAGGTTGGGAGAGCTCTCCAAGTAAAGCCTTTGCTCAGATGCTAGCCAGTGATGAATGGTTCCGTAGCATGCCAAACTATGGCGACATCGCCAAGCCTCGTGTTATCGAGGTAATGGCTGTCCTAAACCGTATGCGTAAAGCTGAATTTAAGTAATATTAAGAAGGCCGTATATAAAAAAACGATGAGGTTAACCTCATCGTTTTTTTTTGTATTAAATACATGAGTTAATTAATCAAGCACTTAAAAGCGGCGGCTTACCGCAAAGAATAATGTCTCTCGAGGGCCGAAGCCTGCTTCCATTAACACCTCCCAATCACGGTTAAAGGCATAATTGAAACCAGCAACTCCATTCCACTTATCATCCGAGCTTTGACTCACTTCAAATTTACCGTCAGGGGCAAGTTGATCGATAATTTGGTCTAATCCAGACGGTAATCCTAGACTTTTCAGGTCACCCGATAAGTACTGCTGTACATCTTGGTACATTGCGCCAACAAAAACTCGTAGTTCTCGACCGCCATCGTACTCCCAACGGTGTCCAACACGAGGTGCAGCGACAAAGGTTTTAATATTGCCATCAATCGCTGAAATACTTGTATATGTGTAATTCATGTCAACCAAGGCAAACCAACTTCCGACGCCACCAGCTATCGTAGTACCCACGCCATAGGTTCCACCATCCATATCCAGTTCAAACATAGCATTGTCAGGCAAATCTCCACCAGCAGCGTCGAGTAAACGACATAACGCTTTATTTCCAATGCCCGGAACCGATGCATGATCACAGCTCACCGAGTTTATTTTCGCTTTGCTGGTGCCTTGGGTATAACCGAGAATGCCGTAGACGTTCAGAAATGGGAACAGCCACACATCTCCACGTAGCGTAATGTTCGAACCCTTAAAATCTGCATGATTGGCATCTACATCAAGCGCATCCAGCACAGGGTGTCCTGTCAAATTAATGCTGTTTACTGTAATAGGGTTACTCATATCCATATAAGATAATGAGAGGCCATAAGGCTTAGGGATTGTATAACCTCGCTTTTCTGCTTCATCTCCCCATATAGGGAAAAAGGAATCCTGACCATAAGTCAGTGGTGCAACAAATAGGCTAAGTAGCAGTAAAGCTTGTGTTTTCAAAATCATATCTCAGTTAACAATTAAAACACCTTCCATGGTTACTTCTTCGCGCGACATGATGACATTACAATGCTTAACCGGCACTTAATTGAACACGAATCAATTAGGTGTATTTTATCCACTGTCGCATTAACCTAGTTGATATGAAGAGCTATCCTCCTTTCAGCTTTTTGCTTGGATAATAAAACCGTTCACACGCACAATTAAACATGTACAGATTACTTTCGAGCAGTAATATTTTCAATTTCAGTAATATATGCCATATTAGTGAAATTAACTGTAATACTTGAATCACCCAATGCATAAATAAATCGGCATTTTATTTTAAATTAATCAAACACCAGTCAATTGAAGTTCAGCATTAACATATATTATTAACCGTTGGTCATAATAACATTGCACAAACAGGTTTCATTTATGGTGTTACTCGCTTTAACTATCCTCTCGCTAATCGGGGTTGTTGTTTTTTTAATCAAGTTGGGAGTTTTGGCCCAACACCGGGTACACATAAAGCGAGGGCAGTACTCGCGCGATGATTGGCCGAGCGTAACCGTAGTGATCCCTGCACGTAATGAAGAGCATAACCTCAAAGTATCACTTGGCAGCATCCTTGAGCAAGACTACCCAGCAGACAAGCTTGAGGTAATTGTTGTCGATGACTTCTCTGAAGATGCAACTCGCCATGTGGCTGAACAGCTAATGTCAAACAGCCATTTTAATGCACGATGCGTCAATGGTCGCCCACTACCTAAAGGCTGGATCGGTAAGAGCAACGCCTGCATGGCAGGGGCTCTACAAGCGAATGGCGACTATATCTTCTTTATTGATGCCGATACTCAGTCTGATAAAAAGATGCTGAAAAGCATCATGGATTTTACGCTCTGCAAAGAGATAGATTTGCTCTCGTTTAACCCTCGCCAGCTAATGGTATCGGCATCCGAGAAAACCCTCTTACCGGGTTTATTTTTATCTATCGCCTCATTTATGAAATTCCATGAGTCGAATGATCCCGACCAAGAAGAAGCGATTGCCAATGGTCAGGCAATGCTGTTTAAAGCCAGTGCCTATAAAGCCGTAGAGGGACACACAGTCGTCGCCTCTGAAATTTCAGAAGATCTTGCTTTTGCAAAAGCAATGAAAGTTCGTGGGTTTAAAATTTTCTGGGCGTTTGCAGATGATCTGATGAGTACACGAATGTACACCAATGCCGAAGAGATTTGGCATGGCTTCTCTAAGAACATGAATAGAATAGTAGAAGTAAATAACTTCTCAAGTGCTATTTATTTACTCAGTAAATCCCTCTTCATTGCGTGGTCGACGCCAGTATTGCTTATACTGTCGTGGCTAACTTACAGTAACGACCCGACTCAAATAGCCTTAATCGCGCTAGGGGTTAATTTACTCATGCAAGTGGTATTACTTATTACTTATGCCGTACTTGTAGCTCAGTTATTCGTACCAGTCATTTATGCCATTTTTGTTCCATTTGGTATTTCCTTACAGGGCTTACTTGTGATCAACTCATACCGCCTCGCAAAGCAGAAGTCGATCTCTTGGAAGGGGCGAGTGGTAGAATAATGAAAAAGATATTAATGTCATTGATTACCCTCATGTGTTTTCAAGGGATATCAAGTCATGCTTTCGCTCAGGAACCATGGAAAAACGTTCGGGACCGTAAGGATATACAAGTGTATAACCGGGCAATCGAAGGTAGCGACTTCAAAGAGTTCATGGCACAAACAACAGTCAACGCCAGCCTCAGTACCATCATTGCAGTATTTAATGACACTGTATCAGGTATTGACTGGGTTGAGAATGTGGATGAAATGCATACCGAAAAGGTGATCAATGAATCAGAGACAATCACCGTAACACTGAGTAAAGCTCCGTGGCCTGTTTCTGATCGTGATGCTGTGGTACTCAATAAAACGACTCAAAATCCAGAGTCTCTAGTCGTCACTTTAGAACAACGGGGTATACCAGAGTATTTGCCACTTAAAAATGGCGTGGTAAGGGTCAAAAGCTTAACCAGTCGTTGGGTTTTTACCCCAGTAAGCGATTCCGTTACGCATATTCACTATCAAGTCCTTACAGATCCCGGAGGCAAACTACCAGCATGGTTGATCAACATGGTATCCGTCTCGCAGCCTTACAATACGCTACTTGGACTAAAAGACATGGTGAAACTTGAGAAATACCACAATCAACATTACCCACATATTGTTGATTTTAAATAAGTAGTATTTTGGCATTTTCCAGAATCAGTCCCCTTCTCACGAAGGGGAACTGACTAAGAATAAATCGATTTCTATCTTTGGAACTGATTCATCAATCTTTCCAAGCCTTCCAAACGCTCGACTAGCATACGAGTACTTTCAACCGAGATATCACTGGTTTTTTCTGTCTCACTTCCTAATTGGTTGATCTTTTGAATATGCTCTGCAATATCAACACTGACACCCGCTTGTTGCTCTACCGCTGCCGCAATTTGATGACTGCTATCAGTGATTGTATCCAGAACCTGATTGATTTCCTTTAACTGCTCACCCATTGCTAGCGCCTGTTGTCGGCAATGCTCAGACTGCTCACCACCACGATCCACCGCAGCCACTGCCTGGCCAGCAATGTCTTGCAGCTGGGTGATCATTTGGTGAATTTCTCCAGTGGAAGACTGTGTTTTCTGCGCCAACGAGCGTACTTCATCGGCTACCACAGCAAAACCTCTTCCCGCCTCACCAGCGCGGGCAGCTTCAATTGCAGCATTCAATGCCAACAAGTTCGTCTGGTCGGCGATGGTGCCAATGACATCAAGAATACCTTCAATCTGACGGCTACTCTCAGACAAAGCATTGATCACTCGTTTTGAATCATCGAGCTCTTTATGCAATGTATTGACCGATGTGATCGTTTCCTCAACCCTCACCTGTCCACTATTAGCAACCTGTTGTGCCTTTACCGTCATTTCAGAGGCATTTGTTGCATTCTCAGCAACTTCTTTAACGGTTGATGCCATTTGATCGATTGCCACCCCCACCTGTTCTGTCGAAAGGGTCTGCTGCTGCAAATGGGTTTTTATTTGCTGAGTATTAGCGAACTCATCTTCTGCCGACAGAAGAATATCAGCAGAGGTTTCACTGGCCCGTGCAACAATGGCACGCACTTCAGCCTCCCGCATTCTTAGTGCCAATTCAATACCAGAATAATCATCAAATTTTCCGGTATATATCGGTTCCATGAGTGTATTGTCGTAAGCCTCATTAGCAAGCGCCGTCACGGTAGCTAATCGCTTTTGCGCATATACACTTATAAATAGCCCCAAAAGTAACATGACACTTACGGCCATCGTAATCACTGAGGAATAGGCTATTGCTTCATAAATCGCTAATAGGCTGGCAAAAACAAATATCGCATTCAATACGACTCCCAAATTCAGGCGAAAACGGTTACCACTGCGCTTACCTTCCCTAAGTGCATTATACTTGGCTTCCGCACGTTTTACTTCTTCCCTATTAGGCTTACTGCGTACCGATTGATACTCAACGACCTGCCCTTCCTTATTCACGATGGGCGTTACAAATGCAGACACCCAATAGTAATTACCATCCTTGCACTGATTCTTTACTAGCCCCATCCAGCTCTTGCCTGCTTTCACATACTGCCAAAGCTGTGCAAACGCTGCTTTAGGCATATCTGGATGTCGAACAATGTTATGGGGGTTATCGATCAGTTCTTGACTGCTATAGCCAGCAACATCACAAAATGTATTATTTGCATAGGTAATGGTGCTGCTGGGATCTGTCGTTGAAATCAAGTTCAACGAGGCTGAATATTCGATCTCCTTTCCTTGGACCGACATACTCTTAAAATGCATATTTTTCGCTGTCATTATTGTCACTTGTTATTTTTATACCGGTATTAACGGAAAACGCCCAACTAAGCAGTTTATCGCTTCCTATAACCCATATTGTGACATTCATTCAAAACTATCAGTTTGATTTATATTAACTAACTGAAAATTATCCACGGATTTGATTGCAAAAAAAGTAGTGTTTGGTGGTAATGTAACAAACAAAAAAACCCGCAAAATTGCGGGTTTTTAATCTAAATAGCTTATCTATTACTTGAAGCGATAGAACACTGTTGCCAGAGGAGGTAAATCAATAGCAATTGATTGCTCAAGACCGTGGCTAGCGACTTGCTGCGTCGCGATAGATGTTTTCACTGGTGCATTACTGCCCCAGTATTTCCCATCATCGGTGTTAAGCAGTAACTCATATTCACCAGCAGCAGGTACACCCAGCAGATATCCTTCTCGAGGTACCGGGGTGAAGTTGCTGACAACAAGTACTTTGTCGCCATTAAGCGCAATCCGCTCATGAGCCAAAATACTATTTCCAGCATCATCCTGAACACGCCACTCAAAACCTGCGGGATCGCAGTCTTGCTCGTGCATCGCCGGCTCAGAGGTATACAGTGCGTTCAAATCTTTGACCACTGACTGCATGCCACTATGACGCGGATACTGTAGCCAATGCCACTCTAGCTGGCCATCATGACACCACTCTGCACTCTGGGCAATTTCTGCGCCCATGAAGTTCAGTTTCTTACCCGGCTGGCCATACATGTAACCCATGAACGCACGCAGGTTAGCTGTTTTCTGCCACTCGTCGCCCGGCATCTTATCAAGCAGTGAGCCTTTACCGTAAACGACTTCATCATGGGATAAAGACAATACGTAGTTTTCACTGAATGCATACACCATTGGGAAAGTAATGGTATTGTGATGGTAGCTACGGTGTACAGGTTCTTCCTGCATGTAGGAAAGGCTATCGTGCATCCATCCCATGTTCCACTTAAAGCCAAAGCCCAAACCACCCATGTCCGTTGGCTTCGTTACGCCAGGATAGGCCGTCGACTCTTCCGCTATGGTCATGGCATTCGGGTAATGACGGTACACTTCCTCGTTAACCCAACGCAGCAAACTCACCGCATCGAAGTTAACATTGCCGCCTTCGTGGTTAGGGATCCACTGATCATGCTCTCGGGAATAATCCAGATACAGCATTGATGCAACGGCATCTACCCGCAAACCATCAATATGGTAATGCTCGAACCAGAACAAAGCATTTGAGACTAGGAAGCGACGAACGTGGTCACGGCCATAGTCGTATATGTAGCTCTTCCAGTCTTGGTGCCAACCGCGACGAGGATCCGGATCGTTAAACAATGCGGTGCCATCGAAGTTAGCCAAACCGTGATCATCCGATGGGAAATGGGCAGGAACCCAATCCAATACCACGCCGATGTTAGCCTGGTGGCACTGATCAACGAAGTATTTAAAATCATCTGGTGAACCAAAGCGGCTCGTTGGTGCAAACAAACCAATTGGCTGATAGCCCCATGAACCATAGAACGGATGCTCGGAAACGGGCATCAATTCTATATGGGTATAACCCATATCACTCAGGTAAGGGATCAGTTCAGCAGCTAGTTCACGATAGTTAAGGAATTCGCCTTGATCGTTTTTACGCCATGAGCCCGCATGCAATTCATAGAATGAAAGTGCTTGCTGATGCTTGGCCGTTACCGGACGGCTCTGCCATGCGCCATCTTGCCAATCGTAGTTTGCTTGATCGTAAACTTTGGACGCGAAAGATGGGTATTGCTCTGATTGGTAACCCCATGGATCCGCTTTGTGAGGTAGCCCCTCACCCGCACTGTCTTTCAACTCAAACTTATAAAGGGTGCCTTCCTCTAATTCAGGAATAAACAGCCCCCATAAACCATCATCCAGACGCTGCATTGGATGGCGACGCCCATCCCACGCATTGAAGTGGCCAACGACACTTACGGCTGAGGCATTCGGTGCAAAGACAAGAAAACGTACACCAGAGACAGATGAATTGCCTCGATTCAGCGTGACTAGCTGGGCACCCATTTCACTGTGCATCAGTGATGGGTCTGCCAGAGCTTCACCTGACTGAATTAAATTATGGAATTGGTAAGGGTCGTAAATCGTTTGTTCGCCTTGCGGCCATTTAACGACAAGTTGATATAGTGCAGTGGTAAAATCGAAATCACCCTCAAGCACAAAACCGCTATCAGCTTCGCGTGCGAGGGTAAAACGTTCACCGTTTTCAGTTATTGCTTCAACAGATTCAGCGCCTGGCACGTACACACGAAGTGCAATGTCAGTCGACTGGTATTGAGGACCTAAAAATGAAAATGGGTCTGAAAATGCAGCTCTCTCGAGCTGCAAATATTCCTTATCACTGCGGGTCACTGTAGATGTGTCCAACGCATTACTCCTGATATTACTTATTTTTCGATGCTTCTGCTCGTGTTTCAGTTAGACGACGTGTCAGTTCAACAATATTCTGGCGAGTGAAAATATCATCTAAAGTCGTCGAAAGTTTACGACGCCAGTTAGGATACTCATCAACAGTACCTGGAATATTGACCGGCTTGTCCATTTCTAACCAATCTTCTAGCTGTAGACTAAGCAAAGCGCTAGAGCCGGCAGCTAGATGGAGTTGCATGGCTTCGCTTAATTGCTGATCCATCGGCACATATGCAGCGTTATGCCCAACCCCTTCAGGAAGATAACCATGCCAAGCCAAACTATCA
Source organism: Photobacterium sp. DNB22_13_2 (assembly GCF_052873915.1). NCBI lineage: Bacteria > Pseudomonadati > Pseudomonadota > Gammaproteobacteria > Vibrionales > Vibrionaceae > Photobacterium > Photobacterium sp. DNB22_13_2. Next base: position 207,159 of record NZ_JBNNXU010000004.1, read on the forward strand.
AGGATTTTTTGTTTGCTTTCAGCACGACTATCAAACAAACCTGCCAGTTGTTCCTGATTCGGGTACAAGCCAAGCTCTTCACCCATTTTCAAATCATCACAGTGCCAGAAGCCGCGAAGTGTCGGCATATCGTGGGTACACAGTGCTGACATTGACTGATCGGCATAATGTTTTGGTGAGTAGAAACCACCATCCTCTGCTGTTTCGAAGAAGAACACTTTATACGAGTGGATACCCGCAGTAGCTAGTTTCTCTACGATTTCATCCGGCACGGTCCCTAGGTCTTCACCGATAACAGTACACTGGTAACGGTGACTTTCTAGCGCCAGAATGGACATCATGTCTTCAACTGGGTAGTACATATAAGCGCCGTCTTGAGCAGACTCACCCTTCGGGATCCACCAAAGGCGTAACAAGCCAAGTACGTGGTCGATACGAAGAGCACCACAGCTACGCATATTTGAACGCAATAGCTGGATGAACGGTTCATAAGCGCGTTCTTTAAGCACTTCTGGGTTCAGCGGTGGCAAACCCCAGTTCTGGCCTAGAGGACCAAGAATATCTGGCGGCGCGCCCACACTTACATCCTGACAAAGTGCACCGTGATCCGCCCACGTTTCAGATCCGGAATCACACACACCTACTGCGAGGTCGCGGTAAAGCCCCATGACCATGCCTTTTTCTTCAGCCAGTTCGTTGACTTCAGCCAATTGCGTATCAGCGAGCCACTGTAGGTACATGAACAGTTGTACCTGTGAGTAGTTTTTCTTGATAAATGTCTGAACAGCAGGATTATCAAAATGACGGTACTGTTCAGGGAAAACAGGCCAGCCCCACGTATTGTCGTCTTCTTTTTTCAGCTCAGCATGCAATGCATCAAACGCCGCTTGATGAAGTAGGCTCTCACCCCCCTCTTCAACAAACTGTAAAAACTGCTTGGCACGTGCTGTGTTATTGTCTAGATGACGCTCGCTGAAAGTCTTAAACAACAGAGGCAGAACCGCCATTTTTAAGCATGACACTTCGCTGTAGTTTACCCAGTTGGTATTGCGTGCTTCATTTAGACGCAGTTGGAACTCGGGGCTGCCAACAAGCTGCTGTGCTTCATCGCACTGTGCAAACTCGGTGACAGAGCTTACATCAATATACATCAGGTTCAGCCAACGACGTGAAGATGGGCTGTATGGGCTCGCACCTTCAGGGTTAGCTGGGAATAAGGAGTGAATTGGGTTCAAACCCACAAAATCACCACCGCGGGAAGCCACGTCTGCAACCAATTGTTTCAGGTCGCCAAAGTCACCAATTCCCCAGTTGTGATTAGTACGAATTGAGTACAGCTGAACGCTGGTACCCCAAAGTTTCTTGTTACTATTTAGGTCGTCCTGCTTGTAACAAGACTCCGGAGCAACGATCAAAGTCATTTCAAATGGAGATTTACGACGCTTACGGAATACCTCTAGCTTATGGTAACCCCATACCAAATCGTCAGGCAGAGCAAACACTAAGGTGCCACCTTCTGCACGCTCGTCTGACACAAGCTGAGACTGCAACCAACCTTCTAGTACTTCACCCTGTTCAGTTTCCAAGCGCCAGCTAAAGTCGCTGATACGTGCGCTTTGACCCAAGTGCATTTCAATATGCATTGGCTCACCGCTGCGTACCACCTTAACCGGTGCTAGCACATCTGGGCGTAGTCTCTTGTTTGCTGATTCGAGTAAAGCTTCATCGCTTTTGGTGTCGTAACCTAGCGCTGCCAACAGTCGACGGATTGTATCACTGTCAACTTGCGCTTCATCCCCCCAAGCACTGACATAGTTATCGGCAATACCTACCATGTCAGCAACTTGTTTTAATACTTGATCGTCTTTCATCGTTCTCTCCGTTAGCGGCCTTGCGGCCGCTACGATGTTAAAGTTGTGCTGATACCAATTCGTACTTGTTACAGCCTAAAGCAGTTACAGTGAAACTGGCTCTAGTTTCCAGATGTTGTTAGCGTAGTCTCGAATACTACGGTCTGAGCTGAACTTGCTCATTAGTGCCGTGTTCAGAATGGCCTTACGAGCCCATGTCTTCTGGTCACGGTATTCCGCATCGATTTTCTCTTGCGTCTTCACGTAATCGGCAAAGTCAGCCAGTACCAGGTATGGGTCACCACCTTCCAGCAAGTTATGGCGAATCGCCGCTAGCTGGCCTGGGTTACCTGGTGTGAATTCATCAGTTTCTAACAAATCCATTGCTGCGCGTAGAAGGCTATCAGCATGGTAATAACGGTAAGGGTCGTAACCCTCTTGTTTTAGTTTTTGTACTTCATCAACCAATAGGCCGAAGATGAAGATATTTTCGTCGCCCACTTCTTCACGCATTTCTACGTTAGCACCGTCCATCGTACCGATAGTCAATGCACCGTTCATCGCGAACTTCATGTTACCCGTACCTGATGCTTCTTTACCTGCTGTTGAGATTTGCTCAGAAACATCAGCCGCTGGGAACAAGATTTCAGCTAGGCTTACGCGGTAATCAGGAATGAATACCACTTTCAGCTTGCCGCCAAGACGTGGGTCGTTGTTCACTTTCTCAGCCACTTTATTGATGGCAAAGATAATGTCTTTAGCCAGTGCGTAGCCCGGAGCCGCTTTCGCGCCGAAGAAGAACACACGTGGATGCATGTCGAACGTTGGATCGTTCAACAAGCGGTGATACAACGCCAGAATGTTCAACAAGTTCAAATGCTGACGCTTGTACTCATGCAGACGCTTGATTTGGATATCAAAGATGGCATCAGTGTCTAGCTCGATACCCATGTTTTCTTCAACCCAATCAGCCAAACGCTGCTTGTTCTCTTTCTTCACGGCCATGTAGCGCTTCTGGAAGGCTGCGTCGTCAGCGAATTTCTCTAGACCAGCGATTTTCTCTAGGTTTGCCGGCCAGTCATTACCCACTTTCTCGCTGATCAGCGCAGAAAGACCTGGGTTACAGTATTTGATCCAACGACGCGGTGTTACACCGTTAGTCACGTTGGTCAAACGGCCAGGGAAGATCTCATTGAACTCAGGGAACAGATCACGTTTCACTAGCTCAGAGTGAAGAGCGGCTACACCGTTTACTGCATAGGTACTTACTACACACAGGTTAGCCATGCGAACCATACGCTGTGGGCCTTCCTGAATGATTGACAGCTTACGGTTCACTTCATTGTTAGCCGGCCAAGTTTGCTCAACCTGCTTCATGAAGCGGTGGTTGATTTCAAAAATGATTTCCATATGGCGAGGCAGCATTTGCTGGATCAGCGCTTCACTCCATGTTTCCAGTGCTTCTGGAAGCAATGTGTGGTTGGTGTAAGCAAATGTCTTTGACGAAATTTCCCACGCTTTTTCCCAGCCTAGCTTGTACTCATCGAGAAGGATGCGCATTAGTTCTGGAATAGCGATAGTTGGGTGGGTGTCATTCAGCTGAATAGTTTCAAGCTCAGACAACGACTCAATAGAGTTACCTGCCGCTTCATGGCGACGAAGGATATCAGCAACCGAACATGCACAATGGAAGTACTGCTGCATCAGACGAAGTGCTTTACCCTGATCGTGGTTGTCGTTCGGGTATAGAACTTTAGTCACGTTACCTGCTTCTAGCGCAGAATACTGTGCACCTACGTAGTCACCATCATTGAAGCGCGCTAGGCTAAATGGTGCGTTCGAACGACATTCCCAAAGACGTAGTGGGTAAACACTCTTGTTGTCGTAACCAACGATTGGTAGATCCCAAGCCACACCTTCAACAGACATAGCCGGAACCCAACGACGGCACTCAACACCATTTTCATCGGTGTAGCCCTCAACGTGACCGTATAGACTTACTTCTTGGCTTAGCTCAGGACGAAGAACTTCCCACGGGTAGCCCTCAATACCACGCCATGCATCCGGTGCCTCTACCTGACGGCCATCAACGAATGACTGGCGGAATAGACCGTATTCGTAGTGCAGGCCGTAACCTACTGCTGGGTATTCTTGTGCTGCTAGTGAATCCATGAAACATGCAGCTAGACGACCTAGACCACCGTTACCTAATGCTGGGTCACGCTCTTCTTCCAATAGGTCGGTTAAGTTCTGGCCCATCTCTTCCATTGCTTCAGCAACGTTTTCGTACAGGCCCATGCTGATTAAGTTGTTGCCTGTTAGGCGTCCGATCAGAAATTCCAGTGAAAGATAGTTCACACTGCGAGCTTTCTGCTCAGAAAGATTCTTTTCAGTGGCCAATAGGTTGCCAGTGCTGATTTCAGCAAGTGCTTTACCCATTGCCAAATACCAACTGCGAGCCGTCGCTGTTTCATCTGTTGATGCGTAAGTTGTTGTTAGGTGTTTTTCTACTGCCGCTTGGAAAGCTGCTTTATTAAATTGTTGTGTCTGACCATTCTTAGGCATGGTTCAATCTCGCTCTAGGATTATTTCCAACTGCTGACAATGTTGCCTGTATTTATCAGCGCTAACATCCTCCCGAATCGGGGAGGAGTAGGGATGAGTGGGAGGGGCGTAGTTATGAATCTCCCCCACTTTCTGTGACAGGATGCAAAATTCTGGGGTGTAGAAAGACTTAAACGCCCGTCCATATGCATTTAAAGTCACAAATACAGACTAACGTTTCATGTGCAATTGAATAGATACAAGTTGATGAAAAATCAGAGATATGTGAACTGTGTCATAAATATAGGGATGAGTTGACAACTTTTGCTGAATTCAACTTAATGCGCTGTCAAAGTTATCGACTAGATCAAATGCCTTACTGCAATTTTTTGAAATGATTAGCAGGATTACATGGCATAAATGCTCAGATAACATAATTCATTCAGAGCTACGCTCCTGAGCGACAATGGAACTGAAACCTTACAATAAGATAGCAAGACTATGTGGATACCATCTAAATTAACTCGTCCGGCACGCCTTCATAATGCGATTCTGCGTCCCCGTTTGCTGGAAACGCTAGAGCAGGCCCCGTTTTACCGTCTTGTGCTGTTTCGATCACCAGCGGGCTATGGCAAAACTACCATGGCAGCCCAATGGTTGAATGAGCACCCGCATACCGGTTGGTTTAATATCGACGAAAATGACAACGATACCTTCCGTTTTGCAAATTACTTACTCCAAAACATCAACAAAGCGACCAACAACGCTTGTTTGAAAACTCAAGCGATGGCTGAGCGCCGTCAGTTTGCATGTCTATCTACTCTATTCAGCGAGCTGTTTGGCGAACTGGCTGACTACCATGAACAGACTTATATCGTTCTAGACGACTATCACCTTATCAACAACGATGATATTCATGACGGCTTACGATTCTTCCTCAAGCACATGCCAGACAATCTTACGTTAGTGGTTACGAGCCGTACTTTGCCGCCACTCGGCACAGCAAACCTGCGCATTCGTGACCTGCTGATTGAGGTTGATAACGATCTGCTCGCCTTCGATGAAGAAGAAACAACCCGCTTTTTCGACAAGCGTATCGGCGAAAACATCGAAGCGAATGTTTTAAGATCACTGCACCAACAAGTGGAAGGCTGGCCTTCTGCACTACAGCTAATCGCACTACACGCCCAGCAAAAGCCTCACAATCTGGTTGAATCTGCCGAATCGATGGCGAGCTTTAACCGTGGCCACCTGTGGGATTATCTTGCGGAAGAAGTGTTCGATCTGCTTGATGGTGAAACCCAGCAATTCCTGTTGCAATGTTCCGTACTTGACATGTTCAATGCGCAACTTGTGACCGACCTGACTGGACGTAGTGATGCCTTGGCTGTTCTTGAGTCACTCAACCGGTTTGGCTTATTCCTCAACACTCTTGAGGGTGATAACAACTGGTATCGCTTCCATAACCTGTTTGCTGAGTTCCTCCGCCATCAGCGCTATTCCCAAATCCCTCAGCAGAGGGCTGAGTTGCATGCGTTGGCAGCCAAGGCTTGGTTGAAACAAAACTCACCACAACAAGCGCTACTTCACGCTCAAAAATGTGAAGATTCTGCGCTTGTTATCCATATCCTGTGCGATTTTGGCTGGGAGATGTTCCACCACGGTGAAATGAAGCTACTTCAAGACGCCTTGGGCAATATCGACACCGAAGAACTCTACGCTCAACCTCGTCTAAACCTACTTCATATGTGGTTGCTGCAAAGCCAGCATCTATACAATGATGTGGGCGATATGATTGTGGAGACGGAAAAAGAGTTCGCTAAGCGTGACATTGAACTTGATGATGCCCTGCAAGGTGAATTCAATGCCCTGCGCGCTCAGGTTGCGATCAACCAAAGCAAACCAGATGATGCCCTGATCCTTTCAGAGCAAGCGCTTGGTCAGCTACCTTCAACAACCTATCGTAGCCGAATCGTTGCAACATCGGTCGTCGGTGAAGTACACCACTGCTTGGGTAATCTAAGCCGTGCGTTACCAATGATGCAACAAACAGAAAAGATGGCACGTCAGTACCATGTCTATCACCAAGCGCTGTGGGCTCTACTTCAACAGGCAGAAATCCTACTGGCTCAAGGTTATGTCCAGAACTCTTATGAGTTGCTAGAACAGGCATTCAAGCTAGTTAAAGAGCAACACTTGCAACAAGTTCCATTACATGAGTTCCTACTTCGACTTCGCGCACAGATCCTCTGGTGCTGGAATCGCCTTGATGAAGCAGAAGAATCCGCACTGAAAAGCCTTGAAGTGCTTGCACCGTATGACGAAACCAAGTCATTGCACGCATATTCCATGCTTGCTCGTATTGCGATTACCCGTGGTGAGCAGGACAAAGCAAGCCGCTACCTTGATCTCTGCAACAGCCTAATGAGCCGCTCTGTCTATCATATTGACTGGCGTGCTAACACTGACTTAGCCAATTTACTGTTTTGGCAAAATACTGGTGACTTGGACAGCATCCGCCAATGGCTAGTTCATGCAGAACAGCCGGAAGCAGCATGTAACCACTTCCAGCAATTGCAATGGCGTAATATTGGCCGTGCTTGTGTCAATATCGGCGAATTTGACCGTGCTGAAATCATCTTCAACATGTTGGATGACAGCTGCAATAAACATAACCTGATCACAGACAAAAACCGTAACCTTGTGGTACAAGCAGTACTAAGTAAACGTCAAGAACATAGGGAATTAGCGCTAGCTCAAATAAAGCAAGCTCTTGAATTAACGAACAGTACTGGCATGGTCGGCATTTTCCTTTGTGATGGAAGCGAGATCTGCGATCTGATCCAAGAGTTGGTTGATACCAAAGCACTTAATGAGCTAGAACTACACCGTGCCCGTCAACTGCTTCGGGAGATGACGAGCAAAGAGCGTAACCGCTCTGTGCACTTTGACGAAAACTTCGTTGAGAAACTGCTCAACTTACCTGATGTTCCAGAGCTTATACGAACCAGTCCGCTGACCCAACGTGAATGGCAAGTACTGGGGTTGATCTATACGGGCTACAGCAATGAGCAAATTGCTTCTGAGCTTGATGTGGCATCTACCACAATCAAAACACATATACGGAACCTGTACCAAAAGCTCAATATTGCCAACCGCCAACAAGCTATTGAAACAGCAGAAAATTTACTCAAATTGATGGGCTTCTAGCCACACCATCTGGTTAAGGATAACCAATGAAAGAATGGAGTAAGGATCGACTCTGGTATCAAGATATGCCATTCAAATTGAATGGCATATCTGTGGGTGCAAGGATGACGGTAATACGGCTTGAAAATGGTAAGCTACTTATCCATTCCCCTATCCAGTTAACGACATCGCTACAGCTTGAGTTAAGCCAACTGGGAGCAATTCAGGCCATCGTAACCCCTAATATGAACCATCATTTATTTCTATCCGAATGGTGGCTTGCTTATCCTGATGCGTATTTCTTTGCGCCTCCAGGCCTTCAAAACAAACGAACCGACCTTGCTTTTGACGATGCCCTCAGTGCCAAGAGCCCTGAAATTTGGCAGCACCAACTGTATCAAACCCTATTGAGAGGAAGTGATCAGATGGAAGAAGTGATCTTCTGCGATCCTCACTCTAACACATTGATCGTCGGTGATACGCTTGCTTGGTTTCGACCTACCTCAAATTTATTCACCATGGCTTTAGCATTGGCCAATGGCTGCTACCAGCACCCTGCCATGCCGCTATACTGGCGTTGGACTTTTCATAATAAAACACGGTTAAGACAATCATTACAGGAAATCCTGACCTGGCCTTTTGACCGCATTATTCTCTCACACGGCCATAACATCGAAACAGATGGCAAAGCATTCTTTCATCGTGCTTTTAAATGGGCATTGTAGGTTGTAAATACACCACTTTTTAACAAATACAATCACGCGTACAATTTAATACGAACATTGTTCAATAAGTTATTGAACGTTGTTTTTATCCTTGTATGATGCTCTGCAATACTTCTTTGCTGTCAAATACTCATGAAAAACATACAACGTACATTACCTGTACTGGCATTTATCCTGAGCTCCTCCCTCGCTAATGCCCAGGTTGCCACAACTGATTTTGACTATATTAGTGGAGGTTTCCATTACACGCATTTAAGTCATGAATTCACAAGCTCTCATTATTTTCACAACGAAACCCAAGGAGAAACCATTGCAGACAGCATGGCGGGCGCCTTCTTGAAAGGAAGCTGGAACTTCACTCATCGCTTATATATAACAGGGAGAGTCGAACTGTCGAAACGCAATCAAGTTTCTCTCGCACATCAAATGGCAGGTATTGGGTTCTATCAACCGCTATCAAAATCTCTTTCGTTCTTTACGACGTTGGGGGTCACCCACCTCAACCTTGAGCAGGGTGAGAATACTGGTCATAAGAACCAACATTACAGTGAATCTGGTGCTAGTGCAGAAGCCGGCTTACGCTTTTCCCCTTGTGATAATTGGATTGTTGAACCCTCGTTTCGTACCGACCAACTAAAGCACACTTTGAATGAATACCGGATAGGCAATATATTTAACGTCTCTAACAACATGAATATAGAAGCTAATTTTTCTTATTCGACCATCGAAAAGTATTCAATGAGTAGCTACCAACTTGGTGTACGTTATGCGTTCTAAATACTGGGCGTTCGTTCAGAATTTGCCTTAAATCAATCTATTATTAACTTTCATTCAGCCTTGCCTTATATGTGATCAACGTCACAACCAGGAGCAATAATAAGCGTATATTTTTATCCATCATTTGTATGAGGAAATGGATATGAATGCTTCTAAATTATACTTAAGGGACTTATTAGGCATCGGCTTGGTTATCTCCGCTATTCTGGTTGTGCTTGGCTTCATCTTTTGCCTTCTGGCTGCGTTGAACTTCTTCACTCATGAAGAAGTACTAGCCAATACGTATTTACATGAAGCATTACCGTTGTTTGTCTTTTTACTACCATCTATTGCTATCGCTCGGTTCATTAGCCGCCCTAGATGGATTCATGATGTTGAAGAATATCAGTTAGAGTCAGCAAAGAAATTCAGCCAATCGCATTGATGCTTTAGCTCCACACCTCCAAGCATGCGATTATATTCAATATAGTTTAGCTCGCTTGGAGTGTTTACTTCCTCCACCCTATTCTCCTCAACTCAATGCTTATAATGACATCTAGATGTAAAACACTGGGCTTAAATTAATACCAAAAGCCAAGGAGTGCATAGCATTGAGCAAAGAAGGCATTTACCGACAGTTACCCGAGCTCATGCAGCTCGAAACCATCATTAATCATTCGATTCCAACTTTAAAACACATTGCTACGTCCGTCGAGGTGATCAACTATTCCGAGCTCGATAATATTCCTCTACCCATATACAAAGTCAGCCTAGGGGCTATTAATAGCCACTCTCCTTGCCTTTTTTTTGTTGGCGGTGTCCATGGTTTAGAGCGCATTGGCAGCCAAGTCGTTATCTCCCTGCTAGGGAGCCTATGCCAGCGTCTTCACTGGGACGAGGCTTTACAACAAAAATTACGCCGTATTAAGCTCATTTTTATTCCGTTATTAAATCCAGTCGGTATGGCAAAGCGTTATCGCTCTAACGGTAACCATATCGATTTAATGAGGAATGCACCGGTGGACAGTAAAGAGTCTACTGCATGGCTTATTGGCGGACATCGAATATCAAAACATATCCCTTGGTACCGTGGTAAGGCGCAACAAGGAATGGAAATTGAGTCACAAGCACTGAGCAATGAAGTCATGTTAGCAACGGAATCCAGCCCTTTTACTCTCGCCCTCGATTGCCATTCAGGGTTTGGTTCCAAAGATCGTCTTTGGTTTCCCTATGCCAAAAGCAAACTTCAGCCTATTAGTCGGGTTGGAGCTATCTACCACTTAAGAGAGCTATTCTTTAATGCCTTTCCCCACCAGAATTATTTGTTTGAACCCCAAACCAAGCATTACACTTGCCATGGGGACTTATGGGATTACTTGTATGATATGTCAGAAAGTCGTCAACAACACCTGCTTCCTATTACACTAGAGATGGGATCTTGGCGATGGGTTCGTAAGAATCCACTGCAAATTATTGACCGTATTGGGCTTTTTCACCCAATAAAACCCCATAGGATCCAGCGTGTACTGCGCACGCACCTGATACTGACTGAGTTTTTAATGAATGCCACCTATTCATACCAGAATTGGTACTTGAGCGATCAAAACGATGCATTTGCCCTGCAAGCTAAATCGCTTTGGTATCCACATGACCTCACCCAAAACAGCAAGAATGTGCCATGAACTCATTAGCTAATGCTTCCCATCGTCCTATTTTATTAATCAGAGGACTACTGAGAGAAACTCGACACTGGGGAAGGTTTACCGAATTATTACAAGCGGACTTTCCTGAGCGAGAGATCATCGCCTTTGATATTGCTGGCAATGGAGCGCGTAACCAAGAACAATCCTCCACCAGTGTTTCGGCAATGGTAGAGGATCTGAAATCCCAGCTATCCGATTATCAAGCATCAACAACAAACACAACACCTACAGACCTCAATGCCGATAGTGTCGATATCATAGCAATCTCTATGGGCGGTATGATTGCATTGGAGTGGATGAGAAAATACCCAAACGATATCCACTCAGCCATACTGATCAATGCCAGTCTCAATAACTATTCTCCTTTCTATAAAAGACTTAGATGGCAACAATACAGGAATATACTTCAGTATTTTTTCCTTCCAGATGAGAAGCGCGAGTCACTGATCTTCGAAATGACAACCCGTCAATCACCGCCTTGTATCATTGAAAGTTGGATCAGATGGCGTAAAGACTATCCAGTTTCTGCCTCGAATGCGTTACGACAACTATATGCCGCTAGCCGCTATCAGTATCACTCAATTCCCAAGCCACCCACACTACTGATTGGCAGTCAACAAGATGCCCTCGTCTCAATTTCATGCAGTAAGGCGTTAGCTAAAGGGTGGAGCATACCTCTCATGATCCACCCTGAAGCAGGTCATGATCTGCCATCCGATGATGCTAACTGGTTACTTGATAAGGTAGAACTGTTCTATCAACGCCAAGCCGTTCAGTTACAAGAAAATGAATGCAATATGAATTAAGCCCTCAGTATTAATTCAATCACAGACTTGCAAACTGTCTTCAGTTAATACAAATGCCGGAGATAGTTATGACAGCTGTAAGTATTGTGATCATCACACTGAATGAAGAAAAACGCATTGGCCGCCTACTGGATGACTTAAGCAAACAAAGTCACCAGTTGTTCGAGGTTATCGTGGTCGATTCCAACAGCGACGATAATACCTGTGAAGTCGCCAGAGGATTCGAACAAGCTATACCCGGCTTGACCGTTCATAAGATGAGTCAACGTGGGACTAGCCTTGGCCGTAATACCGGTGCTCAACTCGCCAAAAATGAAAGGCTATTATTCCTTGATGCTGATGTTCGGCTGAGCCCGACTTTCTTAACCAATGCACTGTATGAATTGGAAAATCGAAAACTCGAAGTTGCCGGTGCCTACATGGAAGCCAAAGATTTGTCGTTCGGTTACAAAATGGGCTATGCGCTATTCAATGCTGGGCTGTTTACCACTTCGTTTTTCTTCCCTACCGCTGTTGGTGCCTGCATGTTTTCGACCAAACGCGTTCACAAAGAGATTGGCGGCTTTGACCCAAGCATCGTGCTTTGCGAAGACTGTGATTATGCCAGCCGTGCCTCTAAAACGTGGCGTTATCGAATGCTCCCTGTTCGTTTCTGGTTTGATCCTCGCCGCCTTGAGCAAGATGGCTTCATTAAAATGGGCCTGACTTATATGAAAGCCAACGTTCGCCGTTTCTTTATGGGCGAGATGCGGAATAAAGAAATGGATTACAAGTTCGATCATTACAAGGATGCTAACTAAGTCATGCAAGACGTCGCTTGGTGGTGGTATTTTGGAGGAAGTTTCCTTGATGCCCTGATAGGACCAAACATATTTTTCCCTGGAGAGCCTTTCTTACTAGCAGCGGGCTATCTGCTTAGCAGCGGTGCTATCTATGGTTTACTGGCTGTACTTGCCGGGGGCTTTATAGGTGACCAAATCAGTTTTTGGATTGGTCGCCGATCTGGCTCTCACGGTCGCCGCTGGCTAGTTCGTAAATTCAATAAAACACAACGTCCTATCGCCAAGACACGCTTTATCCTGCATAAGAGAGGCCCTTGGGTGATCACTGCCTCTCGGCTACTTGGCCCAGTGGCATGGATAATGCCATTTATCGCCGGCAGTTACGCCATGAGCTGGACGACATTTACCCTTTATTCATCCATTGGATTAATACTAGGGGTTGGCCAATTCACCCTTGCAGGTTTTTTTATCGGCAAAGGCATCAATGTCCTACCCAGTTGGCAGACTATCGGGCTATTTTTCCAAGAGCACAGCGTGCTAATTACCGCAAGTCTGCTCTCACTGCTGGTTTCATTGATGTTATATCGAGTCTACCGTTGGCGAAAGTGGCTTTTAATGGCATGTTGCTGGCTTACTGCCTTAGGTTCTGCTAATTATTACCATTTTTTTCATAGCGAGGCCTATAACATAGAGTGGATTTCTCAAGCGCAAGCCGATAGTAATGCTGCACAATTACAAGGCGATAGTGTTGCACTTAATAAATTGGACTATACAGTTTACCCAGGGTTATCCCCAGTATATAAAGCCCAACCCATCAACATTATTTTAGTTGGCGAGCATCCAAGCGTACTAATGGACGACTTAGGTTGGATTGAAAATAAAACCTTCTCCCGTAATAAACTGGATTTATCTCAATACCTTGAGTTAATTTCCCAGCAGAAACCACCGATCTCAGACTTATACTGGAACCAACAGCCACAATTGATGGCTTACCAAATTAAAGGAGATTTAATAAATCGTAGCCATATCCGGTGGTGGTATGCTGGTCAGTCAGAACAAACGAAAGAAGATATTTGGCTTGCATCAATCAGTTACGACGACCGTCTTAAACTTGCCCACTATAAAGGGCTAATAACGGTATTACATGGTATTGACCCCGATATCGATGTAGAACGAGATACCTTGATGAATAACGCAGCCCAGTTAGGTTGGAAACCAGAATTATAAAACTAGGTCAACCCGTCGCTTTTTCCAAATCCAACCATTATTTCAGCGATGGTAATATTTCTATCATCCGTTAAATATAAAAAGCCGCCAAATAATTATGGCGGCTTAGATATTTATTTCAAACGAGTAATCAATATATTACTTCGGCTTAGCAAAAACTTGGGTCCAGTAGTTTCTGTCACTTTCCACAACCGAAGCACCCATCTCTGTAATTTTCGCATTCATTATGTTGGTACAGTGGCCTGAACTAGCCATCCAACCGGACATAACCTGCTCAATGCTTGTCTGACCAGCTGCGACGTTTTCTGCCACAGTGCTCCATTCATAACCTTCATCTGTTACACGAGTGCTCACTGAACTACCATCTGAGCCTGTATGGCTCATTTTCTGCATATTTGCCATATCGCCTGAATGGCGGTCCGCTGCGTCTTGTAAGTCAAGATTCCATTCAAGAGCTGGAACTGCTGGCATTGCTTGACCACCACAGACTTGATCCTCCGCGCGCGCTTGGTTCACCGCATACAGCATCTGCTCTGCAAAGGTATCTCCAGGGCCTGGATCTGGGTCAGTATTACCCTCATCACCACCGCCGCCGGTATTGTTATCATCACCAGGGTTAGTACCGGAATCATTACCATCTTCTGGTAGGTTAACAGGGTTTCCTGAATTATCTGAACCTGATGACGACGAACTAGAACCACCACCACAACCAGCCAATAATAATGCTGACAACGCTAATATGGGTAAAACTTTCATAACATACCTTGCTTTGTATTAGGTGTGTTTTATTAGACTGAATAATATAATATATGTAGTACTAATTTAGTCTAATAAAACACAATAAATAAATTGGCTTCACGCTTTTTACGAAGCACACTATACTTAATCCCCACTTAATCATTCAATATGCAACGATGATATTCTCAACAACCTGACAAACAATTAACAAAGAAAAACTAACCAATAATCGAAAATAACACTCTTAAGGTAATGAAATAAAAGAAATAAAATACAACAAAGGAAAACAAAATGAATGTAGATATGTACAAACAAGCATGTACAATTAAATATTCATTTTTTTCAACAAAAGAAAATTTCATCTTTAAAATAAGTAACAGTGACAAAAACAAAACAATAATATTGTCATTAAAGTTATATTTGTCATTTTTTTATGCTTGATCGAGATCAATTCAAAATAAAAAAGCACCAATAATAATTGATGCTTTTCAATTTAATATTTTCTGACTTCAGCTACATGGTTGCCAAATCTTCTTGAGTAACACTAACACCTTTAATTTGGGCATAAACTTTATCACCAACTGATAAATCAAGTTCGTCCGCTGCCCACTTGGTGATATTGGCCCACAGTTGGGCTTCACCCACTCTCAAACGAACTTCAACCCGCTCCTGCTCATCAACCGGATGAATTTTATCAATCTTTGCTGATAGTATATTCCGAATACTGGTTTGCTCTGATCTAATCTTGGTCAGAGAAACATCATTCGAGTGAACCCGTACCCTAACCCACTCTCCTCGCACGCTCTGCAAGCGGTTTACCCACAAATATGCATCGTGATCGAGCATTACCTGTGTTAATGCATAGTGAGGATGATGATGATTGACTCGAGCGCTAAGTAACGAACTCTGCTCCTTAGCTGGTAGCCAAGGTCGCATCTCAGGCGAGCCCCAGACACTGTTAATATGACCCGAAACCACCACTTTTCCTTGGTGGATCATCGCCATATGATCCGCTAAGCGTAAAATTTCATCCAAGCTGTGGGTAACGTAAACAATCGGGATCTTAACCTCTTTGGCAAGACGCTCGAGATATGGCATTAATTCTTGTTTACGGGGAAGATCGAGTGATGCCAGAGGTTCATCCATTAACAGCATCGACGGATTGGATAGTAATGCACGGCCTATTGCCACACGCTGCTTTTCTCCCCCCGATAAAGAAGCCGGATAGCGGTTCAAGAGTCTTTCTATACCCAAAAGTTGAGTTACTGATTGAAATTGTTCAGGGTTAGCACTCTTACAGCCATAACGCAGATTACCTGCAACAGTGTAATGAGGAAACAATCTGGCATCCTGAAACACATAACCAATTCGCCGCTTTTCCGGAGGCAGGTCAATTCCGGTTTGGTGGTTATACAACACGTGCTGCCCAAGAGAAATAGTTCCTGAATCTGGGGTCGTCAAACCACTCAAAACATTGATCAATGATGTCTTCCCCGCCCCAGAGCGACCAAAGATAGCAGTGATCCCCTCCATCGGTAGTTCAAGCTGGATATCCATATCAAGATCGCCAAGCTTCTGCTTTATATCGATAGTAATCATCTGGCCTCCAATCGCTGTCGAGCAGCCCGCGAGAACCATTCAGAGGCCAGGATCGATGCCAAGGCTATGACAATTGCGATTACACATAATCGCGCAGCTTGATCTTCGGCACCAGGGGTTTCAATAAATGAATACATCGCCAAGGGTATGGTTTGAGTCTCTCCCGGGATATTCGATACAAAAGTAATGGTTGCACCAAACTCACCCAACGCACGGGCAAAGGCCAAGATAGCTCCAGTAAGAATACCCGGTAAGGTAAGCGGCAAGGTAATGGTGAAAAATACTTTTATCGGGCTGGCCCCTAATGTTCGTGCCGCCTGCTCAAGCTTGTAATCAACACTTTCAAGTGCCAAACGAATAGAGCGCACCATTAACGGAAAAGAAACAACCGCAACCGCTAAAACGGCACCTCGCCAACTAAAACTGAATGTCAGGCCAAACCAATCATATAAAGCTTTACCAATTACACCCTGGCGCCCCATTACCACCAGCAATAGATAACCAATGACAACGGGAGGAAGTACTAACGGTAAATGCACAAGACCATCAAGCAAAGACTTACCCACAAATTGGCAACGCGCCAATAACCACGCGCACAAGACGCCAAAGGGTAAACTAACAACCACCGCAACGCTGGCAATTTTTAAGCTAAGCAATAGCGCTTGAACTTCATATTCGGTTAACACTAATTGATATCTCCGGTACTAATGTCCCCGAAACCGAACTCAGTGAAGATGGCAGCAGCCTCTTCTGAATTAAGGAAGTGATAAAAGCTATTTGCACTTTCATTCTGTCGCCCTTTCACCATTGCGACAGGATAGCTGATCGCGGTGTGGCTACCTTCAGGAAATTCACTGACAATTTGTACTTTAGTGGAAATCAGTGCATCCGTTTTATATACCACTCCTAGTAATGCTTCTTGTCTTTCTACCAGCAACAGTGCGCCACGTACATTGTTCGCTCTCGCCAACAAACGTTCTGCCTGTTGCCATAGGCCGATATGTTCCAAGGCTTCTTTTGTGTAGACCCCTGCTGGCACATGATTTGGATCACCAACGGCAAGGCGGGTACCATCCAAAGCTTTACTCAAGTCGAATGAGGAATTCAACGTCATGTTTTGTTGCGGGTAGTCATTTGGTGCCACCATCACCAAGCTGTTATGCAACAAAGGCTTTCTTGTTGAAACCTCAATGACACCTTGCTGTACCAAGTAATCCATCCACTTCTCATTAGCAGAAAGATAAATATCGGCTGGTGCTCCTTGGGCTATTTGGCGGGCTAGCGCTGAAGATGAAGCATATGAAACCGTTGGCTTCTCCCCCGTTTTCAACTCGTAGGCAGACACAACCTCATTCATCGCATTGGTCAACGACGAGGCTGCAAAAACAGTTACCTTTTCAGAGGCAAGACTTGAAAACGACAACACAGATATAGCAATAGCTATTACAGTACTTTTCCAGCACTTCATCTTAAGATCCTAGGAGTAAAAATACCGTTATATAGTAAGGTATATAACGGTAAAACTGAATACCCAGATCGTGATAGATATTTGGGAAAGAAGGTAATAAACCGGAAATGCCCAAAGAAAGCCGGAAGGACTTCTAGATGGCCGAACAATATAATTGGAGTTTAATTTGTTCTTAATCAGCAGCTTAATGATTTAACGATCTGAAAATTCATGGTTATGTCAAACGGGCTTTTTCAAAAACAGGTGATTTAGGCTTCGGTGGTGGTAAATGATAAAAATGAGAGATACAGCTTATTACGCGGTCACGAGAATAAGTCGGCATGTATCGAAAAGTCTAACTTAAAAAGGAGCACTACAAAGCCACCAGTAGGAGGTGGGAAAGCCACAATTGAATCCTTAGTGCATTGTTGCGCCAGCGCGTATTTCATCGGCTGTAATATCAGCTTGGTCTTCTGGTAGCCAGACGATAAAAGCTCCTTTCTCGCCGTAAAACTCATCCCAACCGCCGTTCAACACTTTTAAATCACACAAAGCCTTGATTTCCTCTTTGCTTTTGCCGAGCTTTAGGGCAGCGAGATCAAGTGTGAAAGGTTTAATCCAGTTCGTTTGAAATTGCGTGGCTGACATCTTTGGTTTTCTCGTTGAATTAATAATTATTTAGGGTTGTTTAGCGTGTTACCCCCCCACTTACGGCGAGTTTATGCGGCGTAACAATACCAATTACCTTCATTTAAAATCAACTGACTGACGCTCATATCAGATATAATGTAGCTTCATTCTTAAAAAAAACACAACAAGCCATAATACATGAACATCTACCCACGCGATTTACGATTGTAAAGCATGCTTTTCCAGCCGTCGACCTATGGTGTGTGAAAGAAAACAATACCATCCTTGGCTTAATCGGTGTTCATGATACAAAAACCGAGATGCAGTTCCTACGTGATAGTGCAATAGGAAAAGGTATAGGTTCTTATTTGCCTTAAACGTAGATAAGCCCCTCTTCAGAGACTCTTACTAGAGTTGATTTTAACGAGAGGTTTTGTTCTTTTTTATGTATTTCAATACTATCCAGATGAAATAACCTGCAACGCCGATGATGAGTGCGGAGCGAATGAGAATAGGCGCATCATGCTCAAGTTGAGTAACATGAGGCGCAATACTGGCATACAATCGCCCGGTAAAAAACAACCCCATTATTAACATAAAAATTTTATTCATGTATCCTGCCATTCAAATTGATGCGTTGCACAGAAACAACTATTCGTGTTTATTTCTCTTAACGAAAGCACGTTTTGTTCTGCTCAGAAATAAATAATGCGCTTCTAAAACATGGTCGTCAACGCTACAACTATCTATGGCAGGTAAGCTAACATTTCATTTTTGAGAGTGATTGGCTCAGTTAGTGGAGAGCTAAAAGAAAAAGAATGTGTAAAGGATTCGCAGGCATAAAAGAGTTGATACCAGTATGTAAAGATAATACGCATAAGTCGTGTTGAAAGTAATATTCGTAATCGAGTTATAAAAGCCCTGTAATATCCCTATGCATCCTAGTGTCCTCAATGGGTCCTTATCGACTATTAATACTAAAGGTGTTCTATATTGCGTTCACGACTCATCATGGGGAAACAAACGATTTAGAGCATTGGACTAATCGGTGACAATACTAGAGTTCGAAGTAGTCATCTAAAGCTTTTCTAGCATCTGCTATCGAACAGTTTGTCAGAAAGCATAGCTCGGCAACGGTGATTGCCGGATTATCTTCAACATAGGAAAGTAGAGTGCGCAATTTCTCTGTTTTACCGTAGTCGAAACCTACGCTCTCGATATCGTTATACTTCGAAAGGCGTTTGTGAATTGGCTTTCCGACTGCGACTAATGATTCGCTAGTAGCATTTTGTAGTATGGACTGTAGAGCGTTTAGCTTCGCCAAACTACCCGTGAGTTCTAGGTGCCTTTGATTTGCTTTTCGTTTAACGTCGATACCAATTTCAGCAAGCTTCTCAAGCAAGAAGCAGCGGTCTGTTTTACCAAGAGTAGCAGTGAAGTTTTTTATTTCATACGTAGCAAATTCACTTGCCTCGCCAAGCTCATGTAAGCCAGCGAGGTAGCTTTGGTAGACTCGCTGCCACTTCAAACAATTCTTGGAATCAACTAGTTTACCAAAGTCAGATCTTACCGCTACCAGATCTTTATATTTGCCAATAAGGACGTAATTTCGGCTGCGGCGTACCCGTTTCACAATACAGCCGTACGGCACAATGACTGAATTAATCTCTGAAATACCAGTGGTTGTGATTTTATGCGCCAGGGACGGCAGGTTGATTGTTATACTCGATTTCATCATTAATCACAGATCGTAGGTATGACGAGAAAATAACACCTTTGCCTTGTAGAAACAAACGCTGTGTAATCGCAAAAGAACAACACTCATTCAGTAAAACTTAGAACACAAACACATGCTTTAACACTCTATACAAACACGACCAAGATCACATTTTTCCATTTTTTATAAGGTGTACACTAGGTATTGATAAGTTTGTAAATGGTGAAAGTAAATATGCAGTTATTTGGAACGGTTACCTATGACCATAACAATCATTTACGGCGTTTCTTTTCAAAGCACTCGAAATTCAAAAAAGAGATTGAACTCGATATTGAAGAGAGATTGCCCGTACTTTTAAGTAGTAACAGTTATAAAATCAAACTCGCTCAAAAACTAACCCATAAAGGCGTTAAAATACAAGAGTATAAAATAATACTAACCCCAACATTAAGCTGCCGGGTGGCCTTCATTCAGCAAGGGAATGACATTAAGGTGATTTACATTAGCGACATGATAACTAAACAGCCCTATTGTAATATGCTAGCGAAGACGACCCTAGTTGATTGACTGAGTGATTGATGTTTTGTGGAAGGGTTATCTCGCGCTAACATCACCTATAACAACATATTCTTCTTATGCCAATCCGCACTCAAATGCTTATAATTCCTTTAAAGTAAATTCATTCACACGGATGTCATTATGAAAAACCAACTGGGCAGCGCAATACAATTGTTTTTGGCCGTCGCTATCTTTTATTTGGGTTACACCATCTACTCTTTTACTACAACGATCACTAAAGTTGTCGATACCTACCCCCAAATGATAGCGGATATCAATTCGACAGCGGATAAACTCGAAATCGAACAATGGCTATTACTGGCAAAAACCTTTGAAGAGTTAACGCCGCAGGCACTGTTGTTGGCTAATGATATCCAAACAACAATCGAGGATGTTAACAAGACCGTTGCCTCGGTAGATCAAAAAATCCCACAGATTCTTGATGAAATAAATGCGATACGTAGCGAAACCATTCCTTCCATAGTCCAAACTGTCGCAACGGTAAACACGACAACATTACCTGTAGCATTAAACGAATTGAAGCATTATAGAACAGATGTGATTCCTGCAGTAGTTATCGAAAGTGAGGGTTACAGGAAAACGACTATTCCAGCGATCATTACTGAGTCAGGGCACTTGCGTAATGATGTGCCTATCATACTCGCTAAAACTGATGAAATTGTTGAGAAGAGTGAACAATTGACTCAACAAGTAACGCAAGGCGCAGTTAAAGGCGTCCTGCTTTCTCCTGTAAACCTGATCAGAGATGCAGGTACAGGCCTTATTAGCCTTCCTTCGACATCAAATTCGGAACAAGAGCAAGAATAACAATTCAGCGAATAGCCCAAGATCAAATCTTGGGTTTACTTCTATTTTCTTTTCATTGAGCTAACGATGAATACGATCCCCATCAGGCTTTGAATTGCTATGACGATGAGAAATAAATGCAGCGAGATTTCACAGAAGATGATCTGATTCTTTGATAGGGACGAAGCAGAGGAAATTATAACGTCCCAATAATAGAGGAAAGAAGCAGGAAATAGCGCCAATGTAATAGCAAGTCCCTTGATTAACCAGTGTTTAGCCTGCCACTCAGCAGGCGTATGAATACGATAGCGTCCAGCAGTCCATAAAATCGAAGCTATGATTACCACTAAACTTTCCATACACACCCTACATATCAATAATTCTGAACAAATTCAAAAATATCATTAGGTTTGCTTATCAGAAAGTCACGATTTACTACGAAAGCACAATGTCTTACCGCTACACACTTTTTACCAATACAAATAACTGGAAACAGGTAAATATTAGAAATTACATTTAGAAACACCCGTAACGTTCAGAGTAAATTACTAAAAAATTAATATACTACACAATTTTTGGAATCTCATTTTTCCAATATGGAGAATAAAATACGCCCAAACATCGATTTTCATGTGCTTGTAAAAACCTTTGTTTGAAACTTGGCTGAATAGTTATACTCAGCCAAGTTTACAGTTAGGCTTATGAGCAGTTTCCGGCTTTACGATACCCTGCTGATAATGCTTCTTGCTCAGAGTGGAAATTTACAACATTCTTGGGACTCACTCGATTATAACTTGGACACCCCTCAGGTAGGTGGTACACCTTACTGTTCTTATTGCCCCTTATTAAATGCCCTGAATCTGTGTCAGTGCTATCCTTCGCAACCTCTGTAGACTTTAAGCCTAAGCCACTGTTTTTATGACCAACCTGCCAAACCGCTTTACCTGTAACAAATGGGTTGTCATGTCCCATTTGCTTAGCGATTCGACGGTTTCTCTCAAGCTCCCACTCAGAGACAGGGTACTGTCTGTCCCATGCAACCAACAGACGTTGCTGCTGGGTGGACATCGATAGATTATAACGGTCAAACATATAAAAGTAGGTTCGAGCGACCTGCCCTTTGACTTCGTTCCTCGGTTCCGCCAAACGGCTTTTAAAATCAACTTTAAAGTCACATTGGCCATACTGATTTGACGACACATTGAGCTGGCTGAAATTGTAATTTGAACGGTCACCGTTCACTTCACCAATGGAAGGAGTCAGGTTATGCATATCCGCTTCCATCACCGCAAAAACAGGATCATTTTTTACACAGTTCTTGCGACCGCCTTCTTGCCAGCATTGCCTCGCTCGACCAAAGTTAGAGGCTGGAACAATATGCTCCCACTCAATGCGCTGGGCACGATTTTGGTTCTTACGAACGTCATACCCACAACTGTCCAGGTCAACTCGGCCACCACTTTTCCCCATAAAGGTATAGCTGCAGCCACAGTAAAATGTACCGTTTTCAGTTTGGTCAAAATATACATGTTCTTTGGCTAACACTTTGGCATGGCTAAAGTTATTTGGTGCGGCAATAGTGGAAGAAGTAATAAATAAAGCGAAGAACGCTAAAAGAAATCGTTTTGACATATCCAATGCTACTAAGGTATTGATAGATAGCTTTAGAATGACATAACACTATAAATAATTCGATAAATAGATTATTGATACTATGTGGCACGGTAGCGATTCAGCGCGTTTTTGGTAAGGTATAATCCCTACGGATATGAGCTGCCAAGCAAGTTAAACGGGTAGCATACGGAAATAAACGGTAAGAAAGGTGCCTATGATTGTTACTGCTTTGGTCGACAATTCACGCTTAAACGACCGACCTGATCTTGCTACAGAAAGAGGGTTATCACTTCATATTCAAACCAAAGATAAACAGCTCTTGTTTGATACCGGAAACGGACAAGCTTTTTGCAGCAATGCCAAGTTATTAAATATTGATATCGATAACGTTGATGCTGTCGCAATCTCACATCACCATCATGACCATTGCAATGGGCTACGCCATTTCATAAAACAAAACGCTACAGCCCCGGTTTACCTTCGAGCGAGCGGTGATATGAGTTTCCAGTTTAGAGCTTATGGCTTTAGAAAGGATATCAGTATTGATCGAACGCTATTCGAAGAAGCCCAAACACAGCTTTGCTTGGTCAACATAGCAACAGAAATACTCCCTAACGTTTTTTTGATCACCGATATTACTCAGAATTACGCTCAGCCTAAAGGCAATGAATACCTCTATGCCTGCTCAGAACAAGAATGCTCTCACGACACCTTTGAGCATGAGTTAATGATGGTTATCAGAGAAGAGGATGGCATTGTTGTCTTCACTGGCTGTGCTCACAACGGGGTACTTAATATGGTCGACACGGCGATCTCCTTATTTCCGGGAGCCAGAATCAAAGCGGTTATAGGTGGTTTCCATCTTGTCGGCTTACCCTTTTTCAATAGTGTAGGGGGTAGCAAAAAAGACATCAGATTACTGGGTAAACAACTGCTCGCATACCCTATTGATAAATTCTTCACCGGTCATTGCACAGGCAAGAAAGCGTTCGCCCTGCTAAAGGAAGTGCTAGGTGAGAAATTGGAGCACCTGCCTACAGGCCGAAGTGTGTCAGTCTAATGGTGAGACGGCCACACTTCTATTTATAAGCCCTGTGCAAATACCACATTTAAGCCTTCTTACTCAACCTCTGCAACGGTGCTTTACACACACTTGGCAGCATATACAACAAGCTTAAACGCATCACATGATTGATTGCCACAAAAATAGCGCTGCTGATATACCCAAGTTACCAGAGCCCAGCTCTCCCGAACAACAGGTGTAACGAAAAGATTACGCAAAACAAAAAACCAAAAGCAAGCCAGTATATTGACATTTTATCTTGCGCTTATATTTCGATTCAATTATGTTGGCAGGGAAAGCAAACAGAGGCTCATCACAGCCCAGGTATATCCTTTTTTCAGCGCTGGTTACTCTATACCAGCAAAAGAAAGAAACATGACGAAGAACAATCACAACATAAGATACTGAACATGAAGCCAACATTATTTACTGTCACACTGCTGGGTACCCTTACACTAGCTTCCACTCCATCACTTGCTGGTGAAACACTGGATAAAATCGAACAAGCTAAAGAAATTCGAATCGGTGTCACTGGGGATTACATGCCTTTTTCCGAGAAGCTGAGCAATGGTAACTATGTGGGTATTGAGCACGATCTTGCTGTGATCATTGCTGATGAACTAAATGTAAAATTAACCTTGGTTCCGACCAGTTGGCCAACATTGATGGATGATTTCCAAAGCGGTAAGTACGATATCGGTATGACTGGTATTTCAGTTACTGACGCACGCAAAGAGTTTGCTTACTTCTCTCATAGCTATTACAACTATGGCAAAACGCCTATTACTCGTTGTGAAGACGTAGAGAAATTCAACTCACTGGAGAAGATTGATCAGCCAGAAACAACGGTGATCATCAATGAAGGCGGCACAAATTCCATCTTTGCCCGCGCGAACCTTAAGCAGGCTAAGCTTCATGTTGAACCTACCAATAAATACGTCTACGACCGTATTCTTGATGGCACCGTGGATCTGATGATCCCTGACTCAGTTGAAGCGGATTATCGTGCACGCCATCACGACGAGCTTTGTCGCTCTATGCCTGGCTTTGAGTTTACCGAGTCCGCTATCGCCACCATGATGCCTAAAGATAATGAGCTCAAAGCACGCATTAACGAGGTACTTGCCAAACTTGACGAAAGCGGTCAACTAGAGCAGATCATCGATAAAAATATGGGCATTAAAATCTAGAGTTCATAGCGTATAAATTAGTGCCACGAGTATCAGTGGCACTACACTTAATCGAGTTATATCTCGAATACCCAGCCTTTCCAACAACATTAAACACTGCTTGCTGCTTGGTGAAAATCAGTTAAAACCAGAAAATCTAACTTTATTGATAGATCACTTATGCTACTGAATTAAATAAAGGATCTACCGCTTTATTCCCATTCCTGCTTTTCTCTTAGTAACCTTTGTGAAAATATACTCGTAACACATCTAATAAATTAAACCTCTCTGATGAGGTTGAAAATCAACTGAATAGGAAGTCAAAATGATAGGAAGGATCACCCAATTATTTCCAGTGTGGGCCGTGATATTCGCGGTACTAGCGTTTATATCTCCAGGTTTATTTGTTGAACTAAAAACTCAAATCGTCCCTTTGCTGACCATCATCATGTTAGCCATGGGTGTGAGCTTATCACCAAAGGACTTCTTTAATGTCACCCAACATAAAAGAGCGATCGGTGTTGGCGTCGTCCTTCAATTTCTCATCATGCCTCTCACAGCGTTATTAATCAGTTATCTATTAGGTTTCAGTACTGAACTCACGGTTGGCATGGTGTTAGTTGGGAGCGTTGCCGGCGGAACATCATCCAATGTCATGGCTTTCCTTGCCAAAGGAAATGTTGCGCTCTCTATATCAATGACGGCTATATCAACATTACTAGGTGTTATCCTCACGCCCTTGCTTGTCGAGTTATTGGTGGGCGAGACCGTTGATGTACCAGTATCTGCAATGCTAATGAGCTTGGTGAAAATAGTGTTATTACCAGTAGGTATAGGGCTGGTCATCAATACCTTTGCTCAAAAAGCCGTTGCCAAGATACATACACTGCTGCCACTTGTTTCCATGGTTGCCATCGTATTGATCATCGCTATAGTCGTTGCTTTGAATGCTGACAATTTAAGCCAGGTAGGACCAATGGTTGCGCTAGCCGTGATTCTCCACAATGGCATAGGTTTGACTGCGGGTTACTATTGCTGCCGCCTACTCGGCTTTAATGAGTCTACATGTCGAACAATTGCTTTTGAGGTCGGGTTGCAAAACTCTGGACTGGCAACAGCACTTGCGATGAAGTTCTTCTCGCCAGCTTCTGCTATTGCCGGCACTATCTTCTCGGTTTGGCACAATATTTCGGGTTCACTGCTCGCTGGCTTCTGGGCAAGCAAAAAAGCTAAACAAACAAAAACGTCCCCTGCGTGTTAATCACTTAGCAACAAGGCGCAGCGTTGTATACGCTGTGCCTTTTTAATTACCTGTTAGTCAGCAGCACCATCTAAAACGTTTCTCTAACAAACGAAGGCAAAATTTAATAACGCCTAATAATTGTCGTTCATAGTAGTGAAGGTTAATCCCTTAAATAGGCCTCCTCTGGCAACAATGACGATAGATTCGATATAGAGAGAAACGTGAATTACCTTAACCTTTTGGGGCCACTCGCCTTCATTATCTTAATTTCAGGCTGCTCTTCACCTCGCTCCCACCATGGAGTGCCTATATCTGATCATGCTTATTTCAAGCCCGACTTAGTCAAAAATGCCATATCCCGTGCCAACAAATTTGGGAAAAACCCATCCGGACTCACCATCATTGATTACACCCTACCGTCGGATGAAGAGCGACTATTCATTATTGATTTAAGTTCTAACAGAATCACGCACCAAAGCTTGGTGGCTCATGCCAAAGAATCCGGCTACCGTTTCCCGATAAGATTTTCCAATATTCGTGGATCCAACCAATCATCTGGCGGCCTATACGCAACTAAGGAAACCTATATTGGCGTTAATGGTTATTCCCTGCGCATTGATGGTCTTGAGATTGGTATAAACGATAATGCCCGGAGCCGCTTCATTGTGGTTCATGGTGCTAACTATGTCAGTTATGAGTTTCTGGAAAGTAACGGCATACTGGGGCGTAGTGAAGGTTGTTTTGCAATTCCATTTGATCATTTAGATGAGACGATAAACCGTATCAAAGAGAGCGGTTATATCTTCGTGCACCATCAATAGTGAAACGACCTAGATTAAAAAGCCTTGCTGAACATTCAGCAAGGCTTTGTTGTTAAAAGATAAATACTAATGTAGTCGAGCTTACGGCCTATCTTATCAAGTCACTAAGCTTACTCAGTACCCTTTCTTACGCTGCCGGCTATGGCTTTGTACCGATCGATACATCTTGCCAAGCTGCTTGTCTTTATCTCGTTGCTCACTCAAAGTAGCAGTATTACGGGCTTGCTCTCGAAGCAGCTTGTCATAATTTTGGACTCTGCGTACATCTATCTCACCCGCCTCTAGTGCTTGCCGAATGGCGCAACCAGGTTCGGTTTGGTGCTGACAATCACTGAACCGACACTGCTTGCTTATCGCTTCAATATCGGCAAAAGTTTCCGTCACGCCATTCTCACAGTCGGTCAGCTGCAACTCACGCATTCCAGGGGTATCAATCAATACCGCACCTGATGGCATGAAGTGCAACGAACGCGAGGTAGTTGTATGACGCCCTTTGCTGTCATCTTCACGAATCGAGCGCGTTTGTTGCACCGAGCCTCCCATCAAAGTATTGATAAGTGTCGACTTGCCGACACCAGATGATCCCATAAATGCAATAGTCTTACCCTTGCGACACCATGACCCCAGTGCAGAATAAGATGTCGGGTCAAGGGCATTAAGTACTTCAACGATCAGCATAGGATCAAGCGCTTGTACCTGTTGGCGTTTATCATCGCAGTCATCAGATAGATCAGCTTTGGTAAGTACAATAACAGGCTCAACGTTGGCTTCACGGGCAATTGCCAAGTAACGCTCGATTCGGCTTAGATTAAAGTCCTGATTCAAAGAGCAAACAATAAATAGGGTATCAACATTGGCAGCAATATACTGTTCTGCCACTTTGGCACCGGCGGCTTTACGACTAAACAAAGATACTCGCTCTAGCAGCCGAATAAACCGGTTGTCGTTATCTATAAGCACCCAGTCCCCTGCTGTCATCGCAGGAAGAGAGTGGTGAATTTCAAGCGTAACTTGTCCATTCTCGGTCTGCAAAGCATAGCCGTTGCGGTGATGAGCCAAAATACGAGCAATCTTTGCCTGCTCATAGTCTTCAAGTGTCAGTTGTTGTTGAAATACAGGTTGCCAGCCAAGTTGGCTAAGTGTAAGTGTAGAATTCATTTGTTTATTTTCCCCGCGCACAAGCCAAGCATAGATATGGCTCTGATCATGCGTATCAAAGAGAATATAGGGTCAAATAAGTACAGGTAGACCCCGGATTAGGCTACACCGGGCAATAGAAAGGAAGTCGTAAAGCGGTTAATTCAGTCTCGCTGCATTTCCAATGCAATATGCATGTAGTGCTATTTCGCTTACTTATTTACCATCACAGTCTTTGCCGAGTGGGTACGTAATACAATCATCTTTATCTCCTATGGCTTAGTTTTTTAATCATGTGGATGATAACAAAACTTCCATCATTGAGCAGCCTTGAATTGATATTTTTCCAGTTACGAAATCACGCCTTTTGTACTCAGCCATAATTCAGCCTGTCATCTCAATGTCATTAATTTTCTATCAAAACAACATATACAGATCCTAACATCACCTCAATTGCACAGCTGTGCAAAAATGAATGAACGAGGTGTATTTTGAACTCTTTGCCTACAGGGACGGTTGGTTCCGCTCAGTATTCACGCTGGCTCACCCTGCGCTACCAATTACGATTGACGATGCAAACACCCACGACCTTAATCGGTGTGGTACTAGCAGTTATTTTTTCTTATTTCATCGCTGTACCCGTATTTTCCCTGCTGTTAGATGCGCTTCAAGTACAATTTGGCGACGAACGACGAATTGGTGATGTTACGGGTAGCTGGACAGATTACTATATTAATCGAGCCCTACTTTCCCCGATTTCTCAATCTCTTTTCTGGCAACCTCTTTCTCATACATTGCGTGTTGCCTTGGGTGTTATCGTTATCTCACTGTCTCTTGGTAGTGTTCTGGCATGGCTGGTTAGCCGCAGTAATATGTTCGGTAAAAAGTGGTTTGCAACCGCACTCATCGTCCCTTACATGCTACCGGCATGGACGTTTGCCATGGCGTGGACGACTATCTTCAAAAACCGCTCCACTGGCGGCCAACAAGGATGGTTGGAAAGTTTAGGCATTGCACCCGCCGATTGGCTCGCCTACGGCGAGTTGCCGATTATTATCATTCTTTCGCTCAATTACATCCCTTTCGTGATTCTGCTGTTGGGTAATGCGCTTCGTTCTTTTGACTCACAACTAGAAGATTCTGCACGTATTCTGGGGGCAAAGAGCCGTACCATCACCTTCAAGATCATCATGCCGCTGATGCTGCCAGCTTTGATGTCTGCCTGTGTGCTTATTTTTGCCAAAGTTCTTGGCGAATTCGGTGTTTCCTACATCTTAGGCCTGCCGGTTAACTACGAAGTATTATCAACCTCGCTATACCGCAGTATTGAATCTCGCCAGACTGGTGTCGCAGCCGTGTTGGCCGGTGCCATTATGTTCTTCGGCATCATATCGCTACTGATTGATGCAACCTTGCTCAAAGAAGCAAGAAAGTTTGTCACTGTTGGCAGCAAGGGTGTGATGCACCGTAATAATGATCTGGGAAAATGGCGTATGCCAGCCACTGGACTGGCTGCTGGTGTCTTTCTGATCTCCGTTGTGATGCCTATGCTGGTACTGTTCCTATCTACAATTATGAAAGTGCCTGGCAACTTCGCCTTAAGCAACTTCACCTTGGATTACTGGATTGGCTCCGGGCTGGAAACTATCGCCGAAAGCAACGGTATTTTACTCAGCAGCAACCTATGGAGCGCAGTATGGAATACCTTATGGATTGTCGGTGTTGCCTCTATCTGTTCAGGTGTACTTGGGTTGTTAGTCGGGTACGCCGTGGTACGCAGCCCGCTCCGTCCACTCGGTAGCATGCTGCGCCAGATCACCTTCTTCCCATACCTAGTGCCAGGGGTCGCCTTTGCGGCCGCATATCTTTCATTATTTGCCGTCCCTCGCGGCCCAATGCCAGCACTTTATGGCACCGTGACATTGCTGATCTTGGCTTTAATTGCCGATGAAATGCCCTATGCCTCCCGCGCCGGGATTTCAGCCATGATGCAATTAGGTAAAGACCCTGAAGAAGCCGCACAAATGGCCGGTGCAGGCTGGTTCACACGCATGCGTCAAATCGTCATGCCTATCCAAAAAGGGTCACTGGTAACAGGTATATTGCTTCCGTTCATTTCCGGTATCAATGGCCTCAGCCTGTTCATCATCTTGGCTGTACCTTCAACCGACGTCTTAACAACCTATGCGCTAAGGCTTATTGATTACAACTATACCCAGGCCTCAAATGCGGTGGTGCTTATCATCTGCCTCATTGCATTTGTTGGTACCTATATTACTCAGAAAATGACCAAAACTAACCTTGCAGAAGGACTAGGAAGCTAATGCCAAATATTCATCTTAACAACGTCAGCAAGCAATACGAAAAAGGTGCGGCACCCGCTGTGAATGCCGTTGACCTTGAAATAAAAGATGGTGAATTCATGTGTCTTCTTGGTCCTTCGGGTTGTGGCAAAACCACCACACTCAGAATGATTGCGGGACTGGAAAACATCACCGATGGGCAACTGACCCTTGGCGACCGAATCGTTGACTCCAAACAAGATGGCGTTTTTATTCCCCCAGAAAAACGTAACCTTGGTTTAGTCTTTCAAAGTTATGCCTTGTGGCCTCACTTAACGGTTGAGAAAAACATCGATTTTGGACTAAAGCTACGCAAGATTGATAAAGCTGAGCGCGAGAAAACCATCCATTCAGTGATGGAAACCCTTGGCATTGAAAAGTACCGCCATCGCTATCCATCTCAATTATCTGGCGGGCAGCAGCAACGTGTCGCGCTGGCACGAATGTTAGCCGTTCAGCCAGAAATATTGCTCATGGACGAACCTTTATCGAACTTGGATGCGCGCCTTCGGCTTGAGATGCGAACAGAGCTGAAGCGTATCCATAACACATTCAAAACAACGATCGTTTTTGTTACCCATGATCAATGGGAAGCGATGGCACTGGCAACCAAGATTGCCGTGATGAAAGACGGTGAGTTGCAACAAGTCGGTACCCCAAATGATATTTACGACCGCCCAGCTAACCGCTTTGTTGCCGAGTTTGTTGGTACACCACCAATCAATATTATCGAGCTTGACGAAGCCTCGCTGTGCAGCGAACTCGCTCGCAATCATGTCAGAGCAATAGTGGGTCATGACATCCCTGGAGGCTCTATTGGCTTACGTCCTGAGCGGATGTCTATTGCTGCCGTTGATGCTGATATCCACAGCCAAGAAGCCTTCAGGTTGCACGCCAAATTGGAGGGCATCTTACCAACAGGCGGTAGCTGGATCCTTGAATTTAGCGTTGCCGATCATCGACTGCATGTGAACACACAAACCCCTCCGCAATTTAAAGAGGGAGAATCACTTTCACTGGTTATTAATAATGACAATCTTCACCTGTTTGATAACCAAGGTTTAGCGATTGATATGCCATGCATGTCATCGACATATCAACAACAGTTACAAAAATAATCGTTCATTCGGAGTCTATTGTGAAAAGAACCAACATGAAAACGACAACTTTAGCTGCCACTCTGGCATTAGCGCTAGCTGGTGCAGCACAAGCTTCCGACACCAGTGATTTTGACCTCAGCGCACTGATTGAAGCGGCTCGCCTAGAAGCACCTATCACGGTTTACGCTCCTTCAGGCAAAATTGTCGAAACCGCTAAAAACTTCACCGAGGCATACGGTGTTAAGGCAACCGGTAACAAAGTAAGCAGCTCGGCGCAGGTAGAAATGCTTATCCGTGAATACCGTGCCAGTAACATCCGTGGTGACGTGGTTATCACTGGCGATGCGTCTGCGACCATGGCACAGCTTGTTCCTATGGGTGTCGTAGAAAGCTGGGTATCCCCTGTTGTCGCTGATGCTATTCCTGAGAATGCGAAGAACCCGCTGATTGTCTATGGCGATCCAGCAATATGGACATACAACTCCGAAGTACATACCACCTGCCCTATTTCTAATATCTGGGAACTGACTGATGAAAACTGGCAGCGCAAAGTTGCAGTACCAGATCCATTAAACAAAGCGTCTTACCTAGATTGGTTCAATCAGCTTGCTACCCACCACAATGCTGATATCGCCAAAGCCTATGAAGCGCATTACGGCAAACCGTTAGACACTAACGAAGAGACAGCGACTGCAGCTTGGGTTAAAGCATTGGCACAAAACTCACCGCTTCCAACAGACTCCGATTCCGCAGCAGGTGATGCAGTGGGTGCACCAGGCCAAAAAGACACATTCATGGGCTTGATGTCGACGGCTAAATTCCGTGATGTTGCCAGCGGTAAAGTTCACTTGGCTATCTGTGAAGGTCTAGAACCGTTTGTAGGCTGGTCAACACCAGGTTACGGTGTAATGTCGACCAAAACACAAAGCCCGAATGCTGCGAAGCTGTTCCTACACTTCTTAATGACCGAGGAAGGCATCAGCAATCAAACCGTTGACGGTAAAGTATCGGGTAACCAAGCGATTGCTCCTCACCCTAAAGAAGCCTCTGGTGTACAAAAAATTTACAAGCATGTACTTCAGTACAACGCTGAGACCGGCCTAGACGATTTTGATCACCGCCAAGACTGGGCTGATCTATGGCGCATTAACTTCACCCGTTAATTCAAACTCATCAAACGCCAGCGCATGCTGGCGTTTATAACAATAAATATAATTATCTATGTTATTACTTACTGATACTTGTCTAGACAAACGCTTAAAAGCCGCAATAGAGGTTGTTCGAGAAGCTGGTGTGGTTGCCCTCACGGCATTCAATAATATGACGCCGGAGAGAATTGCGCTCAAAGGCCCACAAGATTTTCTGACGGCTACCGATCTCGAGGTAGAAACCTTGATCCGCACGCGTTTAATTGATGCCTTCCCAAGCGATGGGATCTTTGGAGAAGAAACAGGCGGTAATGTGAAAGACAATACTTGGATCATCGATCCAATTGACGGCACCGCGAACTTTGCCCGCGGCATCCCCCACTTCTGTATTGTACTGGCGTTTGTCAGCCAAGATACGACTCGCTTAGGGATCATATATGATCCTTGCCATAACGAACTGTTCATTGCCCAACAAGACAAAGGGGCAACAATGAACGGTCGCCCGATAGCCATCGCCAACACTCCAAGCTTTAACTCGGCTAACTTAGAGCTAGGTTGGAGCCAACGCATACCAGATAAGCGCTACTTAGCCTCCCTACAAGGCTTTTTAGAACTGGGGGCCAACGTTAGACGCAGCGCTTGTGGCGCACTGGCTCTTGCCTATGTCGCCATTGGCCGAACTGATGGTTATGTCGAGCATCATATGAACCCTTGGGACTGCCTTGCTGGCTTATTACTAGTAAGCGAAGCTGGTGGGGTAAGCAACCCGTTCACGTCTCATCCTGACTGGCCACAAGGTGGCGCTGTACTTGCTTCTGCCCCACAGTTTGCCAATGCAATCGCCGACATTACGGCCATTCAAATCGATTAAGTTTATTCAAGGAACACCATGAAAATTGCACCTGTTTACCAACGCGACCCTGCACACCTTGTTGCTTCTAATATTGGCCCAGACGAACAAAACCTTTACCTTGGTGGCTATGACTCAGCGCGAGATCTAACCCTACAGAAACAACTTGGCATTACGACCGTAGTTAACTGCGCCGTAAATCTTGATATCAACTACGTTACTGACCCTTACCTAGAAGCAGAAGAAGGTAAATTGTCGGGCGGTAGTGGTGTGACACGCACCTATAAAATGGGATTGATTGACGGCCCAGGCAACCCTCACCATATGATTCTTGCAGGTTACTACCTGTTAGATGGTGCCTTTAACCAGCAGTTGCCTGAAAAACCAAGTTACCCAAACCGTGACCAAGGTAATGTACTTATCCACTGCCGAGGTGGCCGTAGCCGTTCTGTCGCTATAGCCTCTTTGTACATGCACCGTAAACAACCAGACCAGTACCCTACCCTTCAAGCGGCTATCGATGCGGTTCGCGAACGCCGTGATCTACGTCCTGACGAGTGGTTTGAGACACCAAAGCCAAGCTTGATTGAAGCTATCGAAAGAGCAAACCAAATGCTGAACCTGCTAGAAGAACATGGCTTCAGCTAACAAGGATGTGCTCGGGCTGATGGGTTCAAACTGAGAGTAACAAGTGGTATATACCCAATTAACGTTAAGGTACTTGGGTATATCCAATCACAGGCATTATCTTATTGCGAACGACGAACTTAAATAAGGACAGACTTTTATATGGCTGGTACCGGAAACCGTTTTATCAGTGCACAGCAGGTTGCCGAGCATGCTGGCGTATCTCGCTCTGCTGTATCAAGAACATTTACTGAAGGCGCCAGTGTCTCACCGAAGACTCGGGAGAAAGTATTAGCCGCAGCAAAAGAGCTGGGGTATCACGTCAATCATCTTGCACGTGGGCTACACGACACCAGTAATATCGTCAGCCTGATCACTACCGATATCAACAGCCCTTTCCAATCAGCTTTTATTGATAAGCTCACTCATCACCTGCAAAAAATTAATAAAGTAGCGTTGGTCGTCAATACAAAAGGCAGTGATGAAGATGTCGATATCGCCTTGACCCAAACCCTGAATTTCAGGGCAGAAGCCTCAATCGTTCTATCTGGTCAACCCCATAAAGATCTCATCGACAAATGTTTGGCCAATGGGCAACACGTTATCCTCGTCAACCGCAACCAGGTTCACGAGAACGCCTACAATATTCGGTTGGATAACCACACCGCAGCTTTTGAAGCCCTTGAGATCCTTAAACAACAAGGTTGTAAGAACCTTCTGCTGGTTAATTCCGATATTGGCTCACCGGGCTTAGTTGCAAGGGAAGTCGGCTTTGTTGAAGCCGCAAATATAGCGGGTTTAACCGTTGAAGTTGTCCGCTTCGGTGAGACTTCTTATGACTCTGGCAAACATATTGCTGAACAGCTTAATACTGTCCCTGATGGCGTTTTTTGCGTCACGGATTTGCTTGCTTGCGGCTTTATCGATGGCCTAAAGCACAGGGGCATAAACATTCCTCAGCAAACCGTTGTCATCGGCTTTGATGATATCGACCAAGCAAGTTGGGATGCCTATAAGTTAACAACATTCCGCCAACCACTGACAACGATCACCAAGCATATTATCCAGTGCCTAAAAGAAAATAATGACGTACTTCGTGGGGAGTTTACCTACACTTTAAACCCAGTGTGGCGACAAACAACTCGGCAGGACTAAGGTTTCATTTCATCAAGGTAGCGAATTCGGTATTGTTCCAGTAGTATCGAATTAAGAATATTTCTGGAATGACCAATAATGGAAATTGAAGTTGTCGCAAAGGCACTGAAAGAACTGGGACATCCGACACGCCTAACTATTTATAAAGCCGTTGTTCGTGCTGGGTACCAAGGTACACCTGTAGGTAGTTTACAAGAAACGCTCGCCATACCGGGGTCAACGCTTTCTCATCATATCTCAAGCCTTGTGTCTGCAGGTCTCCTTACCCAACGCCGTGAAGGTCGAACTTTATATTGCGTTGCAGAATATGAGCACCTTGAAGGTGTCATTGGTTTTCTACAGGCCGAGTGCTGTATTGACGAAGAGTGTGATGAGCAATAATAGATAATTTCGCTTTCAACTCTCAGCTGACAATCTAAAGCTCATATCAAAAAAAGCCCTCATAATGAGGGCTTTATTAATTTTTAAGCATACCTAATTTCAAAATCAGGCACACTCAAACGACTTTTTTTCAAGCACAGACTCTTCTTCACCAGAATACATACGTAAGTATTGCTCAGCAGCGTCTTTCCACTCAAAGCGACAAGCCATCGCATTTTGCTGCAGACGCTTAAACTCCTGAGGACGCTGGCAGTAAAGCAATAAGCTACGCTGCATCTTGATAAGCAGTGCTTCAGGCGTTGCAGCATCAAAAATGAAGCCTGTCGCAACCTGTGGCGTGTCATCGTAATCGATAACCGTATCTTTCAAACCACCGACACCGCGAACGATAGGTAAAGTACCGTAAGCAAGGCTGTAGATCTGGTTCAAACCACAAGGCTCAAACTGAGAAGGCATCAAGAAGAAATCCGAGCCAGCTTCTACACAGTGCGCTAATGGGTTGTCATAGGCTTCGATAAACGCAAACTTATCAGAAAATTCAGCGCTAATTTCACGCAGTGCGTCAGCCAATTTCGGATCACCGCTACCAACTAATACAATCTGTACGTCGTTGACCAAGAAGTCACGAAGAACAGGCAAAAGATATTGAATCCCCTTTTGTTCTGTCAGTCGGCAAACCATACCGTAAACCGGCACATCATCCTGCGGTAAATTCACCTGTTGCTGCAAATCACGCTTACATGCTTTCTTGCCGCGAGCTAAGCTCACTTTATTCGCTTTAAAGCGCTGCTTGATGTACGGATCCGTTTCCGGGCTCCAATCGCCGTAGTCACAGCCATTGACGATCCCGTAAAGCACATCAGAACGGTGCTGGAAATCAGAAGCCATACCGTGCGAGCCAAGCTCCGTTAACAACTCTTTTGCATAATTCGGGCTTACTGCATTTACTTTATCGGCAAATGCCACACCCGCCTTAAGCATGCTGATATTGGCAGCGCCATCTTCTAGCTGAAGGTAGCGCTTTTGAATCAGTTCTGGAATCAAGCTGTACTGGTCGTAATTGAATGTTCCTTTGAACACCGCATTATGAATAGTGATTACACTTTGTGTCTCAGCATAGAACACATCATCGGCATAACGGGTTTTCAGCAAGAACGGAACAAGTCCAGTGTGCCAATCGTTACAGTGAATAACATCAGGTTTGAAACCCAACTTTTCACACATATCCAAAGCAGCAGCACTCAAGAAAGCAAATCGTTCACCGTTGTCACAGTAGCCTTCGTTGTTTTCTGCATACAGCTCAGGACGGTCAAAATACACAGGGGCATCGACGGTATAAACAGGTACATCACCATTGTGCAGCTGTTTTACTTTGTACGATACTGACTGTGGCTGAGTTGATACCTTCAATTCAGTATCTAGCAATTCAACAGCTTCAGCACCATTAGGTACTTTGCGATAAAGAGGCATCACTACACGCACATCATGCCCTAGTTCCTTTAGAGCAGCTGGCAGTGACTTGGCAACATCCGCCAAACCTCCTGTTTTGACCAATCCGTCTACCTCTGAAGCAACAAACAATATCTGTAGTGGCTTAGAGTTAGATTTCTTCCTAGTAACCAATTTTTGCTCCTTTTGGTATCACAACAATTCCTTCGTCAGATACATGGTAATTCTTCTTATCTTCTTCCAGGTTCTCGCCAATAACCGTACCCGGTGCAATCATTACATTCTTATCAATAATTGCACGACGGATAGAACAGTTTGCACCAATTTTCACGTCACCAAGAATGATTGACTCACTGATCATCGTATTGTGATCAACATTGGTGCGGAAACCCAGTACAGATTTATACACTTTCGCGCCACGGATATAGCTACCCGCTGAAATCATGCAGTTATTCGTATCAACCTTGCAATCATCACTATCTAGTAATGTTGCTGGCGGTAGTGGTGGGTAGTAAGTATGAAGCTGCCACTGACGATTATACAGAGAGAATGGTGCATCTTCAGAAAGAAGATCCATGTGCGCCTGCCAGTAAGACTCAATAGTACCTACATCACGCCAATAACCCGCTGTTTTCTCACCTGGGATAATATTGGTCATAAAGTCATAAACATAAACTTTACCCTGAGGGAATAGTTTTGGAATAATGTCTTTACCAAAGTCATGACTTGAATCTTCGTTAACAGCATCTTCTTCAAGTTCTTTGCAAAGAACATCTGTTTCGAAAATGTAGTTACCCATTGAAACTAGTGCGTTTTCAGGGTCACCAGGAATTGACTTAGGGTTTGCAGGTTTTTCTTCAAAGCCAACCATACATCCGTTTTCATCAACTTCGATAACACCAAACGCACTCGCTTCGCTTAAAGGCATTCGCAGAGCAGCAACGGTTAGATCCGCTTTTTTATCAAGGTGGAAATCAAGCATTTGCTTAACATCCATCTTATAAATGTGGTCACTACCAAAAATACAAACCTGATCAGGTTCTTCTAGCTGCATAAAACGCATATTCTGATAAATGGCATCAGCAGTACCATCATACCAGCGCTTACCCATACGCATTTGTGCTGGAATAGGATCAATAAAACGCCCTGTGATCCCCGATACATTCCAGCCTTTCTTCATGTGCACATACAAAGACTGAGATTTGAACTGTGTCAAAACATAAATCTTCATTAAGTCAGCATTCAAAAAGTTGTTTAGTGCAAAATCAATAAGGCGGTAACTGCCACCAAATGGCACCGCAGGTTTAGTTCGCGTATCTGTTAACGGACGCAGACGTGAACCTTCGCCACCTGCCAAAATCATTCCTAAAACACCAGCCATGGTGTACCTCCTTGTTAGTAAGCAATCGTAGTCATATATACCATATTCCAATGGATGTTTAGAATAGGTTTGTACTGAAAGTTGGTGAGTAACTACAAAAATATTCTTTTCTTACATTTTAAACGCTGTTTTTTTCTTCACTTATTACCACCTCATCCCTAGTGGTAGAACTATCAATAAACTAAACAACAAAAAATTGCCAACAAAATATTATTTTGTTTACAGTACGTACTAATTTTAAACATATTTACAATAGTGGTCTGACTACTCCCCCTCTTCTCATCCCCTTTTTTTACTCGGAGAGCTGAATACTTTTTCAACAACTAGCGATAGACTGCGATCAGTTCATTGAAGGGACACAAACCATGACAACCAGCAATACTACACAGACGAAAATCAAAACGACCAATGTGATTCTTCACGCCTTCGACTGGCCGTACAATCGAGTCACGCAGTATGCTAAAAAAATAGCAAGCTCAGGCTACAAAGCCGTTCTTGTCTCTCCCCCTCTGAAATCATACAAGCATAAAAACGGCACAGAATGGTGGCAACGCTACCAGCCGCAAGATTATCGAGTGATAGACAATCAACTGGGTAATACTGAAGATTTCCGTAAGATGACAAAAATATTAAACGACTATGATGTGCATGTTTATGTTGATGTTGTCTTTAACCATATGGCCAATGAGTCACACCTCAGACATGATCTGAATTTCCCATCCAATCAGGTATTGGATGAATATCAGCAGTCAGCAGATAATTATGAAAACCTCAAATTATTTGGAGATCTAACTAAGCCCCTATTCTTAGAGCGGGATTTTATCAAAGCGTTTCCAATCAAAAACTGGACAGATCCATGGGAAGTGCAACACGGCAGGATCAGCGGTAGTAGTGAAGATCCCGGTTTACCGACGCTAAAATGTAACCAAAATGTAGTAAAACAACAGAAATGTTATATTAATAGCTTAAAACAATTAGGTATAAAAGGTTTTCGTATTGACGCTGCTAAGCACTTAACGCTAGAACATATTCAATTAGTCTGGGATAAAGAAGTTAGCGAAGATGTTCATATTTTTGGTGAAATCATCACTGATGGTGGCGCAACGAAAGAAGAGTACGAACTTTTCTTGGCTCCTTATTTAAAGGGGACGAGCTTAGGGGCATACGATTTCCCACTTTTTCATGCCATGTACAATGTATTCGAAAAAGGTCACCCGATGGCCGAACTGGATAACCCCTATTCAGTCGGACAGGCATTGGCCTATGATAGAGCCATCACCTTCGCCATCACTCATGATATTCCGAATAATGATGTTTTCTTGGATCAAGTCATGACGGAGCAAAATGAGCTATTCGCCTATTGCTACATTTTGGGAAGAGACGGTGGCGTACCTCTGATCTATAGCGATCTTGATACAAGCAATATCACTAACAGTGGAGACTTGCCTAGATGGAAAGATAGGTGGGGTGATTCAAAGCTCACTCAAATGATAAGCTTTCATAACTTGATGCAGTCTCTACCCATGACAGTTTTGTCCAAGGGTAAAGATCACTTGGTCTTTAGCCGCGCAGATAAAGGTGTTGTGGCTTTCAACAGAGGAAGTACCCCATTAAACATTGACTTGCCAGCAGGCCAGTTTACTGAGCTAATGAGATCCAATACGAAAGAGTCGGCACAATCTCATCGAGTCTTAGGTAAATACGAGCTTAGCGCAGGCCGTTGTGCAATGTTAGTACAGTCAGACCTGCTGAAGTAAATGCTCTGTATTTAGCCTCTAAAGCCGCGTAAATATTCGACAGAAGTTATGCGCGGCTTTCAAAAAATACCAAACCCTGTAGTATTCTGACCTTTCAGCGAGGATATTACAGGGTTTGATATTATGCGCTAATCACGCTCTACCGCGAGGATTTTTCCGCTGAAAAGATCCATTTCAATTTCGACTCTATGGCCATCGGCATTTCTTGCCTCTACTTCAATTTCATGTTCATCACGTTCGACTTTAATTTTACGAAAGTCGTGATAACCATGACTTTGTAGCATTCTCATTGCCTTAGGTACTGACAGCTCTGGTGAAACAGAACGTTCGACCGGATCAGCATAGACAGGCAGAGAAAAACAACTCACTGTGAACGCCGCTAACAGAGATCTCAACAATACTTTCATACATCCACCTGTATCAATAACCACTCAGCGCATAATAACAAAAATGCAGGCATTAGCTTGCTTCCACGGCGTGTAAGGTGTGAAACCCATCACGCATTCATTAAGTTTATTACTGAGTATGCCCCTAAAATTGCATACGCGTCGCTTCACTTCTTGGATTCTACCTACTCCTTCTACTATGCAAGTCAATTCTTAGTAAATTCTCTTTGTTTCGCGAATTACATCTAAGCTTGTCGGTAACACCATCGTTTCCGTAGGGGGACACCATGACATCGCGATACCGCACTGAAGCTGACAGTATGGGAGAAGTAAAAGTCCCATTGAAAGCACTATATAGAGCACAGACTCAACGCGCAGTTAATAACTTTCCCGTTAGTGGAATCCCAATGCCCAACCTATTCATCCAGGCATTGGCTTTCATTAAGCAAGCAGCAGCAAGAAGTAATCTAGAACTCGAATTACTGGATTTCGACAAGGCCCATGCGATCATCGACAGTTGTCAAGAGATCATCGACGGCCAACACTTTGAACATTTCCCTGTGGACATTTTTCAAACAGGCTCTGGCACAAGCTCAAATATGAACGCCAATGAAGTCATTGCATCATTAGCAACCCAGAGGTTGGGCGACGATGTAGACGCCAATGACGATGTGAATATGGGGCAAAGCAGTAACGATGTCATTCCCACTGCAATACAAGTCAGCTCAGCCCTTGCCTGCCACCAAAAATTACTTCCAGCTTTTGATCACATTATTGAGGCGCTCGAAAAGAAAATACTTGCCGTCGGGCACATTACAAAAACCGGGCGAACTCATTTGATGGATGCCATGCCAGTAACCTTAGGTCAGGAAATGGAAGGCTGGCAGACACAACTATGTAAAGCTCGCAACGGGATCGT
This sequence comes from Photobacterium sp. DNB22_13_2, assembly GCF_052873915.1. Classification (NCBI taxonomy): domain Bacteria; kingdom Pseudomonadati; phylum Pseudomonadota; class Gammaproteobacteria; order Vibrionales; family Vibrionaceae; genus Photobacterium; species Photobacterium sp. DNB22_13_2. The sequence goes on from NZ_JBNNXU010000004.1 coordinate 248,779, forward strand.
AATGGCACTAGAAAACGTTATCGCATTAGGACAAGGTGGTACCGCTGTGGGTACTGGTATCAATTCAGCACCGGAATTCCCCGCTATCTTCGTCAACAATATATCCATATCCACAGAAATTAATTTCACTGTTAGCGACAACTTCTTTTATAACCTCAGCAGCCAAGATGCCATTGTTAGTTTATCCGGCCAACTCAAAACTGCCGCGGTTGCACTGATGAAGATCAGTAATGATTTACGATGGATGAATTCCGGCCCACTCGCTGGGTTGGGTGAAATAGAGCTGGAGTCATTGCAACCCGGTTCATCTATCATGCCAGGAAAAGTAAACCCTGTTATCCCAGAATCATCGGCCATGGTTGCCGCTCAAGTCATGGGCAACGATACAACGATTTCGATTGCTGGGCAGTCGGGTAATTTCCAACTCAATGTCATGCTGCCCGTCATTGCCTATAACGTTTTACAAAGTATTGAGCTGCTAGCAAGCTCGATGAATCTCCTTGCCGACAAGGCTATCGACTCGTTCCAAGTGAAACAAGATACGCTTGATAGTGCACTCAGCAAAAATCCAATATTGGTTACAGCACTCAACCCTATCATCGGCTATCTAAAAGCCGCTGAAATTGCTAAGAAAGCTTATAAAGAACAACGAAATATCATTGATGTAGCAGTAGAAGAAACGGATATAAACAGAAGTGAATTAGAAAAACTACTAGAGCCTCACCACTTAACTCAAGGAGGAGTCGCAGATAAAGACTGACAATTATTTATAAACAGACCAGCCCTGGTAATTTAATTGGGTTGGTCAATATTGCTTTTGTTAGAGTCTTGGCCGTCGTTTAATACTGGTTGGCTACTCGCATTATTAAACTGCGGTAATCCAACATAATAGCCCTGAAGGTAATCAGCCCCTAATGATATTGCCGCATGATACCCTTTTAAGTCTTCAACCCCTTCTATTATAAGCCTAGCCCCCAATTCTCGGCACAGCGAAAAAACATTATAAAGCGGTTGAGTATGCCCCTGCAGGTATTCTGCCAATAAGGAGCTATCAGCTTTTATTATGTTTGGTGACACTGACCGAGCTCGATCTTCAGAAGATCCTTCAACCCCAAAATCATCAATAACAATATTCAAACCAGCCTGATTCAAGTGGCGAATAGCTCTCGCCAAAGCCATATCATCGTTGGTATGATGCTCTATGATCTCGATAAAAACTTGTTCCGGCTTTAAACCCAATTCATAAATTCGAGGTATAAAGACAGAATCAACAAGCCCCTCACTCTCACAAAATAAAATGGTGACTGGCATCATGTTAATAAACAAGTTAGAAGATAGTTTAAAGTGCGAAAAGTTTCTAAGGTGGATGACCCGAGCAAGCCGGTCAATATTAATTAAATGAGCAGGGTGATCTCGGTAGTGTTTGATTAAGTCTCCATTTTTTACTAAATCACCGCTTGTGTTGTATATCCTCATTAATGCTTCGTAAGCATATACACTGCCATCGGCTTTAACTATGGGTTGAAATGCACTTTTAAGAACAAGATTCTGATATGCAGCAATATACTGCCCCTCACCTTGGAAAAGGAGGTGACGTTCAATCTCATCTCTTGCTCTTAATATTCTATCCACAGAGAAAACTGCCCTAATTAAATCTATTACCGATTCATTCGGCATTAGTGATTAAGTTATGAACCATCTAGAATAGGTTAGACCATATCGTAACCGCATTCAGCGTATTTACAATATCCTGACAATTAATAGCAACTGTAAGCAACAATTTATTACTCAAAATCATCTATCACAATCTCAAAATACTGCTAACAAAAATGAACTAATTAGCATAGTTCAATGTATGTCCACAAAATGCAACACAGAGCATATCTTTCTGCGACTTTACAGTCACTTTTGCTGAAATTCATCTCCAGAGATGATCTCCTTTCGACTAACAGGTAGAATTGCCGCCCTTATTCCCTATCAGTACCAATAGGACTTGATAGGACTGGATTACTTCACCATAGATCAGCTTATGCACGCCACGGAACATTGTTTTACGCCTTTTACGTCTTCTATCGAGCACTATGAATTGCCCGAGCGTTTTACATACCCGTTCTACTACGAGCCACATCCATTGTGCCTTGTCGCCGCAGAACAATTACAACAGCACCTTGAGACACAAACAGATTGGCAGCATAATTTTGGCCTTGATGGTGATACCGATAGCGCTATCGGAAAAATGTTTGGTGTGTTACTGGTTAAAAATCAGCAAGGTGAAATCGGCTTCCTTTCGGCTTTCTCCGGAAAAATAGCAAATCAAAATTTATTGCCTAATTTTGTCCCACCAGTATTCGATATGCTTGCTGACGGCAGTTTCTTTCTTAGCGGACAAGAGACCCTTAACGAGTTTAGTCAGCAGATTAAAAAGTTAGAAGCAAACCCTGCTCTCGCTACAGCTCAACAAGCTTTGAAGGAAGCCCAACAGGCTGCAAATGAAGCGCTTGCGGCGCATCGTAGCAACATGGTCGAAGCAAGGAAAATACGAAAATCTAAACGTGCTGACAGTGCCAACCTAGATCCTGAAGAACGTAATCAGCTAAAAACCCAACTGAGCCAAGAAAGTGTGATTGAGAAGCTTCAGTTGCGCGATCTCAAGCTTTATTGGGAAGCTGAAGTTGCCAATAAGCAAGAGCAGCTTGATCAATTACAGAATGTGATCTCACCTTTGATTGAAAAGCGCCGTGATTTCTCTTCTTCATTACAACAACAACTGTTCGAACAATACCGCTTTCTAAACAGTAAAGGTGAAGAAAAGTGCCTTGGTGAACTATTCATTGGCACAGCCCAAGGTGTCCCACCAGCAGGAGCCGGTGAATGTGCAGCGCCAAAACTGTTGCAGTTTGCTTTTAAGCACAACATGACACCTATTGCACTGGCTGAGTTTTGGTGGGGAAACTCACCAAAATCGGAAGTTCGCCGTCATAAGCACTATTACCCATCTTGCCAAGGGAAGTGTTTGCCAATTCTTACCCACATGCTCGAAGGTATGGAGCTTGACGACAACCCACTGCTGACTAATCCAGCAGAGGGAAAAAGTATTGATATTATTTATCAAGATGAAGATATGGCAGTGGTCAATAAACCTGCTGAGTTTCTATCTGTGCCGGGTAAAACCATCGAAGACTCTGTGTATTTACGGATGAAGCAACAGTTCCCTAATGCAACTGGTCCACTAATTGTTCACCGCTTGGATATGTCTACGTCAGGTTTGATGGTCATTGCTATTTCTAAGCGAGCAAATAAAAGCCTGCAGAAACAATTTATCCAACGAACAGTCAAGAAGCGATACACGGCAATGATTGACGGAGTGTTGGAGGCGGATGAGGGTTTTATTAACTTGCCATTGCGCGGGGATCTGGATGACAGACCGCGCCAACTAGTATGCTATGAGCACGGTAAGCCAGCAGAAACCAAATGGGAAGTGATCAGCCGCAGCGACAGGCATACTAAAGTACATTTATATCCGAAAACCGGTCGTACTCACCAGTTGCGTGTTCATTGTGCCCACTCTTTAGGCTTGAATATGCCAATCCTAGGTGACGACTTGTACGGTGTTAAAACCAACCGTCTCCATCTGCATGCCGAGCTTTTAAAGTTAAGCCACCCGATCACCAATGAGCCAATGACCTTCCAGGTCGACGCTGAGTTTTAAGTCACACAAAGTGATATAACCCATGTCATGTCTCTAGTTATGGCAGAATGACCTTGGTCATGCCCATAAAAAAAGCCCCGAAACCTAACTCGTTCCGGGGCTTTTTCAATAAATCAGATTAAGACTGAGTCGCAACGGCCTGCGCACTATCATCCTGATTTTTGTAAAGCTTATAAGACATGATACCAATCACCAGCACCTTGATAATCATCATCTGAGGGTTGCCATAGTAACCCACCATACCGACGAAGCCAGAGATCAACATCAACACGCGGTACTTACGCAGGCTGGTCATATAAATTGCCGTTAAGATTATACCCAAGTCAAGGAACTGGAAACCCACAGCAAGCGTTGGCTCTGCAACAAAAGAAGACACAGCAACATAAAGAATGTAGCCAATACCCACAGCCATTACGCTACCCAACGCAATTAGCAAGGTCTTGGATACACTCATGAAATCTTTCGCATAGCGGTAAGTATTAATGCTTGCCACAGCGAGATTAAGAATTACCTTTGGGTACCAGCCCATCAACAGGGCCCAAACGGTATCGTTCGCAGCAGAACCAAAAGCAGCAAAACGCGTTGCCTTCATACTATTGAAAATAGTCAATGAAATGTAAAAGGCGACACTAGTCCAGCCCAGCACTTCTACGATAAAGTCCATTCAAGTCTCTCCACAAAGGTAAAATTCGGCGTAGATACTAATGGGGAACACCTGACTAAACAAGCGTTTTCGGCCGCTGAAACAGAATTAAACACTACAATTAAACAACAAACCAGCTATTAACATAGAGTTAAAATATAGAAACAAAACATAATAATATTGATTGCTATGACATTTCACTCAAGAACAAAAACTGCCCAACAATATTCACCGTACCAATAAATAGTTATCCACAATTTCTGGGGATAGTTTGTTGCTAATCCTGTTCATAGCCATTTATCCCATAAAAATTCATGCCCTTCTGCATCATGACGACAGCCAAGGCCCCAGCCATCGACATGTTAGAAAATACTGATTACAACGATAACCAAAACCAAATATCGCTTCCGAGCATCCAGGCGTAATCTTAGCGCGTAACAGAGATATTGAGGTTTGTATGGTATTAGAAAACAGCCGCGCTTTAATTGTAGAAGGCGGTGCGATGCGTGGAATTTTTGCCAGTGGTGTGCTTGATGCATTTATGGCTTCCGACTTTCGTCCTTATGATTTTGCTATGGGAGTCTCCGCAGGGGCATCTAACCTCGTTGGGTACCTTTCTAGGCAACCTAAACGTAGCTTTAACGTGATCACAGAGCTGGCAACAACTAAGACTTTCTTAAATCCCAAGCGCTTTCTACGAGGTGGCGATCTGGTTGATGTAGATTGGCTGTGGCAAGAATCTAATCGCCGCTTTCCAATTGATAAGCAGCGCCTGTTTAACTCAATACCCTTTTGGGCCACAGTAACTAACGTATCCGACGGGCATGCTAACTATTACCTGGTTACAGAATCAAATATTAAAGACGCTTTGGTTGCGACTGCAGCTTTACCCATAGCGGTTAAAACCCCGCCCTGTTTTTCTGGCGGGTGTTACACCGATGGCGGTGTCGCTGATTCAATACCAGTAAAAGAAGCCTACCGCCGAGGTGCGAGAGATATTACGGTCATTCTTTCGCACCCTTTAAGCTATCATATGAATCCAACGAAACACCCTTGGTTGATGAAAAAGTTACTATCCCGCTATCCAGGCGTGGCGGATGCAATGTTGCACAGAGCCGGAAATTATAATGCCTCATTAGATTTCATCAGGAACCCACCTGCCGATACGATAGTGAGAGTCATAGCACCACCAGAGTCTTTTGCCGTTAAGCGCTTATCGATGAAGCGAAGTATTTTGGATGAGGGTTATCAAATGGGGGTCACCGCCGGCGAGGGGCATATGACTAACCTTCAGGGGAGGCATGGTTTAAACGAGGAAAACTGTCACTTCTGTCTATGATTTGCCTAAATACTTTAACGTTAGCTGGGAAAAAGTAAAAAGGCTGCATTGGCAGCCTCTTAACTATTGGTTTGCTTTCTATCTAGTTCGCTTTTTTATCCAGTTCATCCAACGGTAACCAGTTGACCTGCACACCTGACTGCTCAAACATTTCCTTACTCACTTGGATTTTATCTCCCCAGCGAGACAGGAAATCTTCAGTCTGTTCAGGGCAATGAACCGTTGAGATACCTGTTTGAATAATTTTTGCTGCACAGTTTGGGCACGGGAAATGCGTTACCCAAATGTCACAATCGGCCAAATCACGTTTGGCAAACAAGATGGCATTTTCTTCAGCATGAAGAGTCTTTAGTAGCTTCATTTCACGGTCATCGGTATCAGCACTATCAGATACACCGTGGGGATAACCATTGAAGCCAACAGAAACAATGCGGTTACCTTTCGTTATAACAGCACCAACTTGTGTCGAAGGATCTTTACTCCATGAGCCAACTAGCTCCGCCATTTGAAAAAAGCGCACTGCCCATTTAGAAATCATGTTCTTTACCTTGTGGTATATTGAAATCAATTAGATATATGATGCAAAACTTATGCGTTTCGCTCAAGTCCGACCTTGTCATGATATGTTAATTAACCTTATTACTTGGGTAAATTAACGCCAAGCCAACACCCTGACTTCGTTCCCCTCCTCCGGTTTCGCGGGAATATTCAATGACAACAATAGCGATATCCCAGCCATTGCTGCACCCGCGAAAAACACAGAAGAAGGCGATGTAAGCCAAAGCAAACCGAAACTAACTGGGATCACGACCGCAGCTATGTGGTTAATTGTGAACGCAACACCAGCGGTAGAAGCCATGTCTGCTGGATCGGCTATTTTCTGAAAATAGGTTTTCATTGCTAACGCTAAGGCAAAAAACAGGTGGTCAACAACATATAACACCGCTGCGACCTCTGCTTGTTCGACAATGGCATAACCAGCAAACACTCCAATCAAGCCAACATATTCAAAGACTAGGGCTTTGCGCTCTCCAACTCGTCCAATAAATCGTCCGATTTTTTTTGCAAATAGCCAGTTAAACAAGTAATTGATCAAAAATAGTAGGGTGATATCTGCAGCGGAATAACCGAATTTTTCAACCATCAAAAACCCAGCGAAAACGATAAAGATCTGACGGCGGGCACCGCTCATAAACGTCAGCGCGTAATACAACCAATAACGTTTACGAAATACCAATTTCTTGGTCTGCGCTGTTTCACTTTTAAAGTGTGGAAATGCAGTAGCAACAAAAATCAATATACCAAAAGCAGCCATACCAGTGATTAAATAAACCCATTTAAATGACAGCTCAAACTGCTCTAGCATGATCCACAACGCCCCATAGGTACACAGAGAGGCCAACGCACCAACCGAAATTAATTTTCCGAGTACCTCTGGAGCTTCATCCTTGCTCAACCATTGCAGAGATAGCGACTGCTTGAGTGTTTCAAAATAATGAAACCCAGTCGACATCAACAAGGTAGTCAGTAGCAACCCCGATACCGATGGGAAAAAACCGGTAATAGCTACCCCTAACGTTAACATTGCAAGTGAGAGGATCATGAATCGTTGCTCTCGGATGAACAACAAAACAAACACTGCGGTAAATGCCAAAAAGCCAGGAATTTCACGCACACTTTGCAACAAGCCAATATCTGCACCGGTGAAACTGGCTTGTTCGATGACAAAGTTATTGAGTAGCGCCTGCCAACTAGAAAAAGCAACCGGAACGATAATTGAAATTAAGATCAAAAAGTTCTGTGGTGTTTTCCACCCATGATCTTGACGAGCTGCTAACATAGCTTCCCTACTTATACCCAATCACCTTGAAGTTATTTGGGCAAATACTAATAAACGAATATTCAACTAGCTTAACAGTCCAGAGAAAAAAGGCCATGGAATTCATCCCTATTACCAGCGTGAGCGGTATTGACGGTGACAAGCTTTACATGTCGACTGTGCTTGCTTGAGTCCCTGTTGCGCAGCGGCTTTATCTTCTTTCATCGTTGCTTGATAAAGCTGTACAAAACCGTCGTCCATTTCATTTAATAGCTGCTCAAACCTTGCTCTATCTTTCCAAACCTTATCCTTGGCTTTACTTCCCTCTAAACTACCTTCAGGAAATAGAGACTCTAAGCGCGTTGAAGCTTCATACATTTTCTTTGTTGTCGGCTTAAGATTATCCCAGTTAACCTCCTTGGCTTTTAACGCTTTACCCGCCAGCTTGGCGTCTTGTTCAATTAGTTCAAAAGCTGACTGTCGCATAGAAATGGCCTCAGCAGTTGTTAACTCAACCGTCTTTTGAGTGTTTACCGCTTCAATCATATCTGCTGCCACTGCAGCTATTGAATGCGTGAGAGTAAGTCCTAAACCTAGCCCCAGCATCAAACTATTTTTTTGCACCTTTATCATTCTTAACTCCAACATTTATTGTTTGCCCATCTTATGACGGCCTGAATTTAAATCGCAACAATTGCAATTGCAACTATTGCGGTGTAAATTCACCTCTAACAGTTACAACAACATTGAATTAAGGTCGGAAACTTTGAAAATTTGGGATTTACCAACTCGCTTATATCATTGGCTACAAGCTATTCTTTTTACGTTTCTTGCACTGAGTGGATTTAATGGCGGAGGCCCACATATCGCTTTCGGTCTCGCCTTGTTTGCACTATTAATATGGCGGCTTAGCTGGGGAGTTCTTGGCAGTGATACAAGCCGCTTCTCACAATTTATCCATTCACCTCGCGTAATAATCAATTATCTGAAAGGAAGATATCAGCCTAAGCCAGGTCATAACCCGGCAGGAGCTTTAATGGTGTTTGTATTGCTGACAATACTCATAATTCAGTGTTTAAGCGGCTTGGCGCTTACAGGATGGTTCGATAATTTCAGGATGTTGGACGATATATTGGATGATCAGTTTTATACTGCTGTTGAAAGCATACATGCCTTTGCTGCCAAAGCATTGGTGGGACTTGTTTTCACTCATTTAGTGGCTATTTTCGTTTACAAGTTGCGTAACAAACCATTGGTATTAGCCATGATCACCGGAAAACAGCAACACGGTTTAGAAATCTCCTCTGACACGCTTCACTTTGCCAGCAATAAAAAAGCACTGATACTGTTTGTTGCAGCACTATCAGTTACAATGGCAATAGTTGCTAGTTTATAAAACATGAAGGTTAGTCCCTGATGACACAAGAATTTGACCGACAATCGAGCTTCGGATGGCTAATAAATGTTGTTGCCAACAATACCGCTAAGATTTTCGACACCGAGCTAAAGAAACACGATCTGACCATAGCACTTTGGCCAACCTTGATGTGCCTATGGGAAGAGGAAGGGATAACCCAAACGGAAATTTCGCAAAAATCTAAAGTCGAAAATTCCACCACCACGCGTACCATCGACAAACTTGAAAAACTGGGGTTAGTTGAAAGGCAAAATGATCCCAATAGCCGCCGTTCATTCCGTATTTTCCTAACGGATAAAGGCCGAGAGTTAAGAAAAACATTGATACCAATTCCGGTCGCTATCAATAAACAAGTGTTGAGCAGCCTGGATACTGATGAACAAAAGCAGCTGATTTCGCTATTACAAAAAATGGTAAAAACCCTATAGCTTCTTATCTGAGGGTTGGTACAAAGCTGTACTAACCTTCACTTATCTTGATCCACTCGTCCTTGCGCTGCTAGCCTTCGATCTACAGTTTTCCGATACCAACGGGAGAGTCGCCTTTTCACATATGAAATAGCCATTACCCAAACCAAAGGACGTAGATACCACACCTGCCTGAATAACAAAATGTAAGCATCCAGTTCTTTATGGATCTCACCGTTTACATTCATTACATGTAACTCTTTGACAGCAAGATATGGATCAATCCCCAACGACTTCAAGTAGTCATCTTGTCCCGTAATATCGCACCAATCAACATTATCCGGCCGACTCAATTGTCGAATAAACCAATCACGGTCATCAACGCAACTAGAGCAAGATCCGTCATAGAAGATGGTCAGCTTACCTTTCAACATCACCATAAACTCATTCACTTCCTCGCTACCCTTTATATAGTGTAGCGAGGAGGCAGTATTGCCTACGACTACCAGAGCGTCATCAATAGGCGTGTTTACTTGGGTATACTATGCTTTCGCTGTAACTTTTATCTCTTGCTTGAGGGAATAACATTATGGCAAAAGCATTAATTGTCCTTACCAGTCATGCTGCAATGGGAAATACGGGCACAACAACAGGATTTTGGCTTTCAGAATTAACCCACCCCTACTTTGCTTTGGCTGATAAAGGAGTAGACGTCGGTATTGTGTCAATTGCAGGGGGTGAAACACCCGTTGACCCTAAAAGCTGGGATGAAGAAGATGAGTTCAACGCACGTTTCCTAGCTGATCCTGACCTCGTTGAGCATTTGAAAAACAGTCATTCGATCAATAACATCATGCCTTCAGACTACCAAGCAATTATATTTGCCGGTGGCCACGGCACCATGTGGGATTTTCCTGACGATGAGCATGTAAAACGTGTCGCCATAGCTATCTATCAGCATGGCGGTATTCTCGCTGCAATTTGCCATGGTCCAGCGGCGCTGGTCAATATGACCTACTCCAACGGCGATCACCTTATCGCCAACATGAAAGTCACCGGGTTTACCAATGAAGAAGAAGAGGCTATCGGACTCGCCGCTGTTGTGCCGTTTTTACTCGAAGACAAACTGAAACAGGCTAATGCCACATTTATTTCAGCTGACGCTTGGGCAAATAACGTCGTTATCGATGGTAACCTGATCACAGGGCAAAACCCCCAATCCGCCGCTGGGGTAGGTGAAGCCGTTGCAGAACTGCTGTTAGAATAGTAACTTGGCGCAAGGCACTATCGAATAATAACAGGACGTACAATGGAATATTTACACACAATGGTACGAGTCAGCGATCTTGATGCATCGCTGGATTTTTACTGCAACAAACTGGGTTTGGTAGAAACCAACCGCAAAGAGAGTGAAAAAGGTCGCTTTACGTTGGTTTTTCTCGCCGCTGCTGGCGATGCAGATAATGCTAAAGCCACCAGCGCCCCATTGATCGAGTTGACTTACAACTGGGATCCTGAAGAGTATGCAGGTGGTCGTAACTTTGGACATCTCGCCTTTCGTGTCGACAATATCTACCACCTGTGTGCCCATCTACAAGATAACGGTGTAACCATAAACCGCCCACCACGAGATGGCCATATGGCTTTCGTACGCTCTCCGGATGGTATTTCTATTGAACTACTACAAAAAGGCGAAGCATTAGCACCTGCCGAACCTTGGATTTCGATGGAAAATACGGGTAAATGGTAATTAACAGCTAGCTCAGGTTTCTAATTAGCGCTTTACCTTTACTAAGGTAAAGCGCATATAGCCCCTCTCTTTGCATGTCCAACTCGCATTTATATAATGTGTTCTAAAGCTCCGTATTCCTCCCCTCAATAAAATCACAATAACATAGCCTTACAGCTTTATAGCCTCTCATATCACACCTTAAACTCCGTCCAAATAAGCAATTCCAATCCATCTTACCCATAAAACTTTACTCGCATATTCATGACAATTCGCAGACCTGAGACAGTGCTAATCCTTGCAACTTACTAAGATTTTTTTGTTCTTTTTTTAATTTTTTGCGCACCTCTTTTGGATTAAATGCTGCTGCAATAGACAACTTTACTCAAGGAGACACCATGAAGGCATTAAGTTCGTTATGCCTAGCTGCAGTTACTCTTGGATTAAACGGCTGCCAGCTAACGAATGAAAAACTTGTTAGTCACACCTTTGACGATCCTGTGACCATACATGACTACCAACTCCCCATCTATCCGGATGGCATGAGTTTAGAGGCGAACTATCGGCAGCGGCGTAACCAAGAAGTCTGGTATTGGTCTGAACTAGAAAATATGACCTACCAGCGCGGCGAAAATTTGGTCATCCAAATCGTATCTAAGCAGCCTCTAGAGGCACCACCCGCACAATTTGCCTTTGCATTACCCAGCAAGCCTGCTGAACGAAAATATAATGCGGTCGGACCGTATCAGCGCTGGGTTAGTGTAATGCCGAATGGCGATAAGTGTACTTATGCCCAACAGCACACCCGCCGAATGGAGCAATGGTTGTCTGTCTTTATCCACTACTGCACACCAGAAGATCAAGATGGCCTCAAATGGTTGGATGAACTTAAACCAAGTTTTTACCTTCAGGAGTTCTAGCAATGCATTTTTTCAATGCTGTATCATGGATGAAGTGGTTAACGGCCATTGTCCTTATCCTAGCCACACTCAGCCTGGCGACTGTACAAGTTTCGATGGAAACCCATGTTTGGTTATCTGTCAGTGCCTTTTTTATTGTTTTGATGGGAATGACGGCTAGCAATAAACCTTATTTGCATTTACTAATGCTATTAACCGGGGCATTTATTTCCATACGTTACATCTGGTGGCGCTACGATCAAACGCTACCGTGGGAAAGTAGCCTTGACATACCGTTTGCCCTCGCCTTACTCGTCACTGAAATCTACGGCATTACCATTTATTTACTAGGGATGTTCGTCAACGCGAAACACCGCGACCGCGATATCATTCCCATCGATGTAGATAAAGCCCTCCCCACGATTGATGTATTCATTCCCACTTACAACGAATCGCTTCGCGTTGTAGGTCCGACTATCGCTGCAGCGGCGCAATTACAATATCCCGGTAAAGTTAATGTTTGGGTACTGGATGATGGCGGGACCGCTCAAAAACTCAATGACAACAATGTTGAACAGGCCACCGCCGCTCGAAAGCGCTCCCAGTCACTCAAACAGTTATGCCAAGAGCTCGAGGTTAACTACCTTACTCGCCCTGCGAATGAATATGCCAAGGCAGGTAATATTAATCATGCGATGACCCATAGTACCGGCGAACTTATTCTTATCCTCGATGCGGATCATGTTCCGTCTAAAGACTTTTTGATTAACACTGTAGGACAATTTCAACACCAGCCAAATCTAGGCTTCGTCCAGACGCCACACTTCTTTGTCACGCCAAACCCCATCGAGCGTAATCTTGGTATTGAAAACAAAGTACCTGCAGAAAATGAAATGTTCTACAACGGTATTCTCAAAGGGCTGGATTTTTGGAACGCGAGTTTTTTCTGTGGTTCAGCTGCCGTCATTCGCCGCAAAGCACTTGATGAGGTAGGTGGGATTTCTACCAAGACGATTACCGAAGATGCCGATACCGCGTTGAATATTCATGCCAAAGGTTGGGACAGCGCTTATATCAATAAGGCGATGATTGCCGGGTTGTCACCGGATACATTCGGCAATTATGTCACCCAACGAACCCGCTGGGCGCAGGGCATGTTGCAAATTTTAATGCTCAACAACCCAATCCTGAAGCGTGGATTATCGATACCCCAAAAGTTGTGTTACCTCAACTCGACACTATTTTGGTTCTTCCCCATTTTTCGGCTTATCTACTTGGTTGCACCACTGTGCTACTTGCTGTTTGATCTGCAAATATTTGTCGGGAATGCCAGTGATTTTATTGCTTACGCCATCCCTCACCTTGTGATCAGTATGGCTATCACCCAGCATTTATTTGGTAAAAACCGAAATACCCTTTTTTCAGAGTTCTATGAAACCATTTTGGCCATTTTCCTTGCCATTCCTGTACTATCGGCCATCATCAACCCCCGAAAACCCAGTTTTGCAGTCACCCCAAAAGGTGAAACTACTAACCACACCCACTTCTCTCCTTTAATGCGTGTGATTGTTGTTACCACTGCCGTCATTGGTTTTGCCGAAGGATACGGCCTGTATCGTTTTTATCATTATACCGCTGAACAAGGGCAGCTTGCTGTCGTGTTGGTATTCAATACGTTCAACTTAATAATGTGCCTCGTTTGCCTTGGTGCCATGGTTGAAAAAAGGCAACGTCGAGTTGAGCCACGTACGACTTGTCGCAATCACGCCCTTGTCAAAATCGGTAATGATTCCTCTAGAGCCACGATTAACGACACTTCATTAGGCGGTGCACACCTTACCATTGAATCATTGGAACATACTCTACAGCCCTCCGACATTGTCGAGCTTACCTGCTATGTCGAGCAAACCGGAAAAAGCGTTAACGGAAAGAAAAAGCTCAAACCGCAACAATTAACGATGCGTGTTCATCAAGTGAAATATCTTGCAAACGGCCAAACCGCAAACTGTGAAGTCATGGGAAACAGCATCAAAACTTGGCAAACATTCACTGCTATGACATTTGGTGACAGTGAAAAATGGGCACACAGAAGATCATTCGAAGAACAACAACGCCGCAGAGTACTACATGCGATCTACCATTTTTTTACGCTTAGTTTCAAGAGTTTGGTAACTATCCTCACGGTGTCACGCCAAGCTTCAGCCGATAGCAAACGGGCAGAGCAAAACGAGAACAAAACACAGGATGTACGCTAATGAAACGTTATCTAATCCTCATCTGTAGCTTACTGTTTTCTACCATTAGTATTGCTCAAACTGTCAACGTGCCTTTAAGCTTTGTATTACAGGAAGGGCAGGATGCAACATTACGTGGCCAGTGGGATAAGATCAGCTTTCCTCTGACACTTTTAGATAGCCAAGAAGTCACTGGCATCAAAATATCATTATCTCTTGTCCATTCCGGAAATATAGATCTAGCCCACTTGTGGGTAAACCTTGGTAATAAACCCATTGCTAATATACAACTACAACCTAACGGTGAATCACAACAAATTGTCGTAAATTTATCGCAAGCCTTGCTCAAGCGATACGGCAATCTCATGACAATTTCTGTTCGCCACCAGCTACCGGCTTCATTAAGCCTAACTGAACAACGAATTGAAGCATCAGAGGCGGTCACCGAAATATTGGCGAAGCAATCTTTCTTTGAACTCAATTTCACAGAAAAAAATATTGAATCTACATTGGCGGACTTTTCTGCCTTGATCATGAGTGGACAACTACATGATCAACCTGTTCAGCTTGTCAGTCATATTTCCGATAACTCGCAGGCAGCTCTCTCTATCGCAAGCCAACTTATACAAGGTTGGACTTTGCGCAGTGGTAGCAAGTCTTATGAGTATCAATATATAGCCCAACAAGATAGAGTTACTTCCAATAGCCAAATACAGTTGCTGTATGGCTTACCGGAACAATTGGCAACGACAAACACGCTGCCGAGTGACTATCTGGCAGGGATTCAAGGTCCTTTCCTTGCTCTGGTGAAACAATCTAACTCAAAAAAGTATGTATTCGTTGTTTCAGGTAGAAATGAACAAGAACTGCTCGAGGCAACAGCTTACTTCGCCAATCCCGACTTCCCTCTGCCTAACCACAAGTACGCAGTTGTTAGCCGCTATCAACAATCAGATAAAACCCAGCTTCAAAGCAAGGGGAAATACACCATCTCCCAATTCACACCACAGCAGGAATTTGGCCAAGAGCCTCTCGTGTTACCTGTGATGATGCCCGCCAATTCACTGTTCAGCCCTGATGAGAATGCACACATTAATTTGGTCCTTGCCCACCCTTCGGTCCTGCCGGGTGAAGCGGCGATGGTTATTCGGGTCAATGGTGATTACGCGAATAGTATGCCATTACGAGCAAGTCGCTGGCGGGAAACTCAACACTACCGTTTAGCCTTTCCGATGAACAAGCTTCGCCCAGGGCTGAACAAAGTCAGTGTCGAATTATACGGACCTGAACAAATTGATAGTTTTAACGCAACAACTATGCCCTTCATTGCCGAGGTTGAGGAAAACTCTGCTATTCGCTTTGGTGCTTGGGTGAATTACCTGACAAAGTTTGATCATCAACTACCAGCAGATCAGCTGTTATTCATTACTGACAATAATGGCCGCGATACGCAGATCACACTCAACTACAGTGAGCCAAGCCAACTCGCTGCTGTATGGCAACTACTCAGCCATATAACCCTGCAAGCTCGACGCCCTATGACAGAAATATTGGTTACTGAGAACACAAGCCAGCAACGCCCCGTCAACTTAACCTTTGATGTTGGAAATACCGATGTGAATAGTCTGCCAATCGGTAATGAGAAAAACGATCTGTTTACCTCACTTCGCCATTCACTCCTAAATACAATGGCAAATATGCAAAATGGGTCATCAAAGCAAGTTACTGGCGGTGAAAGTACAATTGCAGGGGCGAGTAATTTCTATCAATACAGAGCAAATCAGGGTGGTTGGCAAGCAAAAAGCCAAATAGACCAATTAGCGAAGTTAACGACAGCCAGTAATGGCTGGCGAAATATCATCTTCAATGCAGATACTGAAGCTGCTTTAAATCAGGAAATACATATTTACCTCAACCAGCGGGTGTCTCATGACCATGGTGAAATCGAACTAGCGTTCAGTGACTTGGCTGCCGATAAAGAACTCGCTCGCTCTGGCTTTATCGCCTACCCGTACTCCTTACCGCTCCTATTGGTCTTGCTGTTGCTACCACTGACATTACTTATTCATCGCCAGCTGGAGAAGCCTTTATGAAATGGCTCCCTCTGGCGATAGCAACCATCCCTCTACTCACCAGCTCACAAGTTGCAGCCAAAGTGCATGGCTGCAATATCAGAGCCGATCAGCAGCTATGGAGTTTTTATAAAGATAAATTCATTACTCCTGACGGTCGGGTCGTTGACAACGGTAATGACAGTATCAGCCACAGCGAAAGCCAAGGTTACGGTATGTTAATGGCCGCTTTTTTCAATGACCACCCCACATTCAAGCAGCTCTGGCGGTGGACGCAAAAACATCTACAACATCAAGGTGACCCGCTATTTGCTTGGAAATGGCAGCCAACAGCGCCACATATACCAGATAACAACAATGCCAGTGACGGTGATATTTTTATTGCATGGG
The DNA here is from genome assembly GCF_052873915.1 of Photobacterium sp. DNB22_13_2. Taxonomy (NCBI): domain Bacteria; kingdom Pseudomonadati; phylum Pseudomonadota; class Gammaproteobacteria; order Vibrionales; family Vibrionaceae; genus Photobacterium; species Photobacterium sp. DNB22_13_2. The sequence continues at coordinate 265,437 of NZ_JBNNXU010000004.1, forward strand.
CACTGCTCAAAGCTAATGAACTCTGGCCAGAACATCAGTATCACCAGCAAGCTACTGCCATTATTGATGAATTAGCAACGTCTCACTTTGTCCAACTTGGTGATCAACCGGCTTTACTGCCAGCCCAATATGGATTCAATAAGGACGGTTCAACTATCGTGAACCCTTCATATTGGGTTTATCCCGCATTCAATGAGTTTGCCAAAATGGATACGGCTTGGGCGTCACTGAACCAAAGCGGGCTCTCCATTTTGGACAGTAACCAGTATGGTCAATATCAACTCCCCACTGACTGGCTGGAGTACCTGGATAATCGCTGGCAGCCCTCTAATCAGTTTCCAAGCCGTTTTAGCTACTCCAGCTACCGTATACCGCTATACCTGATTTGGGGTGGATATGACAATGCGGTAAATGAGAACTATCGCCGCTGGTTGTTCCAACACAACAAAGCCTGGGTCGATGTCAAGAAAGGACAAATGGCACCTTACGATGCACCAAGTGGTGCCAATGCGATTGCGACACTGGTTCAGCTGAGCCAGGAAACCTACAAGCATCGTAGTGCGCTTCCCCATCCAAACAACAATGATGATTACTACTCATCAAGCTTGATTATTTTCTCCCATATTGCTTTCTACGAGAGGTACTGCCAATGAAATTTCTTACCCTAGCTCTTCTCGTTGCACTTCCTGCAGTGGCTTCTGAGCAGGCATATATCCAGATACTTGAGAACGACGTCTCGGTAGAGGTTAATCCGCAGGGACCATACAACTTCTTTGATGAAGGGCCAATTTGGGCCACTATGGAAAAAGAAGGTTGGCAAGCAGCACAAAAAGCAGCCGCCAATCAGCCGATTTCAGAGTCTTTGCGAGAAGAAATTCTCTATCGCTCAACACGAGAACAGCTCGAACAATCCATCGCCAGCAAGCAATCGGCTCAAACGAATCAATTATTGCTCACTCACCCACAATGGGAGAGTTGTTCACGTATTCAGTGGGCTTGGTTAGATCTTAAACACGAAACCCAATCTGGCTATGGGCCAAATTCCAAACAAAAACTCTCGAAGCTTTTGTCAAATTGCCCTGAACATGGCTTATCTACCACCCAAAAAACACTTGGTTGGACGAATGCTGATGCCGGTCTCGATATCTTGAACCGTTACAAAAACAGCAATAGCTATAACGCCGATGATTATGAAAATCTCGCCTATCAAGTCAATCTCGCCAACCTCGGTCAACAGAAGCTGAACAAAAACCAAACCCGCTCTGCGGGCCAATTAATATCTCACAAGCGAGATGCTAAAGGAGCAGAGCTGTTGGGGTGGCAACAGCTAAAGAACAAGCAATACAACAGTGCACTCATGTGGTTTGACAAATCAATAAGCTGGACGGAGACCCCAAGCCGTAAGCAAATAGAAGGTAAAATTCTCAGCCTCCAGCAGTCAGGCAAAACTGACCAAGCGAAACGCTATCAGCAGCTGTGGTCTTCTCGCTATCCCAGTTTGAAAAAGTTAAATAGAAGCAGCCAGTCACCGCAATTAGCCAAAGCATGCCAATCCGACCCTCAGACCTGCCTTAAGTTGCTGTATCAAAACAAGACGCTAAGTGGTGAACAACACGCTCTAGCTGGCTGGCAGTGGTACAAAATGGATCGTCCCTTAACGGCTAAGCGATCGTTTGAAAAAGCACTTGAAGAGATGGATAGTGAAAACAAGCAGTACCAATCTACCCAGTACGGCTACACCTTGGCCTTAAACAAAGCTGGGTTTGAGCAGCGCGCAGAGTTCTTAGCCAATAACCTCGCCGACCCAAGCCAACAAATGCTCTATGCAAAGCAAAGGGAAACCAAAGCGATTCTCAATGCCTACGAGAAACAAGATTACCAGTATGTCATTGATCGCAGTGAGGCCTTCGAACAAACCTATGGCAAAGAAGTTGGGTTAGCAGAGGTTAAAGGTTGGGCGTATTACAACCAGAAGCAAAACAACAAAGCGGTAGAGACGTTCCGTGAGCTGGTTGATGCCTATCCCCACGATGATAACCTGCAAGACGCATTGAAAACCGCTGAGTGTGCGCAGAAGAAAAGCTATAAGCTGTGCTATTAAAATAATGCACACACTTAAACCACAAAAAAGCCTCTGTCTTTATATAGGCAGAGGCTGATTTTAATTATTCAACTTGATATCAGTGTCAGCGGTGGGTCTATGGCACACCGTGTCCTTTTGAAGCAACCCAAACGCGATACCACTGCTCCCGGGTTAATGTAATACCCAATGCATCAACCGCTCCCCGTACACGTTCGATTTTACCAGAACCAATGATAGGCAACGGGTTCGATGGTAAACGTCGTACCCAAGCATAAATTACCTGGTCAATACTCTGAGCACCGACTTCTTCACGGATCGCCTCTAATTCGTTGCGTACCCGAACTTGCTGCTCTGACTGGCCAGAAAAAATAGCACCACCGCCCAAGCATGACCAGGCCATTGGCTTGATACGCTTCATTTGCAGTTGGTCCAATGTACCATCATGCGCTACTTCAAAGTTAAGTGGATTTACCTCAACTTGGTTGGTCACCAATGGCGCATCTAAACGAGATTGCAACAAATCAAACTGTGAAGGCGTGAAGTTCGATACACCAAAGTGGTTAACCTTGCCCTGTTGCTTGAGCTCTGTGAAGGCTTCTGCCACTTCATCGGCATTCATTAACACATCTGGACGGTGGATCAGCAAAACATCAATATTCTCAACCTGAAGGCGAGATAAAGAATTATTCACCGAATGAACAATGTGCTGCTTGCTAGTATCGTAATGATTGATTTGGCGCTCTGGCACAAGGTCGGTACACAAGTTGATATCGCACTTCGTCACAATCTCAATTTGGTCACGTACACTTGAGTCAATCGCAAGCGCTTCACCGAACAACTGCTCGCATGCGTAACCGCCGTAGATATCGGCATGATCAACCGTCGTGATCCCTAACTCAATATGCTGTTTCAGGAAACTCAATCGCTCCTGTGGGCTCATGTGCCAGTCGGCAAGACGCCAATAGCCTTGAACTAACTCGGAAAACTGCTGCCCTTTCGGGGTGAGTTCAACTTTTGCCACCATCTGCACTTAACTCCGTTTACTCAAAAATCGCGTTCCATCCTAGGCTTGTTCTGAATAGGAGGCAATGCTATAAATCCAAACCTTCGAACTGGAGTACGAACTATGACTTTTTCCGCTCGCCTAAAAACCCTAATTGGCGAAGAAAGCATCAGCGGCTTCGCTCGCAGAGTAGAGATCAATGAAGCCTTAATCCGCAAATATCTAAAAGGCAGCGAACCCAGCTTAGCGAAAGCAAACCAAATCGCGATGCGGGCCAATTGCTCGCTAGAATGGCTGGCCACCGGCTGCGGTTACCTCTACCGCCAAGCCGAAGTCGTCGACAAATCGGCACTTAATGCTGCTTTTGAGCATGTGAACGGTAAAAAAATCAGCAATACTGAAGCAGATAAACTGTTAACAATTGTGACTGGCTATCAATATCTCCGAACCCATAAGAAATCTGACGGTTACTTAGATATCAGCGGGATGACAACATTCCTCAATATCGCCAAACAAGAAAAACCTGAATGATTTCTGTCTGCACCTGAATTTCCAAACTGGCAGGAGTAGTGTTTTGATATTAGGAGGTTACAATCCGCCGCAGTCATTAGCTAAGAAGTACTGCTATGCCAAAACTAAATCTCCATCGACAAGACCACATGAAAACCGTGGTCAATGACTTCACTGCTGACGAGCTCCAGCAACGCCTTGGTTCAAATTTTACCAAGCCGGAAAAAAAGCAGCCGCGAACGCCTTACCTTACCCCCAAGGCGGTTGAGCGACGCTGGCAAATGCTCGATAACGAGGAAGCCAAAGCACAACTGCTCGATGGACACACACAAGAGCAAATGCTCTGCTACAACAAAAACATCGAAAACTTCATTGGCACGGTGAAAATGCCCATCGGTATTGCGGGGCCACTTCGAGTCAACGGCCTATTTGCCAAAGATGATTATCACGTCCCACTTGCCACAACCGAAGCAGCCCTTGTCGCTTCCTATAACCGTGGCTCTCAGCTTATCACCCAATCCGGTGGGGCAAGTGCCATGCTGCTTAACGAAGGGGTCACGCGTACCCCTTGCTTTGCATTTTATGACCTTGCACAAGCTGGTCAATTCGTCGCCTGGGTTGTCACCCAATATGATGAATTCCGTCGTATTGCTGAATCGACCACACGACACGGTAAATTGACAGATATTAGTGTCAACATCGAAGGTAACCACGTCTACCTGGTATTTGAATACCTGACAGGCGATGCGTCCGGCCAGAATATGGTGACCATTTCTACCAACGCTGTATTCGAACATATCTTGCACCACTCTCCAATCAAACCGCTAGAAGCTTTCCTCGATGGCAACCTTTCTGGGGACAAAAAAGCAACAGCACAAACCTTGCGTGGTGTACGCGGAAAAAAAGTGACGGCCGAAGTTAATATCGACAAAGCACTGATTGAGAAAATGCTGCATACCACGCCGGAAAAAATGGCTGAATTTGCTCGTATGAATACCATCGGTGGAACGCTCAGCGGCAGTATCGGTATCAACGCCCACTATGCCAATGCCCTCGCTGCCTTCTATATTGCCTGTGGTCAAGATGCCGCCTGCGTAGCAGAGTCTGCGGTGGGGATTACACGTATTGAGGTCAATCAACACGGTGGTTTATATGCCTCAGTCACCTTGCCAAACCTTATGGTAGGAACAGTTGGCGGTGGCACGTCTCTTCCTAGCCAAAAAGCATGTTTGGACTTGCTGGGCTTGCATGGCGCTGGTCATTCTCAGGCTTTGTCTGAGGTTTGTGCAGCCCTTTGCCTTGCTGGTGAGTTGTCGATAGTTGGCGCCTTCTGTGCCGGCCACTTCTCGCGCGCCCATCACAAACTGGCGCGTTAACGTAATGATACCCAAGTAGCATAAAGGTGCTTGGGTATATTTAATCTTTAAAGCGTTCTGTCTGCCACACTGGGAGGACGTTTTATTATATCTAAAGATTCATCACACATATCTAATGCGTTATGCATGATTTTCAGGCAAAATTGCGGCAGCGATTCCCATTATCATTTGGGATAACACTTTCCTGCTGCATTACAAACGCTGAGGTTTCGATTCCGTCAATGCTTAAAGCCCTATCACCCTCTTTCTTTAAGAATTCCGTTTTTAACCAACTTCCTGTTGGTTTGCGGTATATGTTGTTATCCGCGTTGGGCTTTTCCCTCATGGCGGCATGCGTAAAATTAGTCAGTGCTTCTGGCATGCCTGTTTTCCAAATCGTAGCGGCAAGGGCCCTTATCTCTCTGGTGCTTAGCTATCTCGATATTAAGCGCAAGAAAATTCCGGTATGGGGGAATAACAAACCATTACTCATCGCGAGGGGAACCGTTGGTACCCTAGGCCTGGTTTGTGTGTACTATGCCATTGCCCACCTTCCTTTGGCCGAAGCGACTATCTTACAGTACCTCCACCCAGTCTTTACGGCAGTACTAGCCCTACTCTTTCTCAAAGAGCGGATACAACTTTCAACCATCATCTGTATCGCTCTGAGTATTCTGGGCCTAGTTATCACCGTCAAACCCAGCATGCTCGCCAGCAATGCCGTCGAACTTCCTACCTTTGCCGTGGGTATCGCGATGATGGGGGCATTTTTCAGTGCGGTGGCTTATACCATAGTGAAACGCTTGAGCAAAAGTGAAGACAGTTCAGTAATCGTATTTTACTTTCCGTTCATTGCGCTTCCTTTATCGCTAATCCTCCTAGGTGGGGAAATCCAAATACCTACCCTATTCGAAGCGGCCTTACTGCTATTAGTGGGTATTTTCACTCAGATTGGGCAGGTGTGCTTAACCAAAGCAATGCAGACCGAGGCGGCAAGCAAGGCGACAGCCTACTCTTACATTCAAGTGGTATTCTCTATCCTGCTTGGTGCATTCCTATTTAGCGAGTTGCCATCGGTTTGGACACTGCTCGGCGGAAGCCTGATCATTGTCGGTACGCTGATAAACATCTTCGGGAGCCAACGCGCAGCACCAAATAAGTAATGCTGATAAAGCTATACCAAAGGCCATGTTAAATTAGACTCCAATAAAAAAGACCGCCGTGGGCGGTCTTTTTTTAGTCACAGTGATCTCGTCACTACCTCAATGCATTGAGCTTTAACTGCGCTTGGCCCAATACGCTATCGACAGGATAGATACCATCCAAACCTGCTTGACCAGCAACCTGGCCCATCAAGATTTCAATCGCTTCCGTCACATGGCGAATTGCCCAGATTTTAAAATCGCCTTTTTCAACAGCGTCGACAATATCTTTCCGCAACATTAAATTATGCACATTAGACTGAGGAATAATCACACCTTGGTTTGGCGCTCTTCCTTTAATGCCACAAACATCAAAGAAACCCTCAATTTTCTCATTCACCCCACCGATTGGTTGGGCTGCACCAAACTGGTTCATCGAACCGGTAATGGCCACCTCCTGACGCAGTGGAATTTGAGAGAAAGCCGACACAATGGCACACAACTCGGCCATTGATGCGCTATCACCATCAACACCACCGTAAGATTGTTCGAAAGTCAGGTGAGTAGTGAGTGGGATCCGCTTATTACGACCAAACACCGATGCCAGGTACGCCGATAAAATCATCACCCCTTTTGAGTGAATTCGGCCACCAAGATCAACACTGCGTTCAATATCAAATACACCGCCATCCCCATAAGATGTCGTTGCAGTGATCCGGTTCGGCGAACCAAACTGATAGTCCGAAGTTGATATTACCGACAAGGCATTAACCTGCCCAACCGTTTCACCATCAGTGTCGATCAATGTTGTGCCATTGGTAAACGTCTGCATTACATGATCTTTAAGACGGCTTACCCGCATTTCCTGGTTGCTCAATGCTAGCTCTACATGGTTTGCTCTGATCATCGTGGCATTGGACGACTTCGCAACATAGTTGGACTCGCGCAACAAATTAGCAATATCAGCCGAATGCAACGACAGTTTGTTCTGATCATCTGCTTGGCGAGAGCTGTATTCGATGATCCGGCCAATGGCTTTGCGGTCACAGTGCAGCATCTTGTTATCGTTGACGATGCTGGAAATGAACTTGGCGTATTGCGCTTCCGACTCATCGGTACGGTTCATTTCATCTTCAAAGTCAGCCGTAACACGAAACAACTCGCTAAATTCAGGATCATAATGCTGGAGCAGCTGGTATGTTTGGTAGTCACCAAATAAAATGAGTTTAACGTGAAGCGGGATCGGTTCAGGATCGAGTGAGATCGTTCCTGATAAAGTAACTTCTTTTTCCAGTGAGCTCACGCTCAGCTTACGAGACCGCAACGCACGCTTCAGTCCATCCCACACATAAGGTCGCTCAAGGACTTTGACTGCATCCATTAAAAGTACACCACCATTAGCACGGTGTAAGCTACCAGGACGGATCAGCGAGAAGTCAGTAAATACCGTCCCTTTATAAGTGGCATTTTCTACATAACCAAATATTGAGTGATAGTTCGGACTTTCCTCTACCACGATAGGGAATTTAGAATCATCTTGGTTCACCAGCACATTAACTTGATAACGGCGTGGCATTTTTTTATCCAACGCAGCATAGGCAAGGGCAACCTGCTCTTCACTTTCCTCCAAGAAAATATCGAGATTTTCAAGAATATCTGCCTGCATTGCTTTTAGGTAGGCAATGACTTCAGGCAGCGGCTTATATTCTTGTTTAAGCGTCTTGATAAAGTGCGATACCACATCGAGCGCCACTTCTTCGTTGAGCTTTTGGATTTTTTCGGAAAACTCTTCTTCCAATTCAGTAAGTTGACGAACAATGTTGCGTAGCTTTCGCTCCAGCTCATTGATCATATCTTCAAAGCCTATTTGCTCTTCTTCAGTCAGCTGAGCAAATGTTTCTTCGGTATGAGGCTCTTCGCCATTTAATGCAACAAGTTGGTACTCACCGGTAGTCGTGACCGACAGACTAACACTGTGCTCTTTTGCCTCTTGAGTTAGCGTCAATAATGCGCTTTCTTGCTTCTCGGTCAGCTGGTTTTTGAGCTTCTCCGAACGGCTGTAATACATTTCATTATCGAAAGCCAAAGGCAACGCCTTGACCAAGCGCGTCATCAACTTTTCGATATCTTTTTTGAATGCATGACCGCTTCCCGCTGGCAATTTAAGTACCTTCGGAGTACGAGTTTCCTCGAAATTTGCAACGTAACACCAATCATAAAGTGGGTTACCGTTGCCATTAGGATCATGCCGGTTGAGATAGCGCAGCACCATCGTACGCTTACCAAGGCCATTACGGCCAATGGCATAGATGTTATACCCTTTCTCCTTGATCGACATGGCAAATTCCACGGCCTTCTGGGCGCGTTCTTGACCAACAATTTCATCAAGTGGGGTAAGATTTTTCGTCGACTTACAATCTTCAGGCAAGCCATTTAGCTCTGAGGCGCGATACAGTTTATCACTGCTTAGCGGTTGAATAGTCATATGGCTCCCTCCATAAACAATCAGTTACATCCAGTGTAGACAGTAAATTATTATGATTTAGTGACTTAGCCTACGTTTACCACTGCTAAGCCATACTAAAAGGTATCGTTTGCTGTATTTATGTACAAAAACCTTACGATATAGAGTGTTTTTTCTAATCACTGGAAACAGCGAAATCAGCCCAACTACCCCTCATTCAGTCTCTCTGTTAATATACCGCGCTTAATATAAGGTCAGCGGAAATCACCAATGAAAAACACCCGAGTCAGTATTGGACTAAGTAACCCTAAAAGCCCAACGAATGTTGGTGCAGTAATGCGCGCAGCAGGCTGTTATCGTGTCGACTCAGTATCATATACCGGCCAGCGTTACGACAAGGCAGCAAAGTTTCAAACAGACACAAAAAGCGTAACGAGTAAAATCCCGCTGACAAATGTCCAGTCACTACTTGATGATCTCCCTTCCGATACCAAAATAATCTGTGTAGAGCTTGCGGAAGGTGCTATTGCTTTGCCAGCATTCAAACACCCAGAAAATGCTTTATATGTGTTTGGCCCAGAAGATGGCACTATTGCGCAAGAAGTTGTTGATAAAGCACACGCGGTTGTATATGTGCCAACTGTCGGCTGTATGAACCTAGCGGCAACGGTGAACGTGTTACTTTATGATCGTTTGGCAAAAGCTGAGGATGTGATTATGGGGGATGAGCTTATCCGTCAGAGCCGAGACAACAAAAATAATCTCATCGTCAAAACACCTTCCACAGCGCGATAAACCGAATAGTAGTATTAAGCCAGCTTACATATGCAAACCTCTAAGCTGGCTTTAGCGTGCTATTGTCCTAGGCTGTCTAAAATTTTACGCACTTTCTCTACATTATTTTCATACATCGCAATTGCATGGATCACAGCTAAGCATTCTGCAGTTAAGTTTGACTGATTCTTCTCTATGACAGTGTTATAGATTGATTGAGGAAAATCATCGGAAGTCCCTTGAGGCTCAACGTATGTCACCACTGAGCCTTGGTAATTACGGTGGTATTTCAAACATGGCCAGCTTATCGTTTCAACGGCTGCATTTGCTATCCCACACTGCCACTCTTCACGTACTTCTTCTGGTGATTGCTCAAAATGAATGTCATCGCGACTACCGGTATCTAACCATCTCTGGACGGATGCCAAATAATGTTGATGATCGTAATCCTGTATCAGCTCTACCACCGTAGTCGAGGAATATGAGAAGCAAACACTCAACATATACAGTTCTGACAACGACATAGTATCGAGAGCTAATAAAGCCTTGTTATAGGCTGCATCATGAAGTGTTTTTTCAACACTATCTCTTTGCTTTTCTTCCTGCTTCCTCTTTTCTTTCAAGCACTGAATGCGTTTCTTTCCACTATCAATAAGTTGTAGCGCTTGCTGTAGTAACTCAATTTCAGACGTAGAATACAGTTCAACGAGATCAACTAAAACGACATCTTTTATGGTGTTAGAAGCCGTGGTCACTTTAGCCTGTTTACTTTTCAAGGCTCTGCTATTTGCAAAATCAAGCATAATAATCCCCTCAAAATCGATACATTGATGCTAACGCATCTATACAGTTAGGATGATTAAAGAGTTAATGAAAACAGTCGACGATAAATAGCTGGGGTGAAAAAGAAGAGAGAATACTACAAGTATAGACAATGACTTAAATATGTTAGTGACTTACCTCCTGTTTACATAAAAAGCCATCAGTTCTAGCCTGATGGCTTCATGTTTTACTTTTTGACTCTAACCGTTGTTCGCTTACTGCTTAATAAGCGCTATTTCCACATCACGATCAGCAGTCATCCACCAGCGGTTGCCATATTGACTATCGTAACCCACTAGAGGTTGATCGGCACAAGCGGCTTCACGTGCAGGTTCACTTGTTAAAAATGATTCATCCCAAGGGGCATCAACAATACAGTTTTCAGTCACAAGTGGCTTCCATACACCATTAACTTGTTCGCCCAATACTAAGTCTTTAGTATTTAATCCAGCATCAACCGTAAACTGCACACCAAATTTATCAGCAATGATTTCTTCAACGTTCCAGTCTTGTGTTGCCGTCAGAGGCAAATCAATGTGACCAGCCTTCGCGCTACCATCTGGTTGTGATCCAGGTAGACCGGTGCTTTCACGCAAGTCCGTTTCTCCACCGTATGCATTTTGGTACACACCACCGTGGTTTTGCATCCCGCTGACAAGCAATATATCAGACCGAGTTTCGTTAGTTTTTGGCATCCAGCTCAACGTCACATGTTTTTTCATATCGATAGTCGTTGCGGGAACAACAACGTTACCCATCTCTGCACCGGTTTCATCAACACCTTGCTCACCCGGGTAAGCACGTTCCGCACTGTTTAGGTTAGGATCCCATGATTTATTTTGAGTAAACAAGAACTGATAAGTCAGGCGCATCATGTCATTCATCGTTTCGGCACGCGTCAATCCAGCGTTATAGCCCATGGTGCGCTCCGTCGTATCAACACGGTTAAACGTATTATTTATTCCGCCAACTAGACGAGCTGAAGAGCCATCATAACCAATACAATCATTGGTTTTGTATTCAACGATATGGTTCAACACTGGACGCTGGTCATCAGGAATCGAATTAGGGTAAATCAGAGCCTCACAACGTTCCAAAGTACGACTGAAAGTATCCATCAAGGTCCAATTTGGATCACCCAGCTCTTTCATACCCTCTTCATTATTCATAATAGTATGCGGCGCATAGTAGGCGTGGTAATCCACTCGAGTACCATCGAAGCTCAGGATTGCCGCATTGGCATCAAAATGTTTGGAATCATATTCCGTATTCATCGTTGCCATCTTATGCTGGATAACATCCTGAATCAGCTCTCGCTCACCGTAACGGTATTCATAGCCTTTATATGAGGCATTACCACTCACAATCTGGGTATATGAAGGCATACGGTAATTACCGCCAGTAGGTGTAGAAGCGAGGGTATCGACATTGTTACGGCCACCCGGATCATTCGAACCATATACGCGGGCGTGGATCTGCGAGCGCTGATACATATGTTCGTGACCCTGTACCCAAATCACATCATATTCGGCAAATAACTCACGAATTTCCTTATGGATATCAAATAGACGGTTGTCGTCTTTTACACCCTGGACAATTTGTTCGCGAGTTTGACCATATTTTGCCCCCACAAGGCCATCGTGGCTGGCAATCACAACGTGATCGAACTGACCTTCGTTTTCTGCAATTACGTCTTGGATCCAGCCAAAAGCAATGGGCAAGTTATAGTACGCCAAACCAATCATTAAGACGTTGTCACGAATGACGTAATAATTCAGCCATTCCGCCGAGGGCATGTGCACTGCATCTTCTGGGATAAAGTGACGCATATTATCAATCCACTCAACAGTATACGCCCAGCTGGTTTCATGGTTACCCATGACTGGTAAGAACTCCATGCCAGCTTCCCGGTATTTATCTGCAACAGAGCGCCACTGCTCCCACTCTTTAGTCGAGCCATTATCTGTTAAATCACCGACAGGGATAACAACATTTACTCCTTCTTGTTGATGTTTAGCTAAAACAGCCTCCATCGGGTGAATAGCCACATTCCAGCCACCACCTTGAGTATCTGGTAGTAAGCCAACTTTTAATGCTGTACCCGGCTTAGGCGACGTTTTTCCAGACTCATCTGATGAAGAGCTATTACATCCGGCAAGTGTTGCTATTATAGATAACGCAACAAGTGAACGCTTCAATGTATTATTTTGCATGATTACCACTGCTATTACTATTTAAATGAATAAACCGCGAGTAATCTACAAATAAAATATGACACTACTTGTTTTTTCTTTGTGCAACCGTTGCAGAGAGAATTCAATAAAGGTGTCATCGATTACTGCTATTTTCGAAAGCACCACATTTAAAAGCAACTAACCATGAAAGCAATAACCTTATTTTTTATTCTTTTAACTAGTGCAGCATCCAGTACTACAGTTTTCGCCGATGTAAGCAAAGAAGTTCAACCTCGCCAGCTTGCTCCTGAAGAAATGATGTATGAATTGAATGAAGAAGCAACCTGCCTAGCAGCGGCTAATTACTTAGAAAACCAAAGGTATAAGATTCACCGTTCCAGCTACCAATCTCTGGTGACTGAATTTAATGTTCCAGAAAAAGCAGCTGAGTCCATCATCAGCCGTACAAATAGTGAATACCTTTACTTTGCTGAGCGTGCGAAAAAGCGCTACACAGAGGTTGATCATCATATGTTACTCACATCAGCGTATACGCACCGTTGTTTATTCATGAATGGTTTTGAAGCTCAACGGCCTTTTATTGAGGCCAAAAGTTAGCTAGAAGAAATTATTGCATCCCTTTTAACTAAAGGGATGCAAAATAAAACACCCATTAAACAACATCAACAGTAATGCCGCGCTCATTAAAATCATCAATACAGCTTGTCGGAAAATCACTGTCAGTAATCACTTTGTCAAAACATTCAATATCAATAGCGTGGAATGTTGCCACTTTGCCGTATTTAGATGAATCACTAACGAGATAACTTTGTTGCGACGAAGCAATAATGGCCTTTTTTACCAATACCTTTTCTTCGCTTGGCGTTGAGATCCCACGTTGGTTCCAAGAAGACGTAGAAACAAATGCCAAATCAATGTTCATTTCTCGCAATAGATGTGTCGCTTGTTGTCCAACACAAGACTGATTCCCCTTATCCACCTTGCCACCAGTATGGTAGATACAGCACTCGGCATGGTTCATCAGGTAATAGGCAATAGCAAAATCATTGGTGATCACTAATAGATCATCTCGATGATTTAACTGATGGGCTATTTCTAACGTCGTGGTACCCGCATCGAGATAAATCGTCATATTCGGCTTAATCAACTGTGACGCATAAAAGCCAATGTCGGCCTTTTCATTTCGATGCTGGTTTATCTTCACATCATGTGAAAGTTCACTGTGAATACTCTCCGTCAACTGGACCCCACCAGACACTGACATTACTCGCCCGTCGGACTCTAACTTGGCAATATCACGACGGATCGTCATGTGTGATACATCAAGTTGGTGAGTCAATTCACTGATGCTGATGACTTCCTGATTCCCCAACAATGAGAGGATAGTTCGCTGTCGTTCTGCCGGAATCATAATGCTTCTTCTATATAGCTGACTTGCACGCATCTTAACATCAGTCGACCATCCATGTGAATAAATGTGAGCATTTGATAAGGCTTTCTTTGATTATTCTCTAACCTTTCAGGGTCTTAACTAATTATCCTTTAATAAATTCAAAATCCAGCCAAATATTCACATCAACAATTCACACTTTTTATCACCATCACTGTTAAAAAGTGTGAAGCTGCGCCTTCATCTTTGCAAAAAAGCATCATAGAATCACAAACAAGAACAGAAATTCACAAAAGTTAACATGGAGAGGCAAATGGAAAGTCAACAATTACAATCAGTTGCCGTAATTGGTCTAGGTTCAATGGGCATGGGCGCGGCAAAGTCTTGTATTCGTGCTGGCCTTGATACTTATGGTATCGACTTAAGCACCTACGCACTAAAAGAACTCGAACAAGCCGGTGCAAAAGGTGTTTCACACAACTGTGCTGACTTCGCCCAAGTACTCGATGCAGTCTTGCTATTAGTTGTGAATGCCCGTCAGGCTAAAGCGGTACTCTTTGATAACCAACTTGCAGAACAACTCCGGCCCGGCACTGCAGTAATGGTATCTGCCACTATTTCAGCAGAAGATGCAAAAATCATTGAAGCAGGTCTGCAACAGTGTCAGCTCATCATGCTTGATGCACCAGTTTCAGGTGGTGCAGCAAAAGCCGACATCGGTGAAATGACCATCATGGCTTCGGGCTCGGAAGTCGCGTTTACCAAGCTCAAGCCGGTACTCGATGCAACAGCAGGTAAGGTTTACAACATTGGCACTGAGATCGGCTTGGGTGCCACAGTGAAGATCATCCACCAGCTACTTGCCGGTGTTCACATAGCAGCTGGCGCTGAAGCTATGGCACTGGCCGCCCGTGCCAATATCCCACTGGATTTAATGTACGACGTGGTGACTAACGCCGCAGGAAACTCCTGGATGTTCGAAAACCGCATGAAGCATGTCGTTGATGGTGACTACACACCAACGTCGATGGTCGATATCTTTGTTAAAGATCTGAATTTGGTCTCTGATACCGCCAAAGATCTAAAATTCCCTCTTCCTTTGGCCTCTACCGCACTGAATATGTTCACGAGTGCCAGCAATGCCGGCTTCGGTCAAGAAGACGACAGCGCCGTAATTAAGATTTTCGATGGCATTAACCTACCTAACAAGGAGCAATAATCATGCTACTAGGTGTTATTGCCGATGATTTTACCGGCGCAACGGACATTGCAGGTTTTCTGGTTGAAAACGGCATGCGTACCATCCAACTCAATGGTGTACCGGAAACCGAACTCGATATAGAAGCCGATGCGGTCGTTATTAGCCTGAAATCACGCTCTTGCCCGGTAGACGAAGCAATTGATACGTCTGTTGCAGCCCTGAATTGGCTACAGCAACAAGGTTGCCAGCAGTTCTACTTTAAATATTGCTCAACCTTCGACAGTACCAGCGAAGGCAATATTGGCCCAGTCACTGATGCGTTGCTTGATGCGCTGAACGAAAATTTCACCATCGTCTGCCCTGCCCTACCGGTTAATGGACGTACAGTATTCAACGGCCATTTGTTTGTGATGGGTGAACTGCTATCTGATTCAGGCATGCGAAACCACCCTGTTACGCCAATGACAGATTCAAGCCTTGTGCGCCTGATGGATGCGCAATCACAAGGTGCTACCGGGTTGGTGAACTACCAAACTATTGAGCAAGGAGCCCAAGCTGTAACAGAGCAATTCACAGCCATTGCGCAAGAAGGTAAGCGCTATGCGGTCGTCGATGCATTCAACCAGTTACATCTTGAGACGTTGGGAGAAGCTGCAAAATCACTCACGTTGATCACTGGTGGTTCAGGCCTTGCTTCTGGCATTGCTAAAAATTGGACAGAACACTTAAGTGATCAATCTTCAGCAAAACAATCGGGTAAACCGCAACAAGCCAAAACGGTAGTTCTATCTGGTTCATGCTCAGTGATGACCAACCAGCAAGTTGCCATCTACACAACTAAAGCGCCGCACTTAGCGCTGGATGTTAAAGCTTGCCTAGAGCAAGACGATTACTGTGAATCCGTTTTCCAGTGGGTACTAGAAAATTTAGACGCAGATTTTGCCCCTATGGTTTACGCCACCGCAGAACCTGAAGTGCTCAAAGCGATTCAAATCCAATACGGAGCTCAGGCATCAAGCCATGCTGTCGAGCAATTCTTCAGCCAGTTAGCACACCAGCTCAAAGAAAGTGGCATACAGAACTTTATTGTGGCTGGCGGCGAAACTTCGGGAGTGGTCACTCAAAGCCTTGGAGTTAAAGGCTTCCATATTGGCCCTCAGATTGCACCGGGCGTACCTTGGGTGAAAGCCATCGACAGCAGCTTATCGCTGGCGTTGAAGTCAGGCAACTTTGGTGACGTTAATTTCTTTGAAACGGCACAAGGGTTCTACCATGACTGAACAACAACTCAGAGAGCAGATGGTAACGCTTGCTCGTTCGATGTTCGAACGAGGTTACGCCACTGGCGGTGCAGGTAACCTCTCTCTCAAACTGCCAAGTGGATACTTCCTAGCCACACCAACCGGGTCTTCATTTGGCCGACTAGATGCCGAACGTTTATCGGTAGTTGATATTGATGGCAACCACATTTCAGGTGACCGCCCATCAAAAGAAGTGGCGTTCCATTTGGCAATTTACCGTAACAACCATAAGTGCAATGCAGTAGTACATTTGCATTCAACTTACTTGACGGCACTGTCGTGTTTGGAAGGACTAGATACCAACAATGCGATTAAGCCATTTACCCCTTACTTCGTCATGCGTATCGGTGAATTACCGGTTATCCCATACCTTCGCCCAGGCGATCCGCGCATTGCCGAAGAGTTGGCAAAACGCGCCGCAGATTACCGCGCCTTCTTGCTAGCAAACCACGGCCCAGTCATCACAGGAACAGACCTCATTAATGCTGTAGACAATGCAGAGGAACTAGAGGAAACCGCGAAATTGGCATTAATGCTTGATGGCCAATCAATTCGATACCTTAGCAAAGAAGAAATCACAGACCTACAAGGGAGAGGCAAGTAATGGCTAAATTCGCAGCAAATCTCACCATGCTTTTTACCGAAGTACCTTTTTTAGAGCGCTTCGAACAAGCTCATCGTGCTGGCTTCAAAGCCGTGGAATACCTATTCCCTTACGCCTATGACGCAGAAGTGTTGGCTAGTGAGTTGAAGAAATATAGCTTCGAACAAGCACTCTTCAATATGCCTCCGGGTAATTGGGATACGGGCGAGCGTGGCTTCGCCGCTATTCCAGGTCGTGAAGATGAGTTCCGTGCCAGTGTCGATACAGCATTAAACTACGCCCTCACCTTGAACTGCAAAAAAGTGCACGCAATGTCAGGAATAGTTGATAGCAACTTCAGCTACCAACAACACGTAGTTACTTTTATTAGTAATCTCCGCTTTGCGGCTGATGTGTTTGCCGAGCACGGTATTGAGCTGATGATTGAGCCTCTGAACAACCGCGATGTACCAGGCTACTTTATTTCGGGTCAACGTGATGCAGTTGAGCTAATCAAGCAAGTTGATCGTCCTAATGTAAAACTGCAGCTCGACCTCTACCACGCCCAGATAATGGACGGTGATCTTACGGTACTTATCCGCGACTTGGCTGACTACACCGGTCATATCCAGATTGCTTCAGTGCCTGATCGCCACGAGCCAAGCGAAGGTGAATTGAACTACCCGCACCTGTTCAATGTGCTTGATGAATCTGGCTACACCGGATGGATAGGGTGCGAATATAACCCTAAAAACGGTACTAAAGCTGGCCTGCAATGGGTTCAGCTTTACTTATAAATCAATAAAAAATAATCGGTAGCCATGCCTCTTAATTGGCTACCCATTCTAACGACGTGAATTATAAACAGGGAATGAAAATGAATATAGTGATTACTGGCGGAGCTGGATTTATCGGTACCCTACTTGCCGAATCTCTGCTCAAAAACAATGATGTTAAAAAAATCACCCTTGTCGACATTCAAGAGTCTCGGCTAACTGGCTCTGATTCAAGAATAGAATCTATCAATATAGATATGACCCTTCCGCAAAATATCGACAAAATTATCACCAATGATGTGACACACGTCTTTCATTTGGCCGCTATTGTTTCTAGCCATGCCGAGGCAGACTTTGATCTGGGTATGTCAGTTAACCTAAGCATCACCCAATTATTACTTGAGAAATGCCGCCATACCAACCCTGATATCCGATTTGTATTCTCAAGCTC
This sequence comes from Photobacterium sp. DNB22_13_2, assembly GCF_052873915.1. Taxonomy (NCBI): domain Bacteria; kingdom Pseudomonadati; phylum Pseudomonadota; class Gammaproteobacteria; order Vibrionales; family Vibrionaceae; genus Photobacterium; species Photobacterium sp. DNB22_13_2. The sequence goes on from NZ_JBNNXU010000004.1 coordinate 283,487, forward strand.
ACTCGCCGTGTTCGGTGGCAAACTCCCTGACGAAATACTTCCAATGACTGCCATGCAGCCAGTATCTAGTTATGGCACCCAGAAAGCCATTGGTGAGCTCTTGGTTAATGATTATTCCCGTAAAGGTTATGTCGACGCTGTAACAGTTAGACTACCCACTATCTGTATCCGTCCTGGCAAACCGAATAAGGCAGCCAGCTCTTTTGTCAGCGGTATTATTCGTGAGCCTCTCAATGGCCAAGAGTCAAACTGCCCTGTCGATCCAGACTTGAAACTATGGGTCTCTAGCCCAAATAAAGTAGTTGAGAACATCCTAAAAGCCGGCCTGATTAAAGCAGACCAACTCACCAAACTTAGTTTCCGTACTCTTAACCTACCGGGAATCCAAGTCACCCCATCAGAAATGATCACAACAATGAATGCGATAACAGAAAAGGATTTATCGGATTACATTTCATTTGATATCGATCTACAGATTGACCGAATTGTCAGCAGCTGGCCACAGTGCATCAATAATGATATCGAACTTAGCTTAGGTTTTGTCGCAGACAGTAGCTTCACTGACGTTCTCGCCCACTTTATTCATTCAGAGCAAAAACAAACGGAGGCCACATTATGATCCTTCCTACATCTGTTGTCGGCCTGATTATTGCCGTGGCTGTTCTGGTATACCTAGTACTTCGTACAAAAGTACACGTGCTTATCGCTATGATTGCTGCTGCGTGTATTGCCGGTATTATCGGCGGGCTGAGTGTCAATGATACGATGTCGACCATTAGCGCAGGTTTTGGTGGTACCTTGGGAGGCATAGGTATTGTTATCGGCCTCGGTGTTATGATGGGCGCTATTTTAGAAACAACAGGCGCCGGTGAATCCATCGCCTACCACTTCATTAAATGGTTAGGTAAAAAGAAAGAAGAAATGGCGTTGGCTGTAACGGGCTATATCGTCTCTATCCCGGTATTTGTCGATAGCGCACTAATTATTCTTTACCCTATTGCTAAGTCTTTATCGAAAACGTCCCAGCGTTCAATTCTAACCTTAACCGTTGCACTCGCAGGTGGCCTTGTTGTCGCGCACCATGCTATCCCACCAACGCCAGGCCCGCTTGGTGTCGCTAGTATTTTTGGTGTTGATTTGGCTTCAATGCTAGGTTTAGGCCTTGCCGTGGCAGCACCTTGTATCATGGGCATCGTTTGGTACGCACGCTGGCTTGAAAAGCACTTCCCTGAATTCATACCGGTTGAACAATTAAATAAATCAAGCGCACAGCTTGAGCAAGACCACACTGATTACCTTGCCAGTAAGAAAGAAAAGAACTTACCTTCACTTGCGCGATCTATATCACCAATTATTGTTCCAATTGTTCTGATCCTATTCAAATCTCTAATGGCTTTATTTGAAAGTAATTTCGGCTTTGAAGGGCTCTCACAAAGTATCATTGGCCAATTTATTGATTTTGTCGGTAGCCCTGTTATCGCTCTCTCCATTGCTACATTGCTTGCCATTTACACATTGGGTGATCACCTAAGTAAAGAGCAAGTAACAGACAAAATGGAAGAAGGGATTTCAACCTGCGGCATTATCTTGCTAGTAACTGGTGCAGGTGGTGCATTAGGGGCTGTCCTGCGTGAAACAGGAGCTGGTGCAGAAATCGCCAACCAAGTTGCATCATTACCTATATCACCAATAATGATCCCATTTATTATCGCGACACTGGTACGTATTATTCAAGGTAGTGGTACAGTATCAATGATCACTGCAGCATCCATTTCAGCACCAGTGCTAGTTGAAATCCCAGGGATAAACCTGCTGTTCGCCGCAACAGCGGCAACCATGGGTAGCTTGTTTGCTGGTTACTTCAACGATTCTCTGTTCCATATTGTTAACCGCTTAATGGGCGTCACTGAAGTCAAGAAACAGCTTGTTATATGGACTATCCCAACAACTATCGCTTGGTCTATTGGCGGCACTCTTGTTATGGTATTAAACCTAGTGTTTGGCACACAAGGTTCAATTATCGACCCATTACTTCCACTTATAGTATTGGCTGGATGTTTCATGTTCATTCGTTCATACGACAAGAAAAATGGTGAGCACTTTGCACCTTCAAGTTCTTAATTGATAATTTAGTTCAGTGATAAATAGGGAGGCTAAACAGCCTCCCCTTTTATTATTCGCTCAGTGGATCACCCCAATCAACCCAATATCACTTCGAGTTACAACACCTTTTCTATCAACGTCATAAACAAGGCCTGACTCGGTTTCAAACGACAACATCTTTTCCGTCAACGTTAGCTTACCCACAGAAAGAGATGAGTAGGATTTTTCATCAATTTTCACATCATTATGAAAATTAGACGCATAGCGGGTTGTAGTCATCACCGTATCGTCATACTTCACATTTATTTGAAAATCCCCAATACTACTATCCAGTGCTACGTAATCATTATCTTTCGCACACACTCTCATATTTTCTACAACAAAAATGACATCTTCCTGTAATTGAGGGCTATAGTACTCATACTCTTCTTTCACGTAGCAACCGTCAGGTTTTACTTTCGCGAGAGCAGACAGGTTTTCAATTTCAGATTGCGGGATAAAGCTATTATTCACTTCCTCCTGACCTAACGCTAAAATGAGCTGCTCCCTAAATTCAACCATGTCTTTATTGGTCATCTCCGCGTCTGAAAGCAGGTACTGAATATCCAGTACGTCTGTCGTTGCCTTATCACTCAGCACCTGAATCAGATCACTCTTCTTCAAGTCAACGGGGATCACCGAAGATGGCTCATCAACACTTGGGCTAGCACACCCATAAAGGAACATAGAGGCAACTGCCATTAATGCTAGTTTTTTCATCCCTTCACCAATAAATCAAAATCAATATTTTTCAAGACGGAAATAAAACACCGTTCGATTTTTAAGCAAAAATATTCACTTAATAACTAGCCTAACTCATTACTTTAGGCATAAATTCAGTTTATAAATGGACTATAACAGATTAAAGGCAGAATGTTGTTAACCCACTCTAATAAATTATGAACAGTGTTTGAAATTTACACAGAATGAAGGAGCCCTGCTTTACAGGGCTCTTGCCTTATTTATCTTGGCTTCGTCACATACTCATAACCATCACCACGACGTTTATAGTAATGATTATCAATTATTGCGTAGGTCGCACCTGCGATAACTGCAAATGTAGCTATTTCAGGTAGGCGACTACGGTGGTAATGGCGGTGCTTGGGGTACTTATGTACGACCACAACTTTCTTATGTTTTTTGGGCTTTTTCTTCACAACCACGACATGGTGTTTATGGTGCTTATGGTGCTTATGCTTATGTTTGTGGTGTTTATGGTGATGATGTCCATGCTTGTGCCCCTTCGCTTCTGCCACACTAGGCGTTGCTAAGCCAAACGTCATGATTGCAACAGCGACCATACTGGTAACTATTGTTTTTTTCCAAGGCCTTACCGCCACTGCAGATTGCTTTGATTCCGCTCTAAGTTGTAATTTCATGGTTATACTCCACTCTTTTATGGCGCTAGGTTACCTCCTACAGTGAAAAACAATGTTCGATTTCTGTAAAATTACGTCAGGACAAACGGAAAAAACCATGAAAATATTAATGGTTTTATTTAAGTAATTGATCTGTTGATAAACGACGAAAAATTTATTTACATTTCATTTTTACAATACGCTCCTATCAAAAATGAAAACAAGGATTGGCAATTCAGATCGTTCAATTTTCCATCAAAGGCGTATAGTAATTTCATCAACGAGATACTTGTTGGTGGGAGATGATGTTCCTCCTTTAACCGCCCTACCCGGGATGATGACGTCTAACAACAGCGGCAATGAATGGCCGAGGTATTGCCTAGGATAACTATGCTTTGTGTAGCCCTAGACCTATGTTGTTAGTGTTTATCACTCCTCTTCCATTCTTTGCTCAAGCGTTTATCCGTTATAAGTGAGCAAGCAACATGCAATATTCAACCGAAATCCAAAATATGTGCCCGATTCAAAGAGGGCCACATCATGCATCATCACCTATTCCCGTCGAAGGCCGCTGGGTTCATCCAAAAGAAGTCATCGCCATTTCTGGTGTTAGCCATGGTGTTGGTACCTGCGCGCCTCAACAAGGCGCTGCCAAACTCACCCTAAATGTCAAAGACGGCATCATCGAAGAAGCTCTTATCGAAACAATTGGCTGTTCAGGCATGACCCACTCAGCGGCGATGGCCTCTGAGTTAATCACGGGAAAAACCATTCTTGAAGCGCTCAATACAGACTTGGTATGTGACGCAATAAACGTTGCGATGCGTGAAATTTTCTTGCAGTACGTGTATGGCCGAACCCAAACTGCTTTCTCATTAGATGGTCTGCCAATTGGCGCTGGACTAGAAGATTTAGGCAAAGGACTTCGCAGCCAAATTGGCACCCATTATGGTACCCGAGCAAAAGGTCCGCGATATATGGAAATGGCAGAAGGCTACGTTACACAACTAGCATTGGATGAAAACGATGAAATCATCGGTTATCGCTTTGTCAATCTTGGAAAAATGATGGAGTTGATCGGTAAGGAAACCCCTGCCGAAGAGGCAATGGATTTAGCAACAGGTCAATACGGCCGTTTTAATGAGGCAGTCAGAACCATTGACCCTCGCCATCAATAGTTGGTGCAACTGTATCAGCTAGAAAAGTAACAGCATCACTTTTAATTTTTAAGCCAAAGCATTAAAAACTATTAATACCCCTGAGGACATCATTATGGCTGCTCTATTTGAAAACTATGATCGCCGCATCAACCAAATCCAGCCTCTACTTGACCAGTACGGATTCAGTTCATTAGAGGACGCTTTGAGCTTCTGTAAAGAACATAAAGTTAACCCATACGACATCGTCAAGGACACCCAACCCATCGCGTTTGAAAATGCTGCTTGGGCCTACGTACTAGGTGCAGCCATCGCATTAAAAGAAGAATGCAAAAGCGCAGCTCAAGCAGCTGACTACATTGGTCAAGGCCTGCAAGCATTTTGTATTCCAGGCTCGGTAGCCGATCAGCGGCAAGTCGGTTTAGGACACGGAAAACTTGCTGCTCGCCTGCTCAGTGAGCAAACTCAATGTTTCTGTTTCCTCGCGGGCCATGAATCTTATGCCGCAGCAGAAGGAGCTATCAAAATCGCCCTCAATGCCAACAAAGTCCGTCAACAGCCTCTTAGGGTGATCTTAAATGGCTTGGGCAAAGACGCGGCGTATTTAATCTCTCGTATTAATGGTTTTAACTACGTCCAAACCCAGTATGACTACGACACAGGATCACTCAATATTGTCTCTGAACGTCGTTTCTCTCAAGGAACTCGCGGCGAGATCAATTGTTATGGTGCCGATGATGTACAAGAAGGCGTCGCTATCATGCACCATGAAAAAGTGGATATTTCTATTACGGGCAACTCTACCAACCCAACACGCTTCCAGCACCCTGTCGCTGGTACATATAAAAAAGAACGGTTAGAACAAGGCAAAGCCTACTTTTCTGTCGCCTCAGGTGGTGGTACTGGACGTACTTTACATCCCGATAATGTCGCGGCAGGTCCAGCATCTTATGGTATGACAGACACCATGGGCAGAATGCACAGCGATGCGCAGTTTGCAGGTTCATCATCTGTACCTGCTCACGTTGAAATGATGGGATTAATTGGTATGGGTAACAACCCTATGGTCGGCGCTACTGTCGCGGTTGCAGTTGCTATTGAGCAAGCAATGCATTCATCAGATCAGTAATCACACAGCCTATTCATATAGAACGATTTGCCCAGTCTTGTATTTATCACTGCAACTGGGCAAATAACTTAACCAAGCTCAAACGTTGTTACCCCGTATGTACAACTCACCGAAATGGCGGGAATGTCACCCGTGTACATCCGTGCAGTAGTAAACACTGGCTCCATATTATATTTCTCAGCCAATGCAACACCCGGCAAGTTAACTTCCGGTACATCAAGGTAAACATTATCACTCGGTGATGCTTTGGATCTCAAAGCGAGGAATAGTTCCTCAGCCAATAACGCATCATTGGCAAATAACGGGCCTATTTTAAATCCATTACGACATGGCCTGATCACACCATACCCTACCAACCTGCCCGATTGCTTAATACCCAATGCCGATGAACCGGTTTGTTTTATCCAGTGTTGTAAAAATCTCTGTCTATCAGCAGGGAAAAAGGCGTGGTCATAGTCCAATACTTCACTCAATGGCAGTTCACACAGGTCAACCAAACCAATACCATCCGGCTTAACTCCTCCACCCAATCCTTCAAAACGAATGTTGCCATAGGCGAGCTTAAACCCTGATTGTTGATAGTTACCTTGCTGTTCGACAACGCCATCTAATCCAACATTACAACCTTTCAGATAAGCTAAACCTGCTTCCCATAACTTGAAGCCATAACCTTTGCCTCGATAGTCAGGCTTAACGATGTAGAACCCTAAAAAGCCGTAACTGCCGTCATATTTGACCACTGAGATCGACGCGATAGGCTCATCACCTAGATACCCCATCAAAAAACCCTTTGGGTCAGCTGCATAAAATGATTCAATATCGTGAAGCCCTGGGTTCCAGCCTTCTGCAGCAGCCCAATCAATTGCCAATGCTAAATCCTGCTTTGACATTACTTTGATGTTGTATTTTTTGTCAGTCATCACAGCCCCTCATACATCTCATCTACATTTCACAAAGTTAGGCTAAGAGTAGATTGTTTTTTGTCTTGAACGCCGCATTAAAGCCCTTTATTGCCACCTTACTCGCAACATTATTCCGCTCACTCATCTCGCTAGCATAAACCGAGCCTTAATTCTCAATTAATTTTTGATAATAAATCAAAAGCAGAGCTGTTTTCAGAAGACTAATATCCATCTACTATTCACTACATCAACACGGTATAGACAAACACAACTATCAATAAAACAAACACAGTTTCGAATAGAGGAAGACACATGACCAAGCTAACTATCGTAGCCAACATCATTGCAAAAGAAGATAACGTTGAACTTGTAAAAGCGGAACTACTAAAGCTAATCGACATCACTCGCGCAGAGGAAGGTTGTATTAATTACGATCTTCATCAAGACAACGAGAACCCAGCCCACTTCCTGTTTTTCGAAAACTGGACATCTCGTGAGTTATGGCAAAAGCACATGGGTAATCAACACCTTGCTGATTACATGGCAGCAACCGAGGGCTGTGTAGAGCAATTTATCCTAAACGAAATGTCACAGATCGATTAACCCTGTCAAAGTATTCATTCGTCACCATTGGTACTTGTGCCATTGGTGACGAATGCGCTGCTGCGCAAATGCAAGTTACCACTGAATCTCACTGTGGCGATATTTTACTTTGTTTAAAATCAACAAGGGATTCGATTTTAGTAAGCACCCTTCCCTCTTTAGACTGACCTCTCAGTCTGTACCCCTCTGTTATTTATACTGGTCACTTTGCTTAACATGGAAAATGACAGATGGACTTGTTTAAAAAACACGTAAACGGACGGCAATTCATAGAGGCATCGTCTAAATCTGTCACAGTAACGACTACAGCGAAGTAACCATCAAGATAAATTTAACGTTCAGTATTACATCAGGTTCATTAGGGCTATGAGGGTAGTTTCCGCAACAATGAGTTGAGCCACCGCAATTAATCACTTCCATTCTTAAATTGTGATTCAAATCAGATAGTAATGTCACAATTCATTTGTCGTACATATTGTTTTGTCAGATTGGTAAGCGTAGTCTTTACATTTTATATAGGCATCTGATGCATCCCTGATGCTTTCCCTGCGCTTCAGTTTCAATAAAAAGGAGATTTTATGCGACTCAAATCTGGTTTCAGCAAGCTACTTCTTTGTGGCTTGTGTTTTGTATCAACTTTCACACAAGCTTCTGATCTCGAAAGATTCGAAGGGCTTTCCGGAACGATCAATATCGCCGGAGGAACCGCGCATATTCCCGTAATGAAACAGGCGGCAAAGGCTGTTATGCAGAGCAATAATGAGATCCGTATAACAATTGCCGGTGGGGGATCCGGTGTAGGAGCCCAACAAGCGGCCAAAGGGCTAGTTGATATCGGAAACACTGGTCGACCACTGAAACCTAGTGAAGTAAATCTCGGACTAATTTCTTTTCCCTTCGCTATCGACGGTGTCGCAATTATCATCAACCCATCAAACCCAATTCAGGCTTTAACCCAACAACAGGTGGCCGATATCTATGCGGGAAAAATCACCAACTGGCAAGAGCTTGGTGGAGATGACCGCACTATCAACACATTTACCCGAGATGAGGCCAGCGGCACCCGCGCCATCTTTGTAGACAAATTGCTTCACAACTCACCGATAGTCAATCACGCCAATGTCGTACCGTCTAATGGCGCAATGAAAACTGCCATCGCACGTGATCCTGGTGCCGTTGGATACAGCAGTGTCGGCTATATAGATGACATGGTTAAAGCGCCAGCGCTAGACAATGTGCAGCCAACTAATGAAGCTTGTGAATCAGGAGAATACCCTGTTGTGCGCCGGCTTTACATGAATACCAAAGGCCAGCCTCAAGGGCTAGTTCGAGAACTCATTGATTATATCTACAGCCCACAAGGGGCTGAATTTATCCGAGCGTCTGGATATATCCCAGTCAGCAACAACTAATCCATGAGATCCCTGATCACGACAGAGCGGATACTCATGGTACTTGTTGCCATCGTCTTTGTATTCATGATGTTGTTATTTGGCTTTTTGTTCTGGTTCGCCTTGCCTGTATTCTTTAATACAGATACACAGGTTTTATCGCTGAACTGGCGTCCAGAACAAGGGCAATATGGCATTTCATCGATGATCATCGGCTCCGGGCTGATCGGTTTGATGGCACTATCATTGGCCTTCCCTGTTGCGATTGGTATCACGGGATTTTGTCTGTTCAGTCGTTATAGGAAAATAGCCATTTGGATCCGACGTATTATCCGACTGATGGCCGGGGTCCCGACGGTTGTGTATGGGATTTCTGCTGTATTTTTACTTGTTCCATTAATACGAGAAACCTTCAAGAGTGGCTCTGGTTTTAGTCTGCTCGCCGCGGCTGCCATGGTTGTACTATTAATTTTACCCGTTATGATCATGATGTTAGACACTCACTGTCGTCCACTGGAAAATCAGATCCGCTTAGCATCAGCCTCGATGGGCTTTACCGATACACAAACAATTTTATATATCATCTTACCCAACACGACAAAAGCAATGGCCTCTGCCGCGTTGCTGGGCTTTAGCCGAGCTATTGGTGATACTCTTCTTCCGCTAATGTTGGCCGGAAATGCCCCGCAACTGGCTACCAGCGTATTTGACTCAATTCGCACCTTGACCGCTCATATTGGCCTCGTAATAGCCACTGAAAATGGCAGCGCTGCTTATAACTCACTTTTCGCTGCTGGCTTAGTATTACTCGCGATCAGTGTCACTGTTACATTACTGATCAGAAAAATGGAACACGCACAGATCAATGCACATACAGGTGACGCAAAATGAAGGCACGGATATTTCACTTCTGGTGCCTTATTTGTACCATCGGAACGCTGCTATGCCTGAGTTTTTTCATTGGATTTATTATCATCCGTGGTGCCCCAGCACTCAGTCTTTCACTTTTCTTTGGCGATGCTGACCCTATCAAAGGGATATTTGGACTTGAACCAATATGGGACGGAATCTGGCCAGCTTGCATTGGCACAATGACGGTTGTTGCTAGCGCCTTATCTCTAGCACTTTTACCCGGGCTAGCAACCGGGATCTGGCTGGCAACCAGTACGACTTCACGGTTCAAAACGATCCTGGCGCTTAGCATTGATATCTTGGCTGGTATTCCGTCAATTCTGATGGGGCTGTTCGGCTTTACCTTAATCTTATTTCTACGTAACTGGTTACTTCCTTCAGCCAATACCTGCCTAGTACTATCAGGGGTATGCCTCGCGATGCTCATTATTCCCTATTTAGCAGTCGCAACCCGTACAGCTCTACAAGCCTTGCCCCCTTCACTTGAAATAACGGCTCTCTCGCTTGGTATGTCACGTTGGCAAACTTTGCGTGTTGTATTGCTGCCGCAAGCTGCGAAAGGCATTATCGGGGGGATTATGCTTGCGACGGGAAGAGCCGCTGAAGACACTGCGGTTATCATGCTGACAGGCGCGGTTGCTAACGCAGGATTGCCCGGGGGGATATTTGAGCGTTATGAAGCGCTGCCATTTACCATATTCTATTACAGTGCCCAGTATCAAAACGATTCAGAACTCCAAATGGCCTTTGGTGCAGCCCTCACTCTTTTGTGCCTCACTGCCACCATTTTTTCAGTGGCCGGTCTTTTACAGCGTAAACCGTCATGGAGAATTTAGTATGACGTTTAAACGGCCGCCAGAATTGGCCGGTAAAGTATCGAATCTCACCATTTCATTTGGCTCCCAAGCCGTAATTTCGGACGTAAGTGTAGACTTTTATAAAAATCAAATTCATGTGCTTACCGGTACATCAGGTTCTGGCAAAACAACGTTTCTGAGGGCACTCAACCGACTCAATGATTGTTTTGAAAATTGCCATACACAAGGGAAAATAGAACTGTTACTAGACGGAACAACGCAGTCGGTTCATGCCATGAAACCCCAAGGGCTGCCAGGGTTGCGACGGAAGGTAGGCATGGTTTTTCAGCACCCGCAGTTGTTACCCGGCACGATTAAAGAGAACTTACTATTACCTCTTAACGTTGTCTGCGGCTTGAAGGGCCAGGTTGCGCAGCAAAAACTGCGTACTGCCCTCAACCATGCCGCGCTCTGGGATGACGTTAAAGATCGCCTTAGCATGCCAGCTCACTCTCTTTCTGGCGGGCAACAACAGCGTCTTTGTCTGGCTCGTACATTAGCGCTTGAACCCGAAATTTTACTGCTTGATGAACCTACTGCTTCACTGGATCCTGAAACGGCCGATCATATTGAGGCGCTTATTACTCAACTGGCTACACGGTATACCATCGTGATGGTCTCCCATTCAGCACAGCAAACAGAAAAGCTGGCTGATCACATCAGCTGTTTTGAAAATGGAAGAATTGTATGATCGCTATAAATACTACCGACAAAGTTCATTAAACCGTGTGGACGAGAAGGTGTACATTGGCTGGTCAATCAACATGTTACATTTACGGATAGATTAGCAGATTTAATTCCTGAGTTATTAAATTTAATTTAGTACATAACATTGTAAGCGTGTCAGCCAAGATCGGCTGACACAGAGATGAATACTTTTTGTATGAGGTTTCGAAGCTAGAAACAAGTAAACATTTGAGCCAATATCAACACAAACTTTGTTAGCTCTCAGCCCAGTTAAACTTGCTTTCGTCTACACCATCTTTTGCTTCTTTAATACGCTCCCTTCTAAATCGCTCTTCGTCGCGGGCCGCATCAATTTCTTGCATAATGATTGCGATATCAGCTTCAGTATCACTCTCTTCAAAGCTTCCCGTTAGCTCACTATCAGGGGTTAAATCGCCTTTTTCAAACAGAGCCCAAATTTCTTTGGCGTACTCAGTGTCTCGCAACTCAGGGGCAAACTGGCTGTAATAATCACGTATATTGTTGATATCGCGCGCCAACATCCACTCCGCATTATTATTTGCAGAGGCGTCTACAGCTTGTGGCAAATCGATAATCACTGGACCTTTTTCATCAACCAGCACATTAAACTCAGACAAGTCACCGTGAATTAGACCAACGCATAGCATTTTTATCACGTAGGTCATCATAGTTTGATGATCTTCACGCGCTTGCTCTGCTGACATAACCACATCATTTAGCCTTGGAGCCACATAGCCTTCGTCATCAGTGACCAACTCCATCAGCAGTACACCGTCAAAGCAGCCAAAAGGTTCGGGAACCCTAACTCCAGCAGCAGCGAGTTTATACAAAGCATCGACCTCTGCGCTTTGCCACACTTTTTCCTGCTGCTCACGGCCAAAACCAGAGCCTTTCTCCATAGCCCGTGCGCGGCGACTATTGCGCACCTTGCGACCTTCTCGATAGGCCGCTGCTTTCTTAAAGCTACGTTGAGTTGTCTCTTTGTACACCTTAGCGCAACGGATCGTATCTCCACAGCGTACTATGTACACTGAAGCCTCTTTGCCACTCATTAATTGGCTTGTCACCTCGTCGACCAAACCATCGTCAACTAAAGGCTGTATTCTCTTCGGTATTTTCATGGCATTGTTATACCCTAGTTAGCCAATAGATGTAATACCCACCTAACAAATTGAATATCACTTCATATAAAGTGATACATCGCCATAGCAGCCCTAATAGAAAGCACACACCATGTAGGATACATGCAAAACCTGACTTAAAAAGTACACAGAGTTGAAAACTAGCTGTCATAACCCTTGAATACTCTCTATCGAAACTGAGCGAATGCCAGTAGATAATGATTTAAACAAATAATGATAATAGGAAAAAAGTTTGACAACCATTAACGCTGTAACCAATAGCCCTGCAACTAGCGTCATGCCTTACCTTGCTATTTTCGATCTTGATGAGACGTTGATTGCGGCTGATTCTGCCAGTCTATGGAGTGCTTACCTTGTCGAAAAGGGTGTCGCCCCTTCGACTCTTCTGGTTGAAGAAAAACAAATGATGCAAGCGTATGCCAAAGGCAAGATGGACATGGAATCCTACATGCAGGCAACGCTTAAGCCAATGATCGGTATGGATGACTCAGACATTTCGGTATTGGTGGACGAATTTATTAAACACCATATCAAACCTGCGCTTTACCAAGATGCCATAAGCCGAATTCAATGGCACAAACGCCGAGGTGATAAGATTTTGGTGATTTCGGCCACTGGTGAGCACTTGGTAAAACCAATTGCTGACATGCTAGGCGCCGACGATGCCATTGCAATAAATCTTGAACAGGTCGATGGTAAGTTCACAGGAAAGACAACAGGTACGCTTAGTTACCAATATGGAAAGGTGATCAGGATGAAAACTTGGCTTGACCAACAAGATACTGCCTTTAAAGGTAGTTATGGATACAGCGACTCTATCAACGACTTGCCTTTACTTGATGCTGTCGATCGCCCCTTTGCTGTCAACCCTGATCCTGCTCTGGCATTGCATGCACAGATGAACGAATGGACCATTATGGACTGGCGTCACGATAATAACATTCTTCGTTGATTTCCTCTTTTGAAGCCATTGGCTTATTTCTTGTCAATGGCTTAAATATCTATCTGGTTACTCTCCTCATACTCTTCCCCCTCGGCAATACTCCCCCACTCTCGCATGTTATTCAAATAAATTGATGTTGTTGTTCAACTGTTAGTACTTATGTTCCTGACAGTGGTGTCTACAATATCTCTATAAGTGACATAGAGTAGAGAAAGATGAACAAGGAAAGAAAAGCATATGATGGTTTATCCATCTTAATTCACTGGCTAACAGCAATCACCGTTATTGGTTTGTTTGCCGCTGGGCTATGGATGGTTGATCTCAATTATTATTCTCAATGGTACAAACCTGTCCCCCACTGGCATAAGTCAGTTGGGATCTGCCTAGCTGCTCTGACTCTTTTCAGGTTGGTGTGGAAACACATTAAAATGCAGCCTTCCATTGAAGGAGAGGCATGGGAAATTGCTGCGGCTAAAATGGCCCATGCTTTGATATATATCTTACTCATCGGTATTTTTACTTCAGGTTATCTCATTTCCACCGCAGATGGTCGCGCCATCGAAGTTTTTGATTGGTTCGCCGTGCCTGCTTTGGGCGAACTGTTTCCTAATCAAGCAGACATTGCAGGAGAGGTGCACTACTACCTCGCCTTCACGCTAATCGGGCTCACCAGCCTACATGCCCTTGCGGCACTTAAACATCACTTTATTAATAAAGACAACACTCTAAAAAAAATGTTGGGAGTAAAGTAAATGAAAAAGCACATCATCGCCATGGGACTTATGGCTGTGGCATCGGTATCTGGTTTTGTAAATGCGGCAGACTACGCTATCGATACAAAAGGTGCTCACGCATCAATCAACTTTAAAGTTGAGCACCTAGGGTACAGCTTTATTAAAGGCCGTTTTAATACTTTTGACGGTACATTTAGCTATGACCCACAGAATTTGTCAGCCTCAAAAGTGATGGTTAATGTTGATACCACCAGCCTTGATAGTAACCATGCAGAGCGTGATAAGCACCTACGCAGCGAAGACTTCATCGACGCCGGTAAGTTTTCTACCGCTACCTTTACCTCAACCAAAGTCGAACCAAAAGGCAACGGTGAAATGACTATCTTTGGTGATTTGACCCTACACGGCCAAACTAAGCCGTTAGCTATCGATGCCAAGTTCATTGGTGAGGGTGAGGACCCATGGGGTGGTTACCGTGCAGGCTTTACAGGCACAACCCGGATTGAGCTAGCTGAATTTGGTATTCAGGTTATGGGCTCATCGAGCTACGCTGACATCGAACTACATGTGGAAGGTGTTCGCCAATAAAGGTGTAATGTCAATTAATTGCAAAATCCGGCTATTTGCCGGATTTTTTGTATGCATTTCAATCGATCAGCAATAACATTTACCCATGGTTACAGATTGAAACAGGAACCATAGGCTAGGATGAAGGTCATAAAAACAAAGCATAATAATGTGCTACTCAATGAGAAGGTAAATCATGACACCACAAGAAAAAGAGCTGATCCAAAATGTCGCCAACAAGCTGAAGCAAAGCCCAAATAAATCGAAAGACTCAGACGCAGAAAGCTTGATTAACAATGAAATTGGCTCTCAGGATGATGCTATCTACAAGCTTACCCAAGCTGTTCTTGTGCAAGAAATGGCGTTAAAAGAGCTCAAACAAAAGAATGAATACCTTGAAAAATGTGTCGATCACCATAAGACGGAAGCAAACCGTGGCACATTAAGCAAAATGATGGGGGGTAACCGCCCTGCCCCTCAACCACCTCAACCAACCCACCAACCAAGTGCTTTTGGCAGCTTTATGCAAACTGCCGCAAGCGTAGCAGTTGGTATGGTTGCCGGTAATATGATCAGCAACATGCTGTTCAATAACGATGAACAAGCAGCTGATACCATGGCAACAACTGACCCCGTTGCAGAAGATACGGCTACGGAAGAAATGCCTTCAGAAGACGCACTAGCTAACTCTGGTGCTGAAGAAAGCAGCGGTGGTTTCTTAGATGACTCTTCAAGCTTTGCCTCAGACTATACTGACAATTCCGGCGGTTTTGGTACTGATGGTTTAGGTGGCAGTGACTTAGCTGATAGTGGCTTCGGCGAATCTGGTTTCGGTGATGCCGGCTTTGGTAGTGACGGCTTCGAAAATAGTGGTTTTGATGACACACTAGCCAATAATGGCTTTAGCAGCGATGATGATTTCTTCGGTGGCGGTGGTGATGACGGCGGCTTTGACTTCGGCGGCGACGAATAACCACCTTCTAGCCAAGAACCTTCAAGGTGCTTGCGTATATAGAGTTTCTAAAGGGCACTCGACTGCCCTTTTATTAGCCTCGCTCATCTTTCGGTGTATCCATCACCACCATGGTCGAAATGGAATTAACTTGAGGGATCTCTCCCAGTACATCCGCATGAAACCGCTTATAGGCATTTAAATCCTTTGTTTCGACCCTTAACAGATACTCGCTAGCGCCTGTGATGTTATGGCACTCCACCACGTCTTTCGCCAGCTCGATATGAGACTCGAAATCCAACTGTGACTTTTTGCTGTGATTTGCCAGCCCAACACTGACATAAGCGATAAACCCAACACCCATTTTTGTCTGGTTTAATATCGCTTTGTACCCTGAAATGATTTCCTTTCGTTCAAGCTCCTGAACTCGCCTGAGTGTGGCGGAAGCAGATAGACCTACCCGTTGAGACAGCTCGACATTGGTCAACCGGCCATCACGTTTTAACTCCTGCAATATTCTTTCGTCAAACTTATCCATAACGCAACATCATTGTGATTAATTAAATTTAAAAGCAAAAGTAGGCACAAAATGCACCCGTTCTTTAATTAATATACAGGTTAATCTAAAACAGAACATCGGACAATATTATGGATTACCACCACTTCGCTGCCCTTGTAGCATTTGCCTTTGTCTCTACAGTTACACCAGGACCAAACAACATCATGCTCATGACGTCTGGTGCCAATGTAGGCTTCTTACGCACGATCCCCCATATGCTGGGCATTATCTTTGGGTTTAGCTTTATGGTGATATTAGTCGGAATAGGTTTAGTCGGTATTTTCCAAAGCTATCCGCTGTTGCACCAAGTGTTGCAAGTTATTAGCATTGGGTACCTTATCTACCTCGCATTTTTGATTGCTCGCAGCAAACCGTCTCATTCAGATCAAAACGATTATCAGCCAATGTCGTTCCTTTCTGCGGCCGGTTTCCAATGGGTAAACCCCAAAGGGTGGACAATGGCAATTACGACAGTCAGTATCTACAACACAACGTCAGACTGGCGTGGGATAGCACTTATTTCATTGGTATTCGCCATCGTTAACATACCGTCAGTCAGCATCTGGACTTATGCTGGTAAACAGCTTCAGGCTTTTCTCCAACAACCAGCTAAAATGAAATGGTTTAACTATGGGATGGCAGGGCTATTGATCGCATCATTGACTCAGGTGTTGTGATAATAAGTCGTAAATGTGTAAACACATTTCAGGACAAGACAACTTGATGTAGGACGGGTCAATAGAAATGAAAAAGCCTCCAAATTGGAGGCTTTTAAGAACTATTTTTTCGCTTTTGCATTATCCAGAATTTCTTTAATACGTTTGTTTGATACACGTTTAGCCATAACATTAACTCCTTTTAAAATTACATACCACGGTCTAAGTCATCGCCCCACATCAATATGTTAATTTTTCGTGTCCTAAGGGCTTAATACCAATATACCCAACTTAATATGCAATGAAACACCTTAAATGCTCATATATGCTTCCTCTTGCAATAACAGCTTGGAGGATTTAACTGCAAAAAATCACCTTTAAAATATATATCAACAAAACAACCATCAGGTAACAAATAAAACCACCAATAAATAATGAAATAGCAAAACCTTTTCTCAAGTGTTTTTTTGTGACCAATCGCCCAAAAGATCATCATTTGTGTCAATGGTAACGTCAGTTGTAGCTTAATTTAGATTTGTCATCACCAGTCCCGCCAATTAGAATCTAATTGGTATTACCTTGAAAGGAATCTAACCGAAAAGTTATGGCATATTTGTTTGTTTTTTTTCGTTACTTAGTAATGATCGTTAGTTTTTTTTCTTTTATTGGTTGTTCTTCCATACCTACTACAGAGAAAACACCAAGTTACACGATACCTTTTGATTCGCAGACACAACTTGCTAGCCAGGTGCTTCCCTACTTAAATAAACACCCTGAGCTGACAGGCTTTTATCCGCTAGGAGATGGACAAGAAGCATTCTTAGCCCGTTTAGCGCTTATTTACGGTGCAGAGCACAGTATTGACCTGCAGTACTACATTTACCGCGACGACAATACCAGCTCGTTAATGACTTACGCCTTGTACCAAGCTGCAGAGCGAGGTGTTCGTGTGCGAATGTTACTCGACGATATGCAGTCACGTAATGATGAATCAATGGCGCAACTTGCAAGCCACCCAAACATTGACATTCGCCTGTTTAATCCATTTGAAGAACGTTCTGCGCGTATACTTGGCTTTATCAGTAATTTTGATCGCTTGAACCGTCGAATGCACAATAAGGCTTTAATTGCCGATAACGCTTTTGTCATTACAGGAGGACGAAATATTGGTGACGAGTATTTTGCCGCTAACACCGCGGTAGATTTTGGTGATTTCGATATATTGATGCTCGGAGAGTCTGTACCAAAAATTTCCATACAGTTTGACCTTTATTGGAATAGTAAACCTTCTATACCGATTGAGTCTTTTGTTAAAAATGCATCTGAACCGACTACAGAAAGGATCAAGAGCTGGGAAGATGACCTAAAGCGTCACTTCAAACACTCCCGATACGTTAAATCACTTGCAGAGCTTCCTCTTACTGAGCATATAAAAAATGAAACCTTGGCGTTTTATTGGGGCGAGGCTGAAGTCCACTACGATCTTCCCTCAAAAGTCTATTCGCCAGAAGATACCGATCTCCTTCTCCATCAGCTTAGTGCCATTATCAACCAAGCCGACAATGAATTATTACTTATTTCCCCTTATTTTGTTCCAACAGAACAAGGGGCAAATTCATTGACTCAGGCGGTTGAAGACGGCATTGATATCACGATTATTACAAACTCCCTTGCGTCGAATGATGTTTTTGCCGTACATGGTTGGTATGCAAAATACCGAAAGCCACTTCTTGCTGGCGGTGTTAAGCTGTATGAAGTTAAAGTTGATCCTAGCCTGAAAAAAAAGCGTTCTTGGTTAGGTAGCTCCCGCACCAGTTTGCACGCCAAAACCTTTCTCATCGATCGCAAGGATCTTTTTGTCGGTTCATTTAACATTGATCCCCGCTCTGCCTACCTAAATACCGAGATGGGTGTTTTGATCGAGTCAAGTGAGTTTGGCGAAGTGATATATCGTGAAATAGAGCGTAATCTTAAGAAGAATACCTATCGCCTTGCATTAAATGGAGATGGTGATCTGGAGTGGCACAATGATTTGAGGGGTACAGTTACCCACTCAGAACCCGATGCCAGTATCTGGTTGCGTTTTTCAGCTTGGTTTGCCGGGTTATTACCGATTGAAGATCAACTTTAGAGTGATATTAAAAAAGCCCCATCAACACTTGGTTCATGGGGCTTATCTTTTTATCAACGAAAAATGAAAGTTATCAGCTACGCGTTCAACCGACCTGCTGCTGATGCGATGGCGCCTTTACCAACACCTTCATAAGCAATAACGTCAACCGTTGAACCGGCCTCAACAGATTCACTGACCTGCTCAGCGATATAAAGCGCAAGTAGTTCTACCGTTGTATCGGTTTCAATCATCTCAACATCACTTCTAGCAATAGCTAACTCAAACTTACCCTGAGGTGCTGTATAACGAAATGCATGATGACTTTGATCATTCACTTCTGCAGCAAACGGACTCAGGTTTAGTTCGGCCAGTGTGCACTCATCTTCTGCACTACCAAGATAAATATCTTCCCAGCGCAGTGCCCACTGTTGCTCCAACGTCAGATCTCGTTGCCCATTAATCAATAGCTCAACCGGAGAGCGGTGACCATGTGCAATACGCTGACAATTACCGTCATGCTTTTTCAAACCATGACTGTAGTGATAGAAAGGTCCAGCGATCGGCTCATGGCGAAGTGTGATCTCCAACCCTTGAACATTGTCAGGCAGCTTGCCTTCTAGCACTTTGTAGATGTGGCGGGTGACAGATTCGATAGTGACTTCACTGTCTTCGATAAAGCAATAGGCCTGATCAGGACAGTGCAGATGAAGGCTTTTGTCTCCACGCAACAAATCAACTGTGGCATAGCCTGGTTTCGTTGCTGCAGTACGAATTGCATCGCTTTGGCTCGGGACAATCAATCGATGATCAACGTATTCATCAACAATCTGTTTAATTTGTTTTTTTACCCGGCTGAAATCAAGCACCATGCTCATTTCATTCAACTCGCCCGACATTACCACATCGAGGATCCAACTCTCGCCTACCATACCTCGGTGTTGGCAAAGGTAAGAGGAATCGATGACGGTAAGATCTCTAACAAATAGCTTCAAACTGAAGTCCTTACTGATTCTGGTTGCGGCATGGCATTATACGCAGCTATATTCCTGAGTAAACCGCTCAAGCAAACCTCGACCCCACTAAAATCGATAGGTGGCGCCAAGATACGCAGATGTTACACCTTTTAGCTGTGTTTCAACCGTAACCGAGTCGCCTGCGCTGTTTTCGGCTTGCCATGAGCGACGCTCTGAAGGCAGTACAGTATGGCGTAAACCTACTTCAAGTCCCAAATCGTCGATGACCTGCCAACCCAAACCGGCTTGGAAACCAAAAACAATGCCACTCTCATCATAACTACCAGAAAAATCAGAGTCTGTTTCGGCAAATGCATACCCTATATGAATACCGACAAAGGGCTTAACTGATGCTTGTGGGCGGAAAATATGCTCCGCATTTAAAAGGTGGAGCCCAACGTTAATATCATAAGCATCCTGACCGTCAAACTGAGTGGTCGTAGTATGGTATTCAAAGCTATAGTAAACACGTCCCCGCTGGTTAGGCATATACACCCCAAAATCCAGCGCACCAAAAGCGCCAAAATCGTCATCATCAGAGTCGATATTACCAGTGGTAACAGAAGCGGTGTTATCACTGCCAATTAAGTTACCCCCACCGCGAAGTCCAACAAAATACTGAAAACCAGGAGCTTGAACCTCCGGCTCAAGCTCCGTCTGTGCTGCTACTTTTTCATCACACCATGCATGCATGGAAAATAATGACAACAGAACCCCAGACGCAATTACATTCCTTTTCATTTTCACCATACCTGTAGCGAAATTTATCATTCTAATCAGGGTCTGCTTACCTTTCCCCAAACTATCAATATCTTAATGTATACACAGTTTCAATACTAGCCAGCTTACTCTTCCCGCAGCCAACTAATCGCCTCTAGAGAGTCTTCGAAATAGCGAACCTCACCACTGACAAACCAACTTCCCACCTTACTCATGACTTCTTGCCAATGTTGATTACCATAAATAGCAATTTTGTTGAATTTACGGCCAAATCTCAGCCCTAGTTTGAGATCATCCCAAGCAGCATGAAGATCCCAGCCCTCAAAATCAGTTCCGTCAAAGTACACATTAACCATTGGGTTTTCGATGCCTTCTAGCGCATCTTCAATCAACGGCGTAATTTTCTCATAGTCTGAATGGGTCAAGGTACCAACAGCCTTTAATTCCATAAAAACCTGATCATCTAACCTATCTATCTCAACTTGGATACCATGGACATAGCTCATGCTTATTCCTCTTTGAATCCGGCTACCTCAATAGTTTATACCCAAGTTGCTTGAGTAGCAGATTGAAGACATCGAGGCACCTCTGCATATACTTAATTGGGCGATCTCGCTATTATTTATCAAAAGCCTTAACATTTACCTTCTTGACATGGCACTGATCACCGAGCAGACCCAGTTTAATCCAGATTCGATTCCCAGCCAGATTATTGGCATCGCGGCCAATATTGGCCGCCATGATTCAGGTATGCATAGCCACCGCAAAGCACAGTTGCTTTTCGCTCCGTCAGGATGCATGAGTATTACACTGGACAATCAGCAATGTATTTTGCCCCCAACCCGAGCCGCTTGGATCCCGTCAGGTATCAGCCATTGTGCGGTGATGACGAATGTCGTTGCCTATCGCTCTGTTTATTTCGATATACGATGTAAGGAAGAGGGATTCGATAAACTAAGAATTATCGGAGTCACCCCTTTATTACGTGAGCTTATTGAAAGAATGGCCTTTTGGCCTTGGGAAATGCCATATTCTGAACAAGAAGCGCTGGTGAGTTTGTTTTGGCAAGAGCTGGCTGTCGCTCCCGAAGAAAACTTACTCTTACCGTTACCCTCAGATGCTAGGCTAAAAACTTGGATGAAAAAACTCAACAATGAAGGACGCACACCGCCTCCTTTAAATAAAGCGGCACTGTCTATTGGGGCTAGCGAAAAAACCATCTCTCGCATTTTTTCTCGAGAAACAGGTATGCCCTACCAGGCTTGGCGCCAACAATGGCGATTGATGAAAGCCATTGAACTTCTGTCTGAGCACAAACCAGTATCAGCAGTTGCTTTTGAACTCGACTTTTCAAGCGATAGCGCTTTTATTAGCTTTTTTCGCAAGCAAACGGGGACCACGCCCAACGCCTATATAAAACAGCCTATTTAGTGAAGAGCAAGTACTTTGAAGCAATTAACCTGCACATTAACACCAGCGCCTAACTCGTTGACAATAAAGCTCAAATTGCTCGCCAAACATTGCTTGTAGTACTGCCTCCTCGGGAGCAATCTGAAAATGGTTCATATAAAAAATAAACACCCCGACCATGAGCAAGGGACTAAGCGCAGAGAGATAGACAAACGCTGCGCATATAAAACAAAGCAGACCAAGATACATAGGATTACGTGAATAACGAAAGATCCCTGATGTCACGAGCTTAGAGGTTTTATTCGGGAAGCGGGGATCGACAGTTGTTCTGGCCTTTGCAAAAGACCACACGGCAGACAGCCCCATAACAGTGCCAAGAAGACAAAAAAGCAAAACAATATGTGACTGCCCGGCAAACGAAAAAGCATAGAATGGCGAGTAACGTGCAAGGCCATACATGCAGCCAAGGGTAATGAGTAAAATCAGTGGTGGTGGCAATCGTAATTCCATTTTTTCTCCTTTTTCTTTTATTCTAGAGCCATTGTTCTCCACTATCCTAGCCTGAGATTGCCCAAGTTAGCCAAAATGTTTAAAATCGCGCTTCCACTCAGCGTCTGACTGTTCATATGAAAGAACTAAAATACCTACAAGGCTATCCCGATCCACTCATTGACCAAGTCAGCCAACTGGTTGAGCAAGGTAACCTCAAGCGTTACCTGCTAAAAAAATACCCAGAACAACATACTATCCAGTCAGAAAAAGCACTCTATGAGTATGTCATCGAGTTGAAAAATCAGTACCTAAAAAAATCATCTCCAATCAGCAAGGTGGCTTACGACAGCAAAATCCATATGGTCAACCATGCATTGGGTATGCATAGCTTTGTCTCTCGTATTCACGGCAAGAAGTTAAAGGCGAAGAATGAAATCAGGGTATCAACCATTTTCAAACAAGCCCCTCTTCCACTGCTAAGAATGATAGTGGTACACGAGCTTGCCCACAGCCGTGAAAAAGATCACAACAAGGCATTTTATCAGTTATGTAGCCATATGGAGCCTGACTACCACCAGCTAGAGCTGGACGCCCGTTTGATGTTAACCCAGCTTGAGATCGACGGTCCGCTATACAACTAAGTCATTTGAGTATAAAACTAGCTATATGGATCATTTAATTTCTGGCAATTATTGCACTTTTGCCTAAAATACCCTGCTAACTACATTATTAGGTGTTTACATGAAAATTTGTGCTGTTGAGCTTCGTAGCAACGAAGCCATAATTTGCCTTCTTTCCCAGAATGACGGTCTGTTTGATCTTCCTGAGTGCCGTTCTCAAAAGTTCATCATGCAAGACTCAATGGACAATGAGCAGATGCGTAAATTCCAGCAGACTTTCAAAAAGCTACTGGATGACTACCAAATCGATCGAGTTGTGATCCGTACGCGTGAAACACGTGGTAAGTTCGCAGGTAGCGCGATTGGCTTCAAACTTGAAGCCGCTATTCAGTTAATTGAAGGCATTGAAGTTGATTTCATGACTAGCCAAGAAATCAAACAAAAGCTGAAGCGCAATCCACTTGCTATTGAATTCCGTGCAACTGGCCTTCGTCAGTTCCAAGAAGCGGCTTTCATGACAGGTTATGCCTACATGGGCAAATATTAAGCCTGTACGCTAAATTGCATGCAAAAAGCCAGTTCAGCTGGCTTTTTTTGTAATTGTTGAATATAAACTCGCCACTTAAGCTTTAACCATGTTAACTACAAGGTTATCAAGCCCATACAGTCCATTACAGTTGTAAACTTTATTTTCAATCCACCAACCACCATAAATCTTAACTCATACACCGATTCAGCGCTCTGCTCTCTTATTACTATCCTTTCGTGTGCAACCCATGGTGGGTTCCCAATGCAATCGCATACCCAGGCCTTACAAATCAAGACACAGATCCGTGACGACCACACATATAATCCAACCGAATCATTACATGGACAGTTATTCATTTTTTGTAAAGCTCACTTTAAACGGTCACATAATGAAAAAAACGATTATCAGCCTTTCAATCATCAGTCTTTTAACCGGTTGTGGTGGAGGTGGCGGCGGAAGCTCTACGCCGGACAATAAAAAACCAGCACCAACAGTTGATTTCCCATTGAAAGGGGCGACATTTGATGCTGCTAAGCTCAACAGCACGACAATATCCATCAAAGAGTACAATTCATCTTTCATGGAAGATGATGCTTTGGTTGAAACCAATTATGAAAAAAGCATATATCAGGCCATTGATAGCAGCGATATCGCCAAATACGATATCCTAAATGTTCTAGCAAACGAAGAAGGTGTTGAGGGCTTCTTTTCAGTTAGCACAACCGAATATAAAGATGCAGGCCTAACCCAACAAACAGATCAGGATAGTTCGTTTGGAGGTGAAATTGCAGATAAGCATTTTATTACCTATATCGATGAAGAAGCAGACAAAGAACATCAGCTTTGGGGATTACCGGATTTCATTGCCAATGGTGACTTCGCACTTGCTCAACAAGGAAAGTATCAAGCAACATTTGAATCAAAGTTATCAGGTTTATCTAGAGACGATATTCAACATTTACTTGAGGATAATGGCGTACAAGAAGGTAATGAAAATATTACTCATTGTGACGATCTATCAGTAACAAGAACATTTGATTTTACGCGATCATCAACAGAGATTCTGACCATTAACTCGAAGAAAATCGAAACCACGAAGTTCTATGTTCGCGATCGAATCACTGGTCAGTGTTACGGTGCAACAGATTGGGACATGATTACATTGATGGCACATAGAAACAACGACCCTGTAGGCCTTGAAGTATGGGCGAACCCATCCTTAGGTCTCGTCAAAGGCATCGAAAAAAATGACTCTAAAAAAGAGGCATATTTAGTCGAACTTGTTGATTTTTCAATGAACCAATAAGCCTGCTGGATACAATAAATCTTTACCCAAGCTTTGCATAAAAGCTTGGGTATCAACATGAAGCGAAAATGAAATGCAATAAGTTATCTTTACAACGTTCCTGCGGGTGATTTAATCTCGATCCTTTCGTCTCTTTCTTAACTTATATAACGTCATAATCAGCAACGCACTGACGGCAACAGTAAGAACAACAAATGCATAGATTAAGAGGTTGCTACTCTTCATCCACCTCAATAAATGAAAGGCACTAAAAAAGAAAAGAAAATAGCCACCGATCACGGTGAATAATTTATAAAAATCAACCTCACTTACTTTATTTAGCATCACTGATCGCTCCTATTGCTATACCCAAGTCAACCTATACACATAAGAAGCTTGGAATACGTTACAAGTATGGTGCGTCCTGCTGGTTTTGCCTCTACCCTGAATAAACACGTTAAAACTAATCAGTTATCTTCGCTGTGACAACTGCCTTTCAGATACAAAATCGAACAAATAGACACCAACACACATAGTGTTAACAGCATACATTTACGTAATGCTCTGTGGTCAAGCTCGCAGCTTTCATTGTTCATTTTACCTATACTCATCAAAATGATGGCAGTGATTGTCGTTTACAGCATTGGAAAATCGAAAAGGATCTCGAATGGATAAGGTGTACGATTACATCATTGTAGGTGGTGGTATTGTTGGTATATCAACGGCTTGGCAACTCAAGCAACGCCTCCCCGATGCATCAGTTATCGTCATCGAGAAAGAAGACGCGCTGGCATTACATCAAACCGGGCACAACAGTGGTGTTATCCATGCCGGGGTTTACTACGCGCCAGGAAGTCTGAAAGCAACACTTTGCAAGGCCGGAGAAAAAGCGACCAAAGCTTTTTGCTTTGAACACAACATTCCTTTTGAACAATGCGGCAAGCTGTTAGTTGCCACCGATTCTGCTGAATTAGAAAGGATGCAGACACTGTATAAACGTTGTTTAGAAAATGACATTGAAGTCACACTGCTAAACCAAAAACAACTGCAGCAACAAGAGCCCAATATAACCGGCCTTGGTGCGATACTGGTTAATGCAACGGGCATTGTGAATTACAGAAAAATCACCAATAAAATGGCCAAATTGTTTGTTCAAATCGGTGGGGAGCTAACCAAACGCACTGAAGTAACAGCCATTCAAGAGCAAACAGAAGAGGTTATCGTCACCTGTCAAAGTGATGGCCAGCCTTTTACTCTGCATGGCAAATTTTTGATATGTTGTGGCGGGTTAATGGCAGATCGACTTACTCAGATGTTAGGCATCGACACCGACTTTCAAATTATTCCCTACCGAGGGGAGTATTACCGCCTAGCATCGCAACACAATCAAATTGTGAATCATTTAATCTACCCAATACCAGATCCTGAATTGCCATTCCTCGGTGTTCACCTTACTCGGATGATTGATGGCACCGTCACCGTCGGCCCCAATGCCGTTCAGGGCTGGAAACGAGAAGGGTATAATCGAGTTAACTTCAGCCCCAAAGATACCGCTGAAATGCTGACGTTTAAAGGATTCTGGAAGGTCACGGCTAATCATATCAAATCAGGGTTAATCGAAACTAAAAACTCATGGTGGAAGCCTGGCTACCTCAAACTGGTCAATAAGTACTGCCCACAACTTACAACCTCAGATCTAACCCCTTACCCTGCTGGGATCCGTGCTCAGGCGGTATTAAGTGATGGTTCATTGGTTCATGACTTCTTGTTTGCCGAAAGCCCACGCAGCCTCCATGTTTGTAATGCCCCTTCTCCTGCAGCAACCTCTGCGATACCTATTGGCAGTTACATCTGTGATAAAATTCTCGCTAGCCCCCAATCTACTAACGTTGAAAATGAAAAAAACTCGACTGTGGCGACATTATAGAGATGACGTAACATATTTGTTTAAAAGCCTATAACGTATGGTGTCGCTTTGCGCTCTGGCGGTATAGGCTCAAAGCCAAATCTTTATCAAAATCTTTTTTGGATTTATATCCCAGTACCTGCCAAGAATATGCGGCTTGGTAGCCACATACCACTTTGGCTAAACAATCACGTCGGGTTTCAGTAATTAATTTATTTATCATAGCTTTAAGTTTGTTCATTGTTTTGGCTCCTCGTATGGCTTGCCTCAACAATACGCTTTGGTGGAAGGCTGACTTATCCAAACTTATCAACTATAAGTACTATTCCATCATTACATTCACCTCACTGCTAATTTCAGTACTATATTGATAAACACTGGTACTTTTCCGTAATTCTTGGATCTATTTCATGCAACAAGCGACAGTCGAAAGAGTCATGCAACGCCAAGGCTATTCATGGCGATATCGCAAGATAGAAGAACCGAACAAACACTACCAATGGCACTTCCATCAAGAATATGAGTTAGTTATCCATCGCCATTTTCAGGGCAAGGCTTGTATTGGCCACTACGAAGGTCATTTTGGCGATAGTAATATGGTGTTGATCGCCCCTAACCTACCACACCGTTTTATCTCCACTGAAACTGAAGAAAACCAACTCTGTGAGACTCATATTATTTGGTTCAAAAAAGAATGGATCGCCAATATGATGTTCAGCTGTGTAGAGATGAGAAAAATAGAATCTTTACTAAAGCGGGCAGAGAAAGGCATCGAGTTCACTGAAAAAACCTGTAGTCAGGTGCTCAAGTTGTTGAAAGATATCACCACCTATCCCGCTATGGCACAGCTTGGTATTTTACTTCAAGTCCTCAGTGCCTTAATAAGCGATAAAAATAGCCGGACCTTGCTTTCTTATGCCCCCCAAAAGCTGTCATATGCCCTCCCAAAAGAACAAAGCGCTGAGAAAGTAAGCCAAGAAAAAATTGAAAAGGTCTGCCTATACCTTGAACAGCAGTTCAGTCATTCCGTCACTTTGGCGGATCTTGCTGCACATATGAGTACAAGCGAAAGTAGCATCCACCGATTATTTTCCATCCACTTTAAGGAAAGCTTTAGTCAGTACTTGAAGAAACTTCGGTTAAACCATGCGGCAGAATTGCTGCAAACCACCAGCCAACCTATTGGTCTGATTGCCGAAAGCGTCGGATACCGCAATCAGGTCAACTTTAATCGGCAGTTCAAGGACTATAAGCAAATGACTCCAAGACAATACCGCAACAGCTATAAAATCAATGCCCCGGTCTAAGTCGTCGAGTAGTGAGATGCTACTTTATGTATGAGTACGGCTAATCACAGTCTTATACCCTGCCTCGGTAGAACCAACGAAGTCCACATAGTTGGTAATACTCTCCAGTGCATCTTCTGGGTGGTGGGAAACATAAAGTAACTGGCTTAATTGGTTCTTTGCAATCATCTCCAAGGCATTCTTAACCAATTGGCGATTAAGAAAATCTAACCCTTGATAAGGCTCGTCCAGAATAAGGAGCTTAGGTCGCTTTATCAGCGCCCGGGCCACCAGTAGCAACCGCTGTTGTCCGTATTCTAGTTGCTTAAATGACGTCGAGGCCAAGTGCGACATATGTAACAGAGCTAACCAGTCTCTGGCCTGTTTTATCTCCGCGATACTCGGCTGCTGATACAAACCAATAGAGTCATAAAACCCTGAAAGGATGGTATCCAATGCCGAGCAGGAAACACGGTATTGTAAATGCAGAGCAGAAGACACCATGCCTATATGCTGCTTGATGTCCCAAATAGTTTCCCCGCTCCCGCGCTTGATACCAAAAAACTCAATATCATTACTGTAACACTGAGGGTGGTCACCAAAAATTAAGCCTAGTAATGTACTTTTACCACAGCCATTTGGACCTCTTACTTGCCAGTGTTCATGATTTTTAATTTGCCAATTCACCTCATCAAAAATCAGCCTATCGGTATATTCAACCTTGCCATTTCGAAGTGCGATGAGAGGATCTGACATAGCCGCTTGATGCCGGTATTGCTTAACCAGCTGCAACATCGCCTCGCTGCGTTCGCTTGACTGGGCCCGTAAGTGAGCAAGTATGGGGAGCGATTCCCATTCATCACGAGAATACACACCAGCCAGTTTGTAGTCTTCAAATACTCCAACATGGGTAATGCTGTCAGGTAACGTCTGCTCACGTGAAGTGATCAGAATAACCTGCAGATCATGTTGTAGTTGATCAATAAGACAGATCATTTGTTGTTGATGTGCACTATCTAGCCCCGCCATAGGATCATCTAAGATCAATAATTCGGGCTGCTCTGCTAATGCTCGGGCTAACATTACACGGCGGGTTTCTCCGGTTGATAATTGTCGAAATCCGCTTTTTCTAAGAGTTTGTAGATCTAACAGCGTAAAAAGCTCCTCGGCATGCTCCAAACTGTCACAATTTACTGTGACCAAAGCCTCTACGCTTGTTCCGGCATCTAGCCTATCAATAAAGTCGGTATCATCGTTAGCAAGCTCCTCTTCCAGCAAGGCCTGTTGCTGGGCCAACGATACCAAGCTGACCTTTTCCGGCAGGCCTGATAAGACACCATCAAAATCGGTATATTCATCAAGCACTTTATTATCAAGCAATAGCTGGGCAAACACTGAGCCTGCATCGCCTTTTGCACAAAAGAAAGCCCAATGCTGATCTGGAGATATGTCTAATTGAGGAATAGATAAGCGGTTAAAATGTGTATTTGAACCGGGTTGATATTTTTGAAGTGTAATATCGCGTAGCTTGATAGACATAGATTCCCTACTTTGTCATTTCGAGTACCAAGCTGATACCTTACACGCAAGGAGGGAAACCAATCAAATAGTCAATTTAGGGAAAAGTCAGTCTTTTGGAAAAGCCATAGTGATAGCACCACTAAAGCAGGATGTACGACACTGGCCGCAACCATCACAAGACTCACTGTTAACTACTGGCACTTGGCCTTGTCTTACTTCTATGGCCTGATGAGGGCACTGTTCAGCACACATTTCACAGTAGCCTGATAATCGGTTAGTACATCGCGTAGAAAACTCAGGACGAACACCAATATCTTTGATTGCGGATGAGAGAGCTTGAGTCGGGCAAGCTTTTTGGCACTCCCCACACTGGCTGCAGTCATTGTATTCAAGGTTTAATTGAGGTAGCCCCTCAGGCCGTTCAATGACTTGCTGCGGACATGCCTTTTCACATTCATCACATGACTGACAAACTTGCAAAAATAATACTTCTTCGATCGCCCCCGGAGGACGCGGAACCGTGCGAACGATCATCGGGGCTTGTGCTTCTTTCTTTACGCGATTTGCACCAGAAAACAAGCCTCGAAGCAAACCACGGCGGCTTACCGTGTAATGCTCCATGCACGCTTTGTAATATCGTTCGTCACGTTCAGCCATTAGAAGTACACCTTTTTCTCCACAGTTGACACCGCAAGTTCCTCGGTGATGAATTCCAACCACTGCTGTGCCATTGCACCAAGCAGTTGGTAGGACTGGGTGTTGGCATTTTTCTGCATCAGTTCAAGGTATCGAGGTGCCCAAGGTAGCAAATGTACCGATAACAGCGCCTTAATTGCTTCATTATCATTGGCTTCAGCCAATTTAGATATTGCCATTAGCATTAAGCCGAATTGGTCTTCAGGCTCACGCATACCCGTATCAAGGCTCATTGCCTTATCAGCCAGAAAACGACGGTAATCAACGGTGGTTTCACCAAAAATGACTTGCTCACGGTCTAGGTATACCGATCCCCACGGAGGCGCAGGCATCACTTCGCAGCCTTCAAACAGTTGCTGGAAGTCCATCGCAAGATCTTGTGTACCGTCAGCCTCAATAGCTTGCAGCAACTCTGCAAACGGTGAACCTTCTTGCTCGTCATTATCAGCAATCATCTGACAGACTTGTCGGTTCGTTTCGTGGGTAAGTGGATAATAAAAAAAACTACCCAGAATACGAGCGATTGTTGAAATGTGCTCCATGGTCACATCCGCCTCCAAAAATATGTAATATCATGCAATAAGTTTTCATGATGCCAGTGGAATAACAGCTAAATTAGGTTATTCATTAACATTTTCCTAAGCACGATAGCCGATAACTAACACGGAAAAAATGCTTTAGGACAATCTTTAATGCTTTAAGTTATTGAGAATGAATGATAATCACTATCAACACCCCTCTCTGAGAAACACCTTGTTACACGTATTAACCCCCTCATTCACATTGTTACAGATACATAAATATTCAAGATTATTCCTCATGATTTCTTGATCGACGGCAAAGTTAAACGTTCTCACTCACGGAAAATGCGTGTCAGAAGCCTACCCAACAAGTGTAGGACTGTTAGTCAATACCGAGAATATCGTGTCATGAAATCACAATTCAAAAAGCTATTGGCACCTAAATTCACCCGCCGAGATTTTGTTAAATCAAGCTCGGCGCTAGGTGGATTAGCTGCAGTTGCAGGCAGTATTTCACTGCCATTTAAGTCAAGTAAAGTCGAGGCCGCTACAACAACTGATGAAAAAGTTGTTTGGAGTGCGTGTACCGTAAACTGTGGTAGCCGTTGTCCACTACGTATGCACGTTTCAGATGGTGAAATAAAGTGGGTTGAGACCGATAACACCGGTGATGACCAATACGGTAACCACCAAATTCGCGCCTGTCTGCGTGGCCGCTCAATGCGCCGACGCGTATACAACCCTGATCGCTTGAAGTACCCAATGAAGCGAGTCGGTAAGCGCGGTGAAGGTAAATTCAAGCGTATTAGCTGGGATGAAGCCTTTGATGAGATCACCAACAACCTAAACCGTATCCGTAAAGATTACGGTAGTGAAGCGGTATACCTAAACTACGGTACCGGTACTCTGGGTGGCACAGTCACTAAATCATGGCCACCAGGCGCAACCTTGATTGCTCGTTTGATGAACCTGAGTGGCGGTTACCTAAACCACTACGGCGACTACTCAACAGCACAAATTGCGGCGGGTATGCCATACACCTACGGTAATGGTGCTAACAACTCGTTTTCTGATCTCGAAAACACTAAGTTGATTGTTCAGTTTGGTAATAACCCTGCTGAAACCCGTATGTCAGGTGGTGGCCAGATCCACCACTTGATGGAAGGTAAAGAGCGATCTAACGCCAAGATGATCGTTATCGATCCTCGCTACACCGATACTGCCGGTGGCCGTGAAGATCAGTGGATTCCTATCCGCCCGGGTACCGATGCTGCGTTTGTTGCCGGTATGGCACACGTGATGATCACCGAGAATTTGGTCGATCAGCCTTTCCTTGATAAATATTGTGTCGGTTACGACGAGAGAACGCTTCCAGCATCAGCGCCAGCTAACTCTGACTATAAGTCATACATTCTTGGCCGTGGTGATGATCAAACTGAGAAATCACCAGCTTGGGCTGCTGACATTACCGGTATTCCTGCTGATATTATCATCAAGCTTGCTCGTGAAATCGGCTCAACTAAGCCATGTGCAATCTTCCAAGGTTGGGGCCCTCAACGCCACGCCAACGGTGAACTAGCGGCTCGTTCAATTGCCATGCTAGCAATCCTGACCGGCAACGTCGGTATTAATGGTGGAGGTACCGGTTCTCGTGAAGGCAACCAAGCGATTCCTTTCGTGCGCTTCCCTATTCCTGAGAACCCAGTTAAAACAGCTATCTCAATGTTCCTTTGGACAGATGCGATTACACGCGGTCCAGAGATGACAGCAAAAGCAGATGGTGTCCGCGGTAAAGACAAGTTGGATGTGCCAATCAAGTTCATCTGGAACTATGCGGGTAACTGCCTAATCAACCAACACTCAGACATCAACCGTACGCATGACATCCTACAAGATGACAAAGCATGTGAAATGATCGTCGTTGTTGATAACCACATGACCTCATCTGCCAAGTACGCTGATATCGTTCTACCTGATCTTACAACTTCAGAGCAATCTGACTTCTGTATGGACGGCGCTGCAGCGAATATGCCTTACTTCATCTTTGCCAGCCAAGCAATTGAACCTGTTTTCGAAGCCCGCAGCATCTATGACATCTGTACTGGCATTGCTAAACGCCTAGGTATTGAAAAAGAGTTCACCGAAGGTCGTGACCAAGAAGGTTGGCTACGCCACCTATATGCACAAACTCGTGAGCTTGATCCTACTCTGCCGGGCTTTGATGCCATGCGTGAACAAGGTATTTACAAGCGTAAAGCTGAACATTTCGTTGCCCACGCTGATTTCCGTAAAGATCCAGAAAGCAACCCGCTGGCTACACCGTCGGGCAAAATTGAGATCTACTCTGAGCGCCTTGCAGATATTGCTGCTGAATGGGAACTGCCTGAAGGTGACGTGATCCACCCGCTGCCGGTATACGCTTCAACCTTCAACGGTTGGGATGATCCAAAACGTAAGGATTATCCGCTACAGCTTACTGGTTTCCACTACAAATCTCGTACTCACTCAACCTACGGCAACGTAGAGCAGTTGATGGAAGCGGCACCACAACAAATGTGGATGAGCCCTATGGATGCAGAACAGCGCGGGATCAAGAATGATGACGCTATCCGCATCTTCAATGAGCACGGCGAAATCCACCTAACGGCGAAAGTAACCCCTCGTATGATGCCGGGTGTTGTTGCACTAGGTGAAGGTGCTTGGTACGCACCAAATAAGAACGGTGTTGATCAAGGCGGTAGCATTAACGTATTGACTACCCAGCGCCCAAGCCCGCTGGCGAAAGGTAACCCGCAACACACCAACCTAGTCGACGTGCAACTGCTAAAAAAAGCATAAGGTTTAAACCATGAAACAATACGGTTTTTATATCGATTCAAGCAAATGCACCGGCTGTAAAACCTGTCAGCTATCGTGCAAGGATAACAAGGACTCAGATGCCGGTATTAACTACCGTCGTGTCTACGAGTACACCGGTGGCAACTGGGTAAAAGAGGGTGAAACCTTCCGTCAGGACGTGTTCTCTTACTACCTATCTATTGCCTGTAACCATTGTGACGAGCCAGCCTGTGCCAAGGTTTGTCCATCGGGTGCAATGCACAAGCGCAAGGAAGATGGCCTAGTCATCGTTGATACCGATACCTGTATCGGTTGTCAGTACTGTTCTATGGCATGTCCTTACGGTGCACCTCAGTACAACGCTGAAAAAGGCCACATGACCAAGTGCGATGGTTGTTACGAGCGTGTCGGCCAAGGTCTAGATCCTATTTGTGTTGGCTCTTGCCCACTTCGTGCTCTTGAGTTTGGTCCTATCGATGAGTTGCGTGCAAAGTATGGCACTAACGCTGATGTCGCACCGCTACCGTCGTCGTTAAAAACAAAACCAAACCTGGTCATCAAAGCAAACCGTCATGCCCGCCCTACTGGCGATCGTACCGGTTTCCTAGCAAACCCTAAGGAGGTATAAGATGGCTTGGCATGAATGGCCCCTGATCCTATTTACTGTATTGGCACAAACGGCTGTTGGTTCATTTATCCTACTGGGTGGCGTGATCCTGAGCGGCAAGTTATGTATCGGTGTGAATGACCGCCTGCATAAAGCTATGTTCTTCATCTGGGTGATCATGGGGATGGGCTTTATGGCTTCAACCATGCACCTTGGCAGCCCATTGCGTGCATTCAATGCGCTAAACCAGGTGGGTAGCTCTTGGTTATCCAATGAAATCTTCACCGGTAGCGCATTCTTCGCACTGGGTGGCGGTTACTGGCTGCTAGAAATGTTGGACAAAGGTAACGAAAAAATCCGCAAAGCTCTGCTTGTTGCTGGCATGGTAGTAGGTCTGAGCTTTATGTTCTCAATGACCAAACTGTACCTATTGGATACCGTACCAACGTGGAACACAGTGTACACGCCAATTGCTTTCCTAAGCACTATGGTAGTTTCAGGCCTGATCTTCGGTCACCTGCTACTAACCGGCGCTCAGCATAAAATGGTTAACCTTGATCGCGTATTGCCATACGTGGGTGCAGTTGCCATTGTGATCAGCCTAGTTGCACTCGTTAGCCAACTGATTGGTCTCGCTGAAATCCAAACCTCGGTGATTACAGCTGCAGAGCTTATCCCGAACATGGCTCAGCTACAGATTATCCGTATCGGTCTTCTACTCGCAGCGCTAGCGGTATGGTTCATCCCGAACCTGATGAACAGCCGTCCGGGTATGCCTGTTATGGGGCTGAGCTTTGCTTTGGTTCTGCTTTCAGAACTAGTTGGCCGTGGTGTGTTCTATGGCCTGCACATGACTGTCGGTTTGTAATTCATAACTGATTTTCAATCAGTCAAAAGGGAGAGATGGCTAATACCATTTCTCCCTTTTTTAATTCCATCTCTATCCCCCCACCCAATACATTTCTCCAGCACAGCAGGCAGCGCTGAAACTCGTAAACATTAGTGGAAATAGTAAACGATATCATTCAATAAAGTATTGATATGTAACACGCAATTCACGCCAAACATTTTTGTATGATGAATATCACACTCCTTTACATTTTATGCTGCCTTCGCATTTATATGCGCCCTTTATTGATAGAAAACAAAGCTAGTCACACACAGCACGCCGATTATCTCGATAGAGCCCTACCCCTAAAGTAGTGTGTACAACTAAAAATATAGAGAATGTCGTGCTATGAAAAACAAGATAAAGCAGCTCCTCTCCCCTACATTTAGCCGTCGTGATTTCATGAAATCCACGTCGGCAATAGGTGGGCTTGCAGCCGTTGCAGGCAGCATCGCGCTGCCCTTCAAATCCAGTCCAGTTGCAGCCTCAACAAATGCACCAGATGAGAAAGTGGTATGGAGTGCCTGTACAGTTAACTGTGGTAGCCGTTGCCCATTACGTATGCATGTTGCTGATGGTGAAATCAAATGGGTTGAGACCGATAACACCGGTGATGACCAATACGGTAACCACCAGATACGTGCCTGTTTGCGTGGTCGCTCAATGCGCCGCCGCGTTTACAACCCAGATCGCCTAAAATACCCTATGAAGCGTGTAGGAAAACGTGGCGAAGGAAAATTCAAGCGTATCAGCTGGGAAGAAGCGTTTGATGAAGTGGCCAACAACCTTACTCGTATTCGCAAAGAATATGGCAGTGAAGCAGTTTACCTCAATTATGGTACCGGTACCCTTGGTGGTACGGTCACCAAATCATGGCCTCCAGGTTCAAGTTTGCTTGCCCGTTTGATGAACCTGTCAGGAGGGTACCTAAACCATTATGGTACATACTCAACCGCACAAATATCGGCCAGCTTACCATACACATTTGGTAGCGGTGCTAATAACTCTTTTTCCGATCTAGAAAATACCAAGCTTATTGTTCAGTTCGGTAACAACCCAGCAGAAACCCGCATGTCAGGTGGTGGCCAGATCCACCATCTAACTGAAGCTAAAAACCGTTCAAACGCTAAGATGATCATTATTGATCCACGCTATACGGATACAGCCGGTGGCCGAGAAGATCAATGGGTTCCGATCCGCCCAGGTACCGACGCAGCGCTCGTTGCAGGTATGGCCCATGTGATGATCTCAGAGGACTTGGTCGATCAGCCGTTTCTTGACAAATACTGTGTTGGCTACGATGCCAAAACTCTACCTGATTCAGCACCTGCGAACTCTGACTACAAGTCCTACATTCTAGGCAGTAGCCAAGATAGCACTGAGAAGACCCCTGCTTGGGCTGCCGACATTACCGGTATTCCTGCCGATATCATTATTAAATTGGCACGTGAAATTGCTTCAACCAAACCATGTGCCATTTTCCAAGGATGGGGACCGCAACGTCACGCCAACGGCGAACTCAGCGCCCGCGCAATTTCGATGCTTGCCATCCTGACAGGTAATGTTGGCATCTCCGGTGGTGGTACGGGTGCGCGTGAAGGGAGTACCTCTATTCCATTCGTGCGTTTTCCTATTCCTGAAAATCCGGTGAAAACATCGATCTCCTTCTTCTTATGGACAGATGCTATTTATCGCGGCACAGAAATGACTGAAAAAGCGGATGGTGTACGGGGTAAGGACAAGTTGGATGTACCAATTAAGTTTATCTGGAACTATGCCGGCAACAGCTTGTTGAACCAGCACTCAGATATCAACCGTACCCATGAAATTCTGCAGGATGACAAAGCCTGTGAAATGATTGTGGTGATTGACAACCACATGACATCATCTGCTAAATATGCCGACATTATCCTGCCAGATCTTACTACTTCAGAGCAGTCTGATTTCTGTATGGATGGTGCTGCCGCAAATATGCCGTACTTCATTTTCGCTAGCCAAGCCATTGAGCCGGTATTCGAAGCACGTAGTATTTATGACATGTGTACCGAAATTTCTAAGCGTCTTGGTATCGAAAAAGAGTTCACTGAAGGTCGCGATCAGGAAGGCTGGTTACGTCACCTATACGCAGAAACCCGTAAGAAAGACCCAAGCTTGCCTAGTTTCGAAGCTATGCGCGAGCAAGGTATTTATAAGCGAAAAGTTGAACACTTTGTTGCCCATGCGGAATTCCGTAACAACCCTGAAAGCAATCCACTCAATACCCCTTCAGGTAAAATTGAGATCTACTCAGAGCGACTGGCAAACCTTGCTGCTGAATGGGAACTCGCATCCGATGATGTCATTCACCCATTACCGGTTTATACCTCGACCCATGACGGTTGGGATGATCCCAAACGCAGTGAGTACCCGCTACAGCTAACGGGTTTCCATTACAAATCACGTACCCACTCCACCTACGGAAACGTAGAACAGATCATGGAAGCCGCGCCGCAACAAATTTGGCTTAATCCATTGGATGCTGAGCAACGCGGGATCAAGCAAGATGACCCTATCCGTATTTTCAACGAACGTGGCGAAATTCATTTAACGGCAAAAGTCACACCGCGCATGATGCCAGGAGTGACGGCCCTTGGGGAAGGAGCTTGGTATGCGCCGGACAAAAGCGGCGTAGATCATGGCGGTAGCATGAACGTGTTGACAACATTACGCCCTAGCCCATTGGCAAAAGGCAACCCGCAACACACCAATCTAGTCGACGTGCAACTGCTAAAAAAAGCATAAGGTTTAAACCATGAAACAATACGGTTTTTATATTGATTCAAGCAAATGCACCGGCTGCAAAACCTGTCAGCTGTCGTGCAAAGATAACAAAAACACAGACATGGGCGTGAATTACC
The DNA here is from genome assembly GCF_052873915.1 of Photobacterium sp. DNB22_13_2. Classification (NCBI taxonomy): domain Bacteria; kingdom Pseudomonadati; phylum Pseudomonadota; class Gammaproteobacteria; order Vibrionales; family Vibrionaceae; genus Photobacterium; species Photobacterium sp. DNB22_13_2. The sequence continues at coordinate 321,542 of NZ_JBNNXU010000004.1, forward strand.
GTCGCGTCTATGAATACACTGGCGGTAACTGGGTGAAAGAAGGTGAAACCTTCCGTCAGGATGTATTCTCCTACTACCTGTCTATTGCCTGCAACCACTGTGACGAACCCGCCTGTGCCAAGGTTTGTCCATCCGGTGCGATGCACAAACGCAAAGAAGATGGCTTGGTCGTGGTCAATGAAGATGTGTGTATCGGCTGCCAATACTGCTCTATGGCCTGCCCTTACGGCGCACCTCAATACAATGCAGAGAAAGGTCACATGACGAAGTGTGATGGCTGTTACGAGCGCGTTGGTCAAGGTCTGGAGCCAATCTGTGTAGGCTCCTGTCCACTGCGTGCTCTGGAGTTTGGCCCTATTGATGAGCTGCGCAAGAAATATGGCACCAATGCGGATGTTGCACCACTGCCTTCATCACTGAAAACCAAACCTAACATTGTCATCAAACAAAATCGTCATGCCCGCCCGACCGGCGATCGCAGCGGTTTCCTAGCAAACCCTAAGGAGGTATAAGATGGCTTGGCATGAATGGCCCCTGATCCTATTTACCGTGCTTGCACAAACCTCAGTCGGTGCTTACCTGCTGCTTGGTGGTGTGATTTTGAAAGGCGATCTTTGCGTGGGTGTTAAACACCGCCTGCATCAAGCGATGTTCTTTTTGTGGGTATTGATGGGGCTCGCTTTTGTCGCCTCGACCATGCACTTAGGCAGTCCACTGCGCGCTTTCAATGCGTTAAACCAAGTTGGTAGCTCCTGGCTATCCAATGAAATCTTCACAGGTAGTGTGTTTTTTGCTCTAGGTGGTGGTTATTGGCTGTTGGAAATGCTGGATAAAGGCAGCGAAAATCTTCGAAAACTACTACTCGCAGCAGGTATGATCGTCGGAATCGCATTTATGTACTCCATGATCAAACTGTACCTACTTGATACCGTACCAACTTGGAATACGGTCTACACGCCGATTGCTTTTGTAATGACAATGCTGACATCTGGTCTTATCTTTGGCCACCTGTTGCTAACTGGCGCACAGCATAAAATGACAGGGCTTGATCGAATCTTACCGTTTGTTGGATCATTAGCAGTTGCTATCAGTCTTGGTGCGTTGGTCAGCCAGCTTATCGGGCTAGCTGATATCCAAACCTCGGTGACCACTGCGACAGAGCTTATCCCTAATATGGCGCAGCTTCAGATCATCCGTGTCGGCTTACTACTTGGCGCCCTAGCCGTCTGGTTCATTCCGAACCTTATGAGCAGCCGTCCAGGTGTACCCGTAATGGTGGTTAGCTTTGGTTTAGTACTGCTTTCTGAACTCGTTGGTCGTGGGATCTTCTATGGTCTACATATGACAGTGGGAATCTAACTACTTCATCACTTAATAGCGGAAAACAAAACGGGAGCCCTTTTTAATGGCTCCCGTTTTTCTATCTCTTCTGAGTATTATTTAGTTATCGCTTTAGAAGTTAGCGGTCATACCCAAGTACCAGCTACGAGGCTCAATGGAGTAACTACGGCGAGTGACTTCAAAGTCATCAAACTGCTCATCAGTAATATTGCGTACGCCCGCGCGCAGACGCCAGTCACTGTTGATCAGGTAGTTCATACCTAGGTCTGCAGTCGTGAAGCTTGGGCGGTATAAATCACTACCGGAATCAATCAGGGCTTCGCCTGTGTAGTTAACGCGCAGGAAGGTATCAACGTAATCAGTCGCGTACCAAGTAGCACGTACATTCGCTTGATGGTCTGGACGATCTTCAAGAGATTTCCCGCTCGATTTATCTTCAGTATCAAGATACGTATAGGCACCGTTAAGCTGAATTGACTCAGTCACATCATAATGACCGGTTAACTCAAGCCCTTGAGTCATTGCTTTGTTGATATTCTTGTAAGTGTAAATATCACGGCCATCCGGTGAGATACCCACAGCATTATCACGGTCTTGATCGATCAGGTTTTTAATATCGTTACGGAATAGGCCGGCTTCAACACTCCATGTCATCTCATTGTAGATAGCTGAGACTTCGTAGCTAACGCTCGTTTCTGGATCAAGATCCGGGTTACCGACAACCTGACAATCACCCTTACAGCTGTTAATCACGTTTTCTTCTGAGGTTTGCAGCAGTGTTGGTGCGTTGAAAGCAGAACCTACGCCACCTTTCAACGTTAGCTTATCCGTTACCGTGTTAACCAAATAAGCACGAGGGCTCCAGTGGCTACCGTAAGATTCATGGAAATCTAAGCGAGTACCGTAAGTCAGTGTATAAGCGTCGTTGATTTCCCATTGATCTTGCACAAACAATGCCTGCTCATGAACATCGGCTTTACCGGTTTCTGTTAGGCTCTCAGGGTTATCTAGTTCAGAGTAGCTCCATTCACCGCCAAAGGTCAGCGTGTGGCTGCCAATATAAGTGGTGCCATGGCCATAAACTTGCTGGTTGGTTTCATCAATGTCAGAGACACCGGTGTCGACTTCCGCTGCATCGACACTCGATACCGCATCACGGTTATAGCGAAGTTGCGCTTCACCCCAATCGAACATACCGTTGTAGGTTAGCGCTTGCATATCACGTTTTACACGTGAGTCAGAATCAGTAAGACCTACTGTTGACTCAATCATACCGTCACGTTCATCGTCGGTATAAGAAAAATCGAAAGCGATATCATGCATATCATTGATATACCATAATACGTTACCGCTTACGGCAAGGGTTTCGCGTTCTTCAAGTGTTGTCGCTTGCGAGCGATCATATTCACCGTTTGAGCCTTCTGCCTTACCTGAGAAAGCACTGTAAGCATCGCGCGCTGTTTGGCTTACAGCAAACGACATATACAATTCATCGTCAATCAACGCACCAGAGGTATTAAATCCTGCTGAATATTGGCCACCGTTGTCATCATCACGGTAGCTGTAGTCGCCACTGATCTGTGAATTCCACTCATTGGTCGGTTGCTTGGTAATAACATTGATCACCCCACCCAATGCCTCAGAACCATACAGTGCTGACATCGGACCACGAATGACTTCTACACGTTCAATGCTTGCTTTTGGAATCGCTGACAAATCGAAGTCATTACCACGGAAAATAGCATTTGAAGAGCTAAGCTTACGACCATTCACCAGAATCATAGTAAATTTAGGATCCAGACCGCGAATCGAAATCATTTCACGCCCCGCCCGTCCACCATCCATTTGGCTTTCAACACCAGCAATGTTTTGCACCAAATCATTCAATGCCAAGCTTGGCTCTGAAAGAATATCTTCTTCCGTAACCACCGATATTGACGCAGGTGCCTTCGCTAAGGTTGTCTCCGTTCGCGTAGCAGTAACAACCATTTGCTCATCCGTTTGATCTTCTTGAAGGTCAAACTCTGCGTACGCAGGAACAGAGAAAAACACAGAAGCAACAGCTAAGGCTAAAGGCTTGCGAATGAAGTTGGTGCTGGTAAACATAAACGTCCTTATAGAACTATAAAGCCAAACATAATGATAATGATTCGTATTAGATATATTATTCATTAAAATGGCAATACAAGTTCCATACGGGTTTTGAATTTTGATTATTCAATATATGAATAATGACAGAGCGGTTAATTCAAGTTTTTGCTCGTGTGCAATTGTTTGATTATTTCACGTATCCACATACATAACTCATCATTGTGATATCGCTTATGCCAATACAAGTAGACATCTTGATAAGGTGACCGCAATCCTTCTGGCACTGGCCGCGCCACTAAGTTACGGCTAACACAGGCTTCTTCGGCAAAAGGTGTCGGCAAGTGAAAGATGACATCTGAATGCTCAGCCATGGCAGGAGCGACGTTAAAATTAGACAGCATCAACGGAGTAGATATAGGCTTGCTCCTGTCTGTCAACCCGAGATCCCTGAAGCGTTGCTCAATGGATAAGTTTCTATCCCCATGCAAGGAAATTTGTCCAAATTGGCATTCAACCAATTTTTCTGGTGTCAATTCCTGATCGGCTAAGGGATGATCTGCGCTCATCAGTAACCTGTAATCACGCGATGCGATAAAACTGCGGTAAATATTTTGCTCAGACGAAGGCGGTTGCTGAGTAGAGAGTACAAAATGAACATCCCCAGCGATTAAAGCGTCAAAATGCCGCTTAGGCACCGTATCCAATTCTAAAGTCAGTAGAGGTGCATGCTCCCTCAGATATTGAAAAAACGTTGGAAGCAACCAATTTACCTGTGGCACTAAGCCAAAGACCTTCAATGATTTCTGGCATGTCTTTGGATCAAACTCTTGGTTATGCACCAACTGCTCCAATGAAGCTAGCATCGAACTAACCTCTGTCTTTACCGATTCGGCTTTTGGCGTCAACTCATAGCCATGGCTAGACCGAACCAACAACTCATCCTTAAACAGGGCTCGACACTTTTGTAATGAACGACTCACTGATGGCTGGCTGATATTCAGTGCTTGCGCGGTATTCGAAACGTGCTTTCGCTCTAAAAGGTGTTTAAGGACAATGAGATGTCCGATATCCATTTGGCATAAATTCATAATTTAATCACTGATATTTATCTTCGTTAGTCGTCGATTCTTTGGAAAATCCGCTGAAGGATTAATGGGATTCAATTATAGAATACACATTACCAACACATTCAAAAACTGAATAGTCACTATTCATACTCAAAATACTGTGATGCAGCTGAGTCGTGCCACAGCTAGTACTAAAGGTTATAGAGTGTAAACAAACATTAATAATACTATGCTTTTTGCCCGTTTCATGCGTAATATCAATAAAAACAATTCTCATTTGTGATTAGATTGCACATATCAGCTTCTAATCAGCTTCCAGATTGACAAGGTTAGTTATGACTCGCTTTACCACTGCATTAAAATCGGCACTTCTTATGGGTGCAATGGCAATCAATTTACCAGCATTGGCAGAATCCGTTACTGTTCAACACACATTAGGCACGACGACCATTGAAAACACACCGCAACGTGTTGTTGTTGTTGGTGGCCATGGCAGCCTTGATACGCTAAATCGTTTAGGTATCGAACCCGTTGGTGCCGTCACAACAATGTTGCCTGAATACCTTGCTGATTACAGTGAAAAAGCAACCGCCATCGGCAGCATGAAAGAAGCGAATTTCGAGCAGATTTTCAACCTAAAGCCTGATGTGATCATCGCGGAAGGTCGTGCAGCGGATGCGTACCCAACGCTATCTCAAATCGCTCCAACTGTTATGCACGTCGTCGAGAACGGTAACTACTGGGAAGACACGAAGAAAAACTGGCGTATGCTGGGCAAAGTCTTTAACAAAGGAGCAGAAGCTGAACAGCTGATTGCAGAAACAGAAGCGCAATTCAGTGAAGTACGCGAGCAAGTACAAGAGCAAGGCCTGAAAACACTGGCTGTAATGAACAACGGTAATAACGTTTCAATGTTTGGTGAAGCCAGCCGTTTCTCTGTGCTGTTTGACGAGTTTGGCTTTGCGCCAGCCCGCACTTCTGATACCCAAAACCCTCATGGGAATCTAATCTCATTTGAATTCATCGCTGATGCAGCGCCTGATGTGCTATTCGTCCTTGACCGTGAAAGTGCAATTGGCCAAAGCTCTGGTAAAGCGCAGCAGCTATTTGATAACCCGCTAATCAAGAGCACTCCTGCTTATAAGAACAACCGCGTTGTCTTCCTAAACCCAAGCGCATGGTACCTGACAATCGCAGGGGTTAATGCAACAGAAATCATGATTGATGATGCTCGAAAAGCGGTAACATCTACTCAATAACAACCTATCAGCCCGGCAATAGCCGGGCATAAATACTCATGCATAATAAAAAATTACTCTGGGCGGTTATCGCCCTATTCCCTCTAGCAGCGTTTTCACTCTTTATTGGTGTTGCCAATATTAGTTTTGATAGCTTGCTAGCCGGCGATGAACATACCCTATCCATTCTTTTTGGCAGCCGTCTGCCTCGCCTACTTGCTATTTGTCTAGCCGGTGCGGGACTGAGTGTCGCAGGTTTGATCATGCAGCAAGTCTGCCAAAACCGCTTCGCGGCCCCTTCGACTACTGGTACGATTGATTGTGCTATGTTGGGATACGTTCTCGGTATTGTCTTTTTTGCCGGTGCCAACCGCTGGGTTAGTCTAGGGGTTATCCTAACCTTCTCGTTAGTCGGTACCCTATTATTCGTTCAGTTTTTACAACGACTACAGTTTAAGAATGCTGTCTTGGTACCTCTGATCGGTATTATGTACGGCAATGTCATCTCAGCAATGACGACATTTATCGCCTACCGATATGATCTTGTTCAAACCATGTCGGCCTGGACGGTTGCCAACTTTGCCTCTGTTCTTCAAGGCAACTACGAATTCCTCTACCTTGCCCTACCGGCTTGTATGATCGCCTACTACTACGCCAGCCAGTTTAGTGCTGCCAGTGTTGGTGAAAGCTTTGCTAAAAATATTGGTTTAGATTTCCAAAAGATCGTTTTCATTGGCGTGTTAATAGTGGCAATCCTTGCATCGACCGTCGTTATGATCGTTGGTGTCATTCCGTTTCTGGGGTTAATCATTCCAAACTTAGTCGCTATCTTTATGGGCGATAACATGCGCCGTAATCTGCCTTGGACAGCCTACTGGGGCATAGTGATGGTATTAACGTGCGATATCTTAGGTCGCTTGATTATCTTCCCTTATGAAATGCCAATTTCGATGATCATCAGTATCTTCGGTGGTGCGGTATTTATTGCTCTTGTACTGAAGGACAAATCTAATGCGTGACAGTGTTAAAGTCTCCCTACTCGCGGTATTGGGGTTACTCATTACTGTCTACTTTATTGGCCAGGGCCTCAACGCCCAGAATTACCAGTTCTTTCTGTCGCTAAGATTGCCGAAAGTAATGGCAATTGTTCTGGCCGCTATTGCGATTTCAACTTCGTCACTGGTATTTCAGACCATTACCAACAACCGAATTTTAACGCCTTCTATCCTTGGCTTCGATTCGCTCTACGTAATGATTCAGGTCATCATCATCGTGATGTTCGGTAGTATGAGCGTGTGGTTTGCTGATGCAAAAGTTAACTTTCTGATCACGACTCTAACGATGAGCGTTTTCTCCATGGTACTGTTCAGCCTGTATTTCCGTCGGGCCAATAGCAATGTCTTCACTCTTCTACTCATTGGTATCGTCTGTGGCAGTCTGTTTAGCAGTATTTCCAACTTCTTTACCATGATCCTCGACCCTAACGAGTTTGCCAACTTACAGAACACCATGTTTGCCAGCTTCAATAACGTCAATGCTGAACTGGTTTACTGGTCAACTATTCCGCTGGGGATCTGTATCGCTATCTTGTATTCACTTGCCCATAAACTGGATGTGTTCTGGCTGGGTACTGACAATGCCAAAAGCTTAGGCGTAGATACGCACAAGGTCACGATGCAGGTAATGATGGTGATTACCGTAATGGTGGCAATTTCAACTGCCTTAGTGGGGCCTGTACTGTTCTTCGGCTTAATCGTCGTAAGCCTGACCCGCCAACTATTTCGTAGCTACCACCATAGCTTCCTAATGCTGGCAGCCAGCACAATGTCTGTTGTACTGCTGGTTGGCGGTCAATGGATGATTGAAAAAGTCTTTGCTTTCGATACCACAATCAGCGTCATCATCAACTTTGTTGGCGGTAGTTACTTCCTTTATCTTCTAATGCGTAACAAGTTTTGATTTATCATGATTAAATTAACTGGACTCTCAAAAAAATATAACGACACCTTGGTGGTTAGCGAGGCGAGCGCCCTGTTCCCATTAGGAGAAGTAACCTCAATTATCGGCCCGAATGGTGCGGGTAAAAGTACCCTACTTTCGATGGCTAGCCGCCTTACCGAAAGTGATGCCGGTGAAGTACTGATTGCGGGCAAACCACTGTCACAATGGAATACCCAAGAGCTATCTAAACGTTTAGCCGTGTTGCGCCAGTCGAACAACATTAATATGCGATTCACTATTCGTGAACTGGTTGCCTTTGGTCGCTTCCCGCACAGCAAGGGCCGCTTAACCGACGAAGATAACCGCATTATTGACGAAGCGCTTGAGCACCTGGATATCACTCATATTCAAAATAAGTTCTTGGATCAGCTTAGCGGCGGTCAACGTCAAATGGCCTTTATCGCCATGGTCGTGGCGCAAGATACTGACTATATCTTCCTAGATGAACCGTTGAATAACTTGGATATCAAGCACTCTGTTGAGATTATGCAGACTATCCGCCAGCTTGCCCATAAGATGAATAAAGCCGTTGTTATCGTGATCCACGATATCAACTTTGCATCGTGCTATTCAGATAACATCGTTGCGATGCGCAAAGGTGAAGTGATCAAAAGCGGTAAGGTCGATGAGGTCATCCAGCAGTCAATCATGGAAGATATCTACAATATCCCATTCAAGATCCAAGAAGTCGATGGCAGCCGTATCTGTATGTATTACGGTAGCTAACCCAGTCTGTTTCTGACAAAAAAGCGGCGAGTACCATGCTTTCAAAGCTGTGCACTCGCCGCTTTTCTTTTACTGTTGTTCAGGTAAACCGTGTTACCCCTGGACTGAAATAGGCTGAATTGCCGCTAATTCAAAACTGATAGCCCCCATCGGGCATGAAGTCCGGCATTGACCGCACCCGGTACAGTTTTCTTTAATTACCGTCGGGCGTTTATCAGTCAAATCAATTGCCTGTTTCGGGCACTCATCGGCGCACATATCACAGTAGCCATGTAACACCCGGCGACACGCACCGCTAAAGACCGGAATCATCCCCGTTGACGCTATATTGTTTGATAGTGCTTTAGTTGGGCAGGCTTTTTGGCATTCGCCACAGTCGGTGCAGAAATTACAATCCAAGTGTAGCTCTGGCTTACCATCGATCATGGCAATTACTTGCTGAGGGCATGCTTTTTCGCACTCACCACAACCATCGCATAACTTGGCTAACAAGATTTCATCTACCGCTTGGGGGGGACGGGCCACTTTGCGAGTAAAAGGCTCAGCGACGGCCGCTTGATGGGTTTTCTTCACCCCACCCAGCAAGCCACGGAACAGGCCTCGACGGCTCACTTGCTTATGCTCTAATACCGCTTTGTAATACTTCTCGCTTTTGTCTTCCATCGCCCTGCCCCTTATGTAAATTAACGGTATAAACGAACGATCCGATAATCTGCTTTTACCAACTGAGCAAACTGGCGCAATGTGCCTTCTGCAGCAAAGCTGATACCACGATAGAAGTCCGTATCTGCCTGTTCACGCATAATGTGCAGCATACGAGGCGCCCACGTCAGCACATGCTCGGTCAGAAATTTTTCTAATGCACAGAGTATTGGTGATGGTTTGTCTTCATCAATATCCTGCTGTAATGCCATTTCGGTTAGATGTGCAAGGAAAGTAAAAATCAGACCAATATGATCATCAGGCTCTCGTTCACCCGTATCTATTTCGATCCCGAATTGGGCATAGAAGGCTTTAATGGCCAATGTTGGCTGACCGAAGAGTATTTGTTCTTCGGTAAGGTAGACAGATGCCCAAGGTGCCGCTTTTAGTACATCAGGTCCAATGAAAAGGGCTTGGTAGTCATCCGCTAATGTTTTTAGATCGGGTTTGTATTTCAGCAACTCCAGACCTTGTACCAATGAATCATTATCTGCATCTAACGGCCACTGCCCGATCAATGCATTTTGGTAGATTGCATCAACAAAGTCAGCCGTTGGTGCTTGGTGAAAAGCTTGGTAGAAGAAACGGCTAACTAGTGATAAGCCTGCGACAGTTTGAAATTGTTGTTCGGTCATATTTTATCCAAAAAAGAAGACTGAATAATCAGCCTTCCTTGCTTAATCAAATAGAGAAGTAGCTTCTACGCTCAACATCTTAGGCAATTACATGCCTGCACTTGCGCTGATGTAAACATCGTAGAAGAAGGCACGGCCCATAAACTCAGAGACCAAAACCAGTACAAAGCTGGCAATCGCAACATGTTTAGCGTGGTAGCCCCCCTTCAGCGAACTCACTAGCCAGAATAATACACCAGCGAGTAGTAAACCAACACGCACGAATGCCAAACGGAATGAGTAATCAACCACTTCAAACGGGTTAACGTGAACGTTCAATTGACCTAACCATACCAAGTAAGCTGCGTAGCCCATCAGTGCTACAAGACCAAAGCCAGCAGCCGAGGCAGCTAGGTTTCGGTCTGCTTTAGCACCCAGTTCACCCATGCTTACAGACTGTGCGCGAAGCATCACTGCTGCTGCAATTGGGCCAAGTACCGCTGCAGTCATCAAGAACTGGAACGACGTAAATGGTGTATTCCAAGTTGGTACTGTCACTAGGGTATATACGTTAGCAATAGCCAGAATAAACACCACACCCAAGACCATCGCAATAGGTAGCAATAGCTTTCGCACTGCTGGCATCAAATTAAACAAACGCATACCGGTGTATGCTGCACCTGCGCCACCAAATAGGCTCAAGCCCACAATTTCCAAGCTCAACGCACTACCATGCGCCAAACCGAACATCACGTTGAACATACGGAATGGCTGGCCAAGGTGAGTGACAGAAGCAACCGCACCGATACCTAGCAGAACAAATACTGCGATGAAGCTACGGGTCATGCTTTGGGTCATGTTTTTTTCGTTTGGCTTGAACAGCATTTCAACCAAGCCAAGTGCGATGAACATACCGACCGCACCTTGTGCCAGTACGGTAAAGAAGACTAGTGATAACTGGCTCATGCGCCCACCTCCGTTGGGTTCTGGATACTACCCTTGGTATCGCCGCTTAGCTTGCTGTTTGAACAAGTGCTAACGATCAAGTTCGGACTGGTTAAACGTGGATCCGGTAAAGGTGCAATATCTGCACGCGCACCGTATTTGTGACGCAGCTCTTGAATTGGACCGAAATCAATCGCACGTAGTGGGCATGATTCCACACAAACCGGTTTCTGGCCTGTGCCGATACGTTCGTAACAGCCATCGCACTTAGTCATGTATTTCTTTTCTGGGTTGTACTGTGGGGCACCGTAAGGACACGCCATTTCACAGTAGCGACAACCTACACACACATCCTCATTAACCACAACCAAACCGTCTTCTTCACGCTTGTGCATCGCACCTGTCGGGCACGCTTTGGTACAGGCTGGGTTGCTACAGTGGTTACAACTAATAGACATGTAATAAGCAAACACGTCATTGGTGAAAGTACCGTCTTCATGCTGCACCCAATCACCACCAGCATACTCATACACACGACGCCAGTTAACGCCTACCGGTAGATCACTTTTGTCTTTACAAGATACTTGGCACGTTTTGCAGCCAGTACACTTACTGGTATCAACGTGGAAACCATATTGAGTCATTTACGCTTCTCCTTAGGCCTTGGCTACTTCAACTAGAATGGTGTGCTGTGGGTTACCTTTCGATAACGGAGTCGCACGCTGCGACGTTAGCGAGTTAATACAACCACCTTGGTCGACACCTTTCTTGTCTGGGCTGTACCAAGCACCTTGGCCCATCGCTGTTACACCAGGCATGATACGAGGAGTTACTTTAATCGCGACGCGGATTTCACCTCGGTCGTTCCATACTTTAACGAAATCACCACTCTTGAGGTTGCGCTTCGCGGCATCCATTGGGTTCATCCAGATACCGTCAAATACCGCTTCACGTAGCCACGGAATATTGTGGTAAGTAGAATGAGTACGGCCTTTGGTATGGTAACCGAATAGCTGTAACGGGAACTCTTTAGTTTTCGGGTCCAAATGGCTTTCCCAAGTTGTTACATATTGAGGGAGCGGTGTGATCACATCACCGTCCTTCAGATCCCACTCTTTGGCGATAGTTTCAAGCTTGGTCGAGTAAATTTCGATACGGCCAGATGGCGTACCTACAGGGTTAGCTTCTGGATCGTTACGGAAATCTTCCAGTGCAATACGGCCTTCTTTAGGCGCTACCACTGTATATGGGCCATCTTTGCGAAGTTTGTCCAAAGAAGGAATATTCGGATCTTGCTTCATGCGTTCGGCATACAAGTATTCCAGCCACTGATCACGGTTACGGCCTTCAGAGTACTGTTCATACAGACCAAAGCGCTTAGAAAGCTCGGCACACATCTGGTAAGCACTGCGTGTTTCGTACAGCGGTTCAATAGCACGAACTAACGGCCATAAGCCCGCCATAGACCCAGACGAGTAGCCATCAGAACTAACTTCGTTGTTTTCTATAGTGGTTACGTCTGGCAGTAGTAGATCGGCATAACGTGCTGATGCGGTCATGTGGTTGTCGCATACAACAATAAACTCAGCCAATGACTCATCTTTAATGATCTCAGCTTGACGGTTTAGATCGGCATGCTGGTTCATCAATACATTACCTGAGTAGGCAAGGATGAATTTGATTGGCGTACGCATGCGCTCATCACCTTGAATACCATCGGTCTTGTCGGTCATTTCCTCATGGCGCCAGATTGCATCGCTCCACTTAAAGAACGGTACTTTTACTTTCACGGGGTTAGAACCAACCGGAATACGCGGCGCTGGGTAACCGTAGTTAGCTGGCATATCACCGGTGTTAGTACCCGGAAGACCGATGTTACCCGTTAGGATTGGCAGCATAACGATAGCACGTGAAGTCTGCTCACCATTCGCCTGACGCTGGATACCAGTACCCTGTGTGATGAAACATGGCTTCGCTGTGCCAATTTCACGCGCCAGCTGGATAATCTTCTTCTCTGGAATACCCGTAACCCCTGCCGCCCATTTAGGTGTTTTCTCAAGACCGTCTGGGCCCTGACCTAGAATATGAGCTTTATAGTGACCGTTTGCCGGGGCACTTGCAGGTAGCGTCTTCTCATCGTAACCCTGACAGAACTTGTCTAGGAATGGTTGGTCAACTAAGTTCTCAGTGATCAAGACGTGAGCGATAGCTTCTACCAAGGCCGCATCGGTACCCGGACGAATGGCTAGCCACTCATCTTCTTTACCCAACATAGTGTCGGTATAACGCGGATCGATAATGATGGTACGGACATTCTTCTTGCGCTGGGCAGCAATATGCTCGTGGATCTCACCACCGCCACTCATACGCGTTTCAGCAGGGTTATAGCCAAACATGACCAGCAGCTCTGCGTTTTCAATTTCTGTCGTGTAAGAGCCGTATGCCGCTGCCTTTTTGTCACCATAGGTGAACGGCAGTGCGAACATGATCTGACCCCAACTGTAGTTTCCGTAGTAATCCAGGAAACCACCCATCATGTTAAATAGTCGCTTGAAGCAATCCTTACCGTCGGTACGATAACCTTGAGTACCCGAGCCGTAAGTAATGAAAATCGAGTCATTACCGTACTCTTTGATGGTGTACTTGAGTTTGTCTGCCATCAGATCTAGCGCTTCGTCCCAGCTAATACGCTCGAAACGGCCTTCACCACGCTCACCAACTCGCTTCATTGGGTATTTCAGGCGATCAGGGTTGTATACACGGTGCTTGATAGAACGGCCACGCAGACAGGCACGGATTTGGTGCTTACCAAATTCGCTATCGTCACCACGGTTATCGGTTTCGATCTGAGTGATGACGCCATCTTTAGTGTGAACACGAAGTGCACAGCGGCTACCACAGTTAACCATACAGGCAGACCAAACAGTATTTGTCTCGCCTACTTTTTCATTTTCTGTTGGTTTAGCCACCGCTTTTAAAGGCAGACCTGTACCTACAGTTGCAGCAGCACCCCCGACAGCGGCACTCCACTTAATAAAGCTACGGCGCTTCATTGGCGAAAGGATTGCTTCGTTTATCCAGTTTTTCATATTGCGACCATTATGAATGAGGAGTAAAACCATCCCCTTTGTAATTTGTTATAGAAAAACAATACAAATAAGACAGGCTGTTTTACATATTTATTATTTCGCTGATACTAAAGTAGTAGTGGTCGTGAATTAATGATCAGAATCAATTTAAGACACTATGTGATAATAAATTAATGCAGGCACGTATTTCCCGAGCAACAAGAGAGGAAAACAAACAGAAAGTAAAATATTTTATATTGATAAGAATATAAAACCTCACCTATAAGTCATTATTTTTAAGACAAAATACAATTAATAACCACTCGCAAATGATATATGAAACCACCATTAACCCCTTATTCATAATTTTAAATAAAATAGCTTTTTCTATTAATAAACCAGAAGAAACAAGAGTCATTTAAATAAATAAGAGCAATTAATCCTATTGAAAACATTCCTATAAATAAGCAACATAGGAACAACCTAGCGAATATAGGTAAAAAAGCCCCGATGCTTAATGCAAGCACCGGGGCCTAGTAAACTCATCTTTATTTATTAATGCTTAGCTATTTATTTCTAATTCCTTACTATCTTCTCGCTTAAGCGCTTTGTGGCCATCTTCAGTCACGCCTTCTTTCCAGTAACTGCTGAAGTAACACATTTTACGGTCTACATCTTTGTCTGACGTAATGTAACTACGGATCGCCCGCATTTCACTGAACTCACAAGCACACCATACCGCCAAACCGGAAGTGTCGAGATCAATCGCTTTAACACGATCAGACAGCGCGCTTTCAGCGCTAATGTTAACAACTAGCTCAATGCCTTCCGGAAGTACAAGTGGCTGCACATCATCTTTCGTCGGTACATCAAGAACAACATGACCTTTAGCGCTCTCAGGCAATAAAACCAGTTTGCCCTGCAACGCAGTTTGCGCTGTCATATCTGCTACCAACAAGAAGCGATCAGCTTCAACAGGCATCGCTTGAATTGGGCGAGGGCCTACCAAAGAGATAGTGTCACCGGCTTGCGCTTTGAGTGCCCATCGAGATGCGTAACCACCAACCTCAGGTGTCATATCACCATCAACTTCAGCCAGATCATGTTTGGCAACATCAATCGTGATGGTGCCTGCTTCATCCCTAGTTCCGGCTTGATAGCCTGAAACTGTAAAGGTACGCATCATCGGCCTTTTCCCTTCAGGTACTTGGCCGATATCAGTACTGCCATTCGCGGTAAAGAGGAACTTCACATACTGCCCAACACTGTCTTGCGAAAAGTGGTGGCTCCCTTCACCGCCAAGCGTCAAACGGATCATATTAGGGGTAACGAATTGTTTACCCACTACTGATAGCTTCTTTGGACTCATCGCCTGGGCCATGTAATACTCCACAAAAAAAGTGATAATAATATTGATTATCACTTATATTTTTGTGTTACTTCAACTTAAAATTCGCCACCATTGCATTTAACTGGCCATTGGTAACAGCAAGTTGCTCGGTACTGGTGACAGAATCATCAGCATTACGATTTAGCTCATTGATCATGTCGTGAATCGCAATCATATTCTTGTTCACTTCTTCCGTTACCACGCTCTGTTCATTGGCTGAAGTGGCAATTTGGGTAGTGAGATCGTTAATCTGACCAATCGAGTTGGTCATCGATTCCAATGACGCCATAACATTGGCAGTATGCTCGACTGTCTGGGCACAACTGCCACGAGTAACACCCATCGACTGAACAACAGCAGACGTCGCTTTGCGCAAATCAGATAACATGATATCGATTTCAGAGGTGCTCTGTTGCGTTCTTGCCGCCAACGCCCTTACCTCATCAGCGACAACAGCAAACCCTCTGCCCTGCTCACCAGCCCGTGCGGCTTCGATAGCAGCATTTAGCGCCAGCAAATTTGTTTGTTCTGCTATTTCACCAATGACATGCAACACAGCATCGATTTTTTCAAAATCCTTACTCATAGTCTGGATAGATTCTGACATACCTTCCACTTCAGTCGAGAGCTGGTTCACACTACTAGAAGCGATCTTTACCACATCCTTAGATTTCTCGGCTTCAACATTGGTTGCATGGGTAAAGTCAGCAGCACTCTTGCCACTATGCGCCACAGATTCTGCCGTCGCACTCATTTCGTTTATGGCTGTCACCACTTTTTCAGTTTCTTGAGTATGGCGAGTAAGTAGAGATTTGTTAGAGTCCGCTTTTCCTTTAAGGGCCGTCACTTCATGCTCAATTGCCTGGCTTGATTGCGACACCTCCAGCATCATTTTCTGCAAGTTTTCAATAAACTGATTAATGCCCGAGGCAATCTTACCTAGATCATCATTGCTGTATACATCCAATCGTCGTGTTAAATCGGCATCTCCTCTGGACAGGCCGACGATGATGTTTCTCAACGCGCTAAGGTGCTTGAAGATAGTATTGATAAAAAGAATACTAAGAGGAATAGAAATCAATGCCACCAGCACGAGTGCCATCGTAATGCTGCCACTTAAAGTATTCGTATTTTGCTGAATATAACCCCGATCAATGTAGCCTGTCAGGGTCCATTGACTATCACCAACAGCAAACTGATTAGTATAAGGGATAAGATCGCCATCAACCCTGTTACTAAACAGCACAGTGCCTTTATTATCTTTCAAATCAAAGTAACTACCTTCAACCGAAGATTGAGAAAGTAACTGTTGAGTACTCCTCAAGTCGAGATAAAGGACATCACCACCATTACTGCTAGGTACCGTTATTGATATTAATGGGATATCATTTTGATAGAAAATATCACTAACAGTCGTTCCATGTGCTCTATTTACAAGTTCAATATAGTGACTTGCTGCTGTTTCGTCATCAACACGCCCTTTATCAGTTATAACAAAATCAGAAATCACCTTCGCTGCCGCATAAAATCCAGCTCGCTCTGCCACCTCTTGGATACTGGTTATATCTAAGCTAATATTCTCAGAAATCAGAACCTTATTACGGATATCATCATACAGCTTATCTTTTACCAAGTTGATTTGCGCATTAATATTTTTGGCATCACTGTCAAAAATATATCGACTTAAATAATAATTGACGCTAAAGAATGAGGTAATCACCGTTGCTATTAATATAGCTATCAAAGTGGTAATAATTTTAACTTTAAACGATAGTATCTTTGCCATATTTTATCCCTGTGTGGCAAGTGTTTGGTAAGAGAAACAACCCATAGGCAAATGGGGAAGAAACACCATACATGGAGCGCCAAAAAATAAATGTCGGTTTGATCTATAAATAAAAAAAAGGCCCGATAATCGGGCCAAAAGTTGGTAAATATATACACAAACTATAGGTGTATAAGGACTTTTTATTTTTTGAAGAATGCACGTTTAAGGGCCATTTCTAGGCCTCGTACTTCCGCAAGTCCTTTTAAACGACCAATCGCAGAATAACCTGGATTTGTTTTTTTCTTAAGGTCGTCCAGCATCTGGTGACCATGGTCAGGACGCATAGGGATCAAACGGGTATTACCCACTTCTTCACGACGTTGTTCTTCTTCCAAAATGGCCATTACGACATTGTACATGTCAACATCACCATCAAGGTGGGCCGCTTCATGGAAGCTCATTTGGTTTTCTTCGCGCTGAGTAGAACGCAAATGAGTAAAGTAAATACGGTCGCCATGCTGTTTGATCATGTTAACCAAATCATTGTCACCACGCACACCGTAAGAGCCTGTACACATGGTAATACCATTATTTTGGCTTGGTACTTCAGACGTCAACCAATTGATATCTTCAATCGTAGACACGATTCGTGGCAGACCAAGAATTGGGCGCGGTGGATCATCAGGGTGAACCGCCATCTTCAAACCATTCGCATCACAAATAGGCATTAATTCTTTTAAGAAATGTGCCATGTGCTGACGAAGATCATCTTTACTGATACCAGCGTAGCGATCAAGCTGAGCTTGAAACTCTTCCAGAGTGTACCCTTCTTCTGCACCTGGAAGGCCAGCAATAATATTACCGGTTAACTTAGCAATGTCTGCGTCAGACATATTATTAAAATAGTCTTGAGCTTGTGCTTGCTCTTCTGCTGAATAATCGTTTTCAGCACCAGGGCGCTTAAGAATATGTAATTCAAACGCAGCAAAAGCAATTTGATCAAAACGCAGAGCTTTAGAACC
Organism: Photobacterium sp. DNB22_13_2; assembly: GCF_052873915.1. NCBI lineage: Bacteria > Pseudomonadati > Pseudomonadota > Gammaproteobacteria > Vibrionales > Vibrionaceae > Photobacterium > Photobacterium sp. DNB22_13_2. The sequence goes on from NZ_JBNNXU010000004.1 coordinate 339,515, forward strand.
ATCCGCCATTTCAAATTCTAAATCAGTACGAGTCCAATCGAGAACAGGCATAAAGTTATAACAAACCGTATCAATACCGCATTCAGCAAGATTACGTAATGTTTGTTTGTAATTATCAATCCACTGTTGGTAGTTGCCTGTTTGCGTTTTAATTTCTTCGTGTACAGGCACGCTTTCAACAACAGACCAAGTTAATCCTTTCGCTTCAATAATTTCTTTTCGCTTAAGAATTTCTTCTTTAGTCCACACTTCACCATTAGGAATATGGTGTAATGCGTTGACTATACCTGTTGCACCAGCCTGACGAATATCATCAAGAGAAACAGGATCGTTAGGGCCATACCAGCGCCAGGTTTGTTCCATGACAATCACCTTTTTACAGACATACTTAACCCGCTTGAACATTTTCAAGTTAAGTATTTTTGACTTTAAAATAACAGCTAATAATTAACTGTCAGAAAATAGAGGCCAATATATATTGGCCAGCACCATTAATTATGATTGATGTTTATTCACCACCAAGGAGAACAACCGGATTAGAGCTAAATAAATAACCATCAAAATTCGGATCATCAATATCAGAAAGTTCTAATAAGCGTTGCTTTACATTTTCAAGGTGTTGCCACATAGCATTCTTAGCCGCAATTGGATCTTTACGCTGCATTGCAGCCAGGATCTTAGCATGATCTTCCAACCACTCTTCACGATATGCCGTATCATTAATGTGACTGTGAAGCTTTTTCCACATAGGGCTTTGCTCACGACGTTCCCAAGAATGCTTTAACATATCGACCAACACTGAATTTTGAGTCGCTTCTGCGATACAAAGGTGGAACTGCTCATCACCAGTGCAGTTCATAGAACCACTTGCGATTTCATTTCGTTCCAATTCAAGTGCAGCACGCATTTTAACAATGTCACTTGGCGTCACTTGAATAGCAGCAAATTCAGCTATGTTACTTTCAAGTAACTGCCTTGCTTGCAGCATTTCAAACGGGCCTGCGTCATCGCTGATCACATTCTCACGAGTGTTAGAGTGGTTAGGAATATTAAGTACATATACTCCTGACCCTTTTTTAACCTCAACAAGATTTTCCAACTCGAGCATAATAATCGCTTCACGTACCACGGTACGACTGACATCAAGCCTGTCAGCGATATCACGCTCTGGTGGTAAACGATCCCCAACTTGGTAATGACCGTCTCTTAGCTCTTGTCTTAATACCAACCCTAACTCTTGATAAGGGCGTTTTGGTTCAAAAGGCATCATGATGATATTTTCACTATTTTCCATTGCACTATTACGCCATCATAATGACCAAATAAAATTGGTCAACCTCTATATCGAAAAGTGTGGCAACACTTTGTTATTACGTTTATTTTGTTTGTGATTTCATATTATTGAACAGCTTGGATACGCTCAACAATTTCATTCAACTCAGGGTTTGATGTTTCTAGCGCATCATACATTGGCTGTACAGCTTCAACGAATGCGGTTTTGTTTGGTTTCACAAACTTAACACCCAGCTTTTCAGCATTTGCGCGCTCTTCTGCTTCAGATTCAGCCCAAAGCTTCTTCATTAACTCCATCGAGTTCATTGATGCTGTTTTCAGTGCTTCACGGTGCTCTTCAGAAAGGCCATCGTACGCTTTAGTCGAAATAACCAGTACATCCGGAACCATGGTGTGCTCGTCTAGGCTGAAGTACTTAGAAACTTCACCATGACGGCTCAAACTAAATGATGGAATGTTATTTTCAGCAGCATCAACAACACCTTGCTGAAGAGCAGTATATAGTTCACCGTACGCTAGCGGTGTAGGGCTTCCACCCAATGCGTTAACCATTGCAATTGCAGAAGGGCTTGGCTGAACACGAATCTTCATACCTTTTAGATCTTCAGGCGTATTGATTGGCTTAGAAGTATAGAAACTACGTGCACCTGCATCATAATAAGTCACACCAACAAAGCCACTGTCACGTGAAGAAGCTAGGATCTCTTCACCAACTTCGCCTTCCTTAACATTGTAGTAGTGTGATTTATCACGGAAAAGGTATGGAAGGTTAAAGGCAGCATAAGCTGGGGCAAATGCTTCTAGCTCAGCAGCATTAGTCTTCACCATTTCTAGTGCACCGTTTTGCATCAGCTCCATTGACTCACGCTGGGTACCAAGCTGCGCATCTGGGTAGATACGGATACGAACTTCACCATCTGTAAGAGCACGTACTTCTTTTGCCATCGCGTCCATTGCTTGGTGTACCGCATGGTCACGTGGGTGGTTATGGCTTAGCTTTAGCGTTGTTGCAGCGTATGCAGAAGCTGTTGCACCAAAAGTTAATGCTGCGCCGATTACTGCTGTTAACACATTCTTACGTGTCATCATTATTGTTATCTCCGTGAGATTGGTAATCCATTTATGTAGGGTATGTTTGCTTACGGAGCCAATATTGTCGCCAAATGGATAAACCGTCAAACCTAAAACATCAATTGGTTGACCTGTATCACAATAAACACCCCGAAATTGGTCAACCAATACAAATGTGATGCTCCTCACATGACTTTTTACCGCCCTTCCCTATAATTTCAGCCAGAAATGACCGTGTCTATGCATAGAACTTATTAATATTTTCTTACATTGGTTAACCAAACCATAGGGCACGAATCCCCATTGAAAGGAACTGAAGATGAACAAACTGGTTGGTTATATAAATAGAGGGTTGGCGATGTTTACTGTATCGCTGTCTTCTTTCTTGGTTTTCTGTGTAATTTGGCAGGTAATTTCACGCTACGTCATTGGTAAACCAAGCACTGTTACTGACGAACTAGCTCGCTATCTATTTATGTGGGTTGCTTTAATTGGTGCCGCCTACACCACAGGTCAAAAACGTCACCTAGCTATCGATCTTCTCACAATGAAATTAAGTGGTAAGCGAAAGTTAATCAACGAAATTGTTATCCAGCTTTCAATTGCCGCTTTTGCTTTCATCGTTTTGGTATATGGAGGCACCAACCTAGCGCTAAAAACACTGTCAACAGGACAGGTGACACCGGCCCTAGGCCTTGAAATGGGCTACATATATTTCTGCCTACCAATTAGTGGAGCGCTAATGATCTTCTACTCCGCTGTTTTCGGCTATGAAAAACTGTCGCAACTACTCTCTGGCAATATCCCAGCCGCTGAAGCCCAACAGAATTAATTAAATAAAGGATTACCACTATGGAATGGCAAGTCATTCTCACACTCTTTGGTAGCTTTGCAGTTCTCCTCACTTTGGGGATCCCTGTTTCTTTTGCTATCGGTTTATCGTCGCTTGCAACAATCATGATGAGCTTACCGCTTGAGCCAGCGATTGCGGTTGTCGCACAACGTATGGCCGCTGGTCTGGATAACTTTGCACTATTAGCTATCCCGTTCTTTATCTTAGCCGGTAACATCATGAACCAAGGCGGTATCGCTATCCGTCTGATCAATTTCGCCAAAGTATTAGGTGGCCGACTACCGGGCTCACTAGCACACGTAAACGTTATGGCTAACATGATGTTTGGTTCAATTTCTGGCTCGGCTGTAGCATCTGCGGCTGCGGTTGGTGGCACCATGTCGCCACTACAGAAAGCAGATGGTTACGATGAACACTTCTCGGCAGCGGTTAACATTACCTCTTGCCCAACAGGCTTGTTGATCCCGCCAAGTAATACATTGATCGTATTCTCATTGGTTTCTGGAGGCACATCGATTGCGGCTCTTTTCTTGGGTGGTTACATTCCAGGGATCATCATGGGTCTTAGCTTGATGTGTGTCGCAGGTTTTATTGCTAAACGCCGTGGCTATCCACTTGCACCTAAGCCAACCCTGGCACAAGTGTGGGACACACTACTTAAAGCGCTTCCTTCACTGATGCTTATCGTCATCATTATGGGCGGTATTATTGGTGGTATCTTCACCGCAACAGAAGCCTCAGCCATTGCGGTTGTCTATACCTTCATACTCGCCGTGTTGATTTACCGCGAAGTGAAGTTCAAAGACTTACCGAAAATCATTCTGGAATCAGCAGTAACGACCTCAATTGTTTTGCTGCTGGTCGGTGCTTCAATGGGTATGTCTTGGGCGATGGCCAATGCCGATATCCCTTATATGATTGCCGATGCCCTACTGGCTGTCTCTGAAAATCCATTGGTTATCCTGCTGATCATCAACTTAATCCTATTGATTGTTGGTATCTTCATGGATATGACGCCAGCGGTTCTTATCTTTACGCCAATCTTCCTACCTATCGCTCTAGACCTAGGTATCGACCCAGTTCACTTCGGTATCATGATGACCTTTAACTTAGCGATTGGTATCTGTACACCGCCGGTAGGTAGCGCACTGTTTATCGGTTGTTCGGTGGCTAAAGTGTCCATCGATAAGATCATCAAACCGCTGCTGCCATTTTATGCCGCACTGATTGTTGCGCTGCTAGCTGTAACCTTTATTCCTCAGCTTAGCCTGTTCCTACCAGGTCTAGTTCTAGGTTACTAATCAAGTAGTTCACTTCCCCAATTTAACATTCCGCCAGCATAGCTGGCGGAATCAAGGACAAAACAATGGATAATATCGCTAACAAAAACGTAAACACACAAGTCATTCGCCCTAACTACGATCGTTCAGCACTAAAAAGCCGTATCGTTCACCTTGGCTTTGGTGCTTTCCACCGAGCCCACCAAGCATTGTTTACCAATGAAATGCTGGAAAAAACCGGCAGCAACTGGGGAATTTGTGAAATTAACCTCTTCGGCGGCGAAGAGCTGATTACCCAACTACGCGAACAAGAACATCTATATACTGTGGCAGAAAAAGGGGCGAAAGAAACAGTCGTCAAGATGATCGGTTCAGTCACTGAATCATTGCATCCAAGCTTCGATGGTCAACGAGCGGTACTTGAAAAAATGGCAGAAGAGCAAGTTGCCATCGTTTCAATGACAATTACAGAAAAAGGCTACTGTGCCGACCCTGCAACCGGCCGTTTGGATAAGAACAATGGACTTATCAAAGCCGATCTTGAAACCCCTCGCGAGCCAAAGTCTGCAATTGGCTATATCGTCGAAGCACTGCGTATTCGCCGTGAACTTGGCCTTGCACCATTTACCGTAATGTCATGTGATAACGTACAAGAAAACGGCCATGTGGCCCGTGCTGCTGTACTGGACTTTGCCAACTTAGTTGACCAAGAATTGGCTGGTTGGATTGAAGCTAATGTGACCTTCCCCTGCACCATGGTTGACCGCATCGTTCCAGCAGCAACACCGGAAACCTTAACTGAAATTACCGAACTGGTTGGCGTTGCAGACCCATGTGGTATTGCTTGTGAGCCGTTCCGCCAGTGGGTGATCGAAGACAACTTCGTTAATGGCCGTCCTGAGTGGGATGTAGCTGGTGCAGAGTTTGTTGCAGATGTCGTACCTTTTGAGGAAATGAAACTGCGCATGCTAAACGGCAGCCACTCGTTTCTTGCTTACTTAGGCTACCTGGGCGGCTACCAACATATTTCAGACACCATGACCAACGAAAGTTACCGCAAAGCAGCTTTCGACATGATGATGCAGGCACAAGCGCCTACCCTAAGCATGCCTAAGGGCACTGATCTTGAAGCTTACGCCAAGCTACTTATCGAGCGTTTTACCAACCCAAGCCTGAAGCATCAAACATGGCAAATTGCGATGGATGGTAGCCAAAAGATCCCTCAGCGCATGGGTGGCTCGCTGCGTCATCACCTCGCCGCGGGATCTGATTACAAGTGGTTGGCGATGGGCATTGCCGGCTGGATGACCTACATCAGCGGTGTGGATGAAAAAGCCAACCCAATTGATGTTCGCGACCCTATGGTTAACCAATTCAAAGCTATCTACCAAGAGCACGGTATTAATACCTCGGCCGTTAAAGCCATTTTAGGTATTGAGGCTGTTTTCGGTACGGATTTGATCCAAAACGATGAATTCGTTGACGCTGTCACTAAAGCTTACCAACTAATCCTTACCAAAGGCGCTCGTGCCGCCGTCGCATCCCTATAACCCATTTCAACAGTGGGCGACATGCTCGCCCACTGTTTCTTCGGAGCCAATACTGATGAAAAACTTCCTTTGTGATGACTTCCTACTGTCCAACGAAATTGCGCGCGTGCTCTACCATGATTACGCCAAGGACATGCCAATTTATGACTACCACTGCCACCTGAACCCACAAGAAGTGGCTGAGAACCGTCGCTTCGATAATATTGGCCAAATGTGGTTAGAAGGCGATCACTACAAGTGGCGTGGTATGCGTGCAGCGGGTATCCCTGAAGCCTTAATTACAGGCAAAGAAACATCTGATTTCGATAAGTACATGGCATGGGCTAAAACCGTCCCTCAAACACTGGGCAACCCACTTTACCACTGGACCCACCTTGAGCTTCGCCGCCCATTTGGTATGACCGGTAAACTGTTTGGTCCTGAGACAGCAGAAGGTATTTGGCACGAATGTAATGAAATGCTAGCTAGCCCAGAATTTTCAGCTCGCGGCATTATGAAACAGATGAATGTGGTCATGGCGGGCACAACCGATGACCCAATTCACTCACTAGAACACCATAAAGCCATTGCTGCAGATCAAAGCTGTGACATCGAAGTCGCCCCAAGCTGGCGACCAGATCGTGCATTCAAAATCGAGCTAGACGGCTTTGTTGAATATATGCAGCTTCTAGGCGAAACCGCCGATATCGAAATTTCCTGTTTTGCTGACTTACTGACAGCCCTTGATCGCCGCCTAGATCACTTCGCAGCGCACGGTTGTCGCGCAGCAGACCACGGCATCGAAATCGTACGCTACGGCAAAGTCCCGTCAGAATCAGCACTGAACACTATGATCACTCGCCGTCTGGCTGGCGAAGTACTTTCTGAAGAAGAAGTCGATCAATTCAGCACCGCGGTGCAAGTCTGGCTTGGCAAGCAATACGCTAAGCGTGGTTGGGTAATGCAGCTACACATTGGTGCCCAACGCAACAATAGTACGCGTATGTTCAAGTTGCTTGGCGCTGATGCCGGTTTTGATTCGATTGGTGACCGTCCGTTTGCTTTCCAGCTGGCCTCTCTTCTGGATGACATGGATTTCAGCAATGAGCTGCCAAAAACAATTATTTACTGCCTGAACCCGCGTGACAATGAAATGATGGCAACCATGATCGGTAACTTCCAAGGCGGTGGTATTGCCGGCAAAGTACAGTTCGGTTCTGGTTGGTGGTTCAACGACCAGAAAGACGGTATGCAACGCCAAATGGAGCAATTGTCGCAACTTGGCCTACTAAGCCAGTTCGTAGGTATGCTGACCGACTCACGTAGCTTCCTGTCTTATACACGCCATGAGTATTTCCGTCGCATTCTGTGCAACATGATTGGTCAATGGGTAGAGAATGGTGAGGTGCCTAACGACATCAACATGCTCGGCAATATGGTACAGGATATCTGCTTCGGCAACGCCAAGCGCTACTTCACCCTTCCTGGAGAGCAAGCATGAAACGCATAGCCCTTATCGGCGAGTGCATGATCGAGCTCAATGGTTCACCGTTTGGTGATATGCAGCAGACATATGGTGGCGATTCGCTGAATACCGCCGTCTATCTGGCTCGTACAGCAGGCCAAACAGCTCACATTGAGTATGTCTCTGCCCTTGGTAACGATGCGATTAGCGAAGGTATGTTACAGCGATGGCGACACGAAGGGGTAGGAACTGAGTTGGTACTACGAGACGGCTCTCGCCAACCGGGACTGTACCTGATCCAATTAGACGAAAAGGGCGAGCGTACCTTCTTGTATTGGCGCAACCAGTCTGCGGCCCGTTATATGATGCAGCATCCAGAATTTGCCCGTGTTGCTGAGCAACTAACAAAAATGGATATGGTTTACCTGAGCGGAATAAGCTTAGCTATTTTACCTCACCAAGATCGCCAGCAGCTTATTGACCTACTTGGCCAACTTGCAAACTCAGGAGTCGAGATACTCTTCGACTCCAACTACCGCCCAGCTCTATGGGATTCAGCCGAGCAAGCCCGTGAATGTTATCGCCAAATATTTGCCGTTACGTCACTGGCGCTGGTTACCAATGACGATGAAGCCAACCTATGGGGTGATGTCAGCGAAGAAGCCACCTTAGAAAGACTCAAATTGGCAGGGGTCAAAAAAGCCGTTGTGAAAATGGGAGCCAAAGGTAACTACTTTGAGGATTTCACTACGCAAACGCGCACGTTTGTCGCGACAACACCAGTAAAAGAGGTCATAGATACAACGTCAGCAGGTGATTCATTCAATGCCGGTTTCATGGCTGGCTTACTCCAGGGAAAATCACCGGTGGCATGTTCCGAGCAAGGCCATCAACTAGCTGGCACGGTGATCCAGCATAAAGGCGCGATTATCCCAGTTGAAGCAATGGCACACATTCAGTTTTTCAACGAATAACCCACTCTACAGAGCAAGAACAAAGGAAGACTCAACAATGAGCACAACAGCACAGCAACTAGCGCAAATTAAAGTCATTCCTGTGATCGCTATTGATCGCGCGGAAGATATTATTCCATTGGGTAAAGCACTGGCTGAAAACGGCCTACCAGCAGCAGAGATCACTTTCCGCTCAGATGCAGCAGCTGAAGCCATTCGCCTATTAAGAGAAGCTCAGCCTGATATGCTGATTGGCGCAGGTACGGTTTTGAACCGCGAGCAAGCCATTGCCGCCAAGGAAGCCGGTGCGACGTTTGTGGTTTCTCCTGGCTTCAACCCGAGTACGGTTAAAGCCTGCCAAGAGTTGGGCATTGATATCGTTCCAGGTGTTAATAACCCTAGTGCGGTTGAAGCCGCAATTGAAATGGGTATAACGACCTTGAAGTTCTTCCCAGCAGAAGCTTCTGGCGGTATCAATATGGTTAAATCACTACTTGGCCCATATACGCAAATCCAGTTCATGCCAACGGGTGGTGTAAATACTAAAAATGTTAAAGACTACCTTGCCATTGACCGCGTATTCGCTTGCGGCGGAACCTGGATGGTAGATAAGAAGATGATCAATGAAGGCCGCTGGGATGAAATCGGTCGCCTTGCTCGTGAAGCTGCCGATCTTGTAGCATAACCAATTACGTTAAATTGCTAAGGCTTCCTTTGGGAAGCCTTTCTTTTAGGGCTTATTCAGCTAAGGATTACACCCAATGAAAATAGCTTTTCTCTATACATTAGAAGCCAATAAGGCGCTATTTCGCCCCTATATCGATCGATACCTGAAAGATGCCAACACCACGATCACCCATCACGTGAACGAACAATTGCTCAGTAAAGCGATGGAAGATGGTTTGAGCGACACTGTCATCAGCTTTGTACAGGAAGTAATCAAAGACATTGCAGCTAAAGACGCTGATATTATCATCTGCACATGTTCAACCATTGGTGACGCCGCAGAGCAGACACGCAACATTCGCTCTCGCGTGATCCGTGTTGACCGCCCAATGGCAGAACTAGCCGTCACCGCAAAAAAAATCCATGTCCTCGCCGCTCTCGAAAGTACCATTGAACCGACTCTAGCCCTATTAGAACAATGTGCTCAGCAGCAAGGTACATCGCCTGATATCTCTTATGCCGTTATTCCAAACGCTTGGCCTCATTATGCCAATGGCGATGCAGATTCTTATGCCAAAGTCATCGCAGAATATGTGGAACAGAAAGTCAGTAGATACGATAATATTGTACTTGCCCAAGCCTCTATGGCCCCTTCACTTGATTATATCAAAAATCCACCAGCACCTGTGCTTTCTAGCCCTGAGTTGTGCTGCAAGGCCATCACCTCTTTTTTACCCAAAAACTAGGTTAGCGAAAGATTGTTCATAGAAAGAGTTTGTTATCAGCACACTAAGTACTTTTGGGGATGTTATGTTAGAACTTGATTTTGCACAGAGTATTGGCCTATTTGCTTTTTTGGTCGGGGCATCGGCATTTCTTCATCAAGATGGTACTCGATTCCGCATACACCTTACGATTTTCCAAGTTATTTTATGCAGTCATTTCATTTTAATGGGCGCTTTTACCGCTGCATTTGGCTGTGGGATAAGTGCTCTTAGAAGTTATGCTTCAACAAAAACGAAATCACATAAAGTCATGTGGTTTTTTATTAGCTTACTTTGGTTAATGGGATTGCCAAGCCTACAAAATAGTTACGAACTCCTGACGATATTTGGTGCCTCTGTTGCTACATGGGGATTGTTCAGGGTTGACGGTATTAAACTTAGATTTCTTATATTATTTAATTCATTTTGTTGGCTAACAAATAATTTATTGTTAGGTTCAATTGGCGGGACGCTAATGGAGTCAACATTTATCATTGTTAATATTTACACAATAACAAGCATGGTAAAAAAAGTAAACATCGCATAATAAAACACCAAGTATTAGCTTGGTGTTTCACACGATATGATATAGATGGTAGTATCATCTACTACCTGCCTCCTCTTTTAATATTGAAATTGTATACTTTATTACTATATACAATTTCATATGAAGACTGAATCTTATTCATTTGATATTTTTTTCTTAGTGAGAAGTTATCTAACTGCTGATTGGTCACTTTTTTCTGACTGGAAACTATCGATGCCAAAGAAAGATATCCTTCCCCCTCTAACGCACGAGAGAAAGCTCTATAAGCACGATTGTCTACTCGCTCCCATTTTTTCATAGTGCAGCTCTGTATATTTTACAATGTTTATAGGTGCAAGTATTTACCATGGAGACTATATTGCCATTAGCGAACCATTATTCTGCTTCATATTAGGAATTAATGCTAGTTTATCTGCAGACATTTTTTTACCATCTGGTAGTTGAATATGATTAACCATCCAGACTACACAGCCTTCATTTAAGTTAAAAAGGCTTCTTACTTGTGAATAGAGTACACCATCGTTAAATTCATCTGACACGGGAAACACCTTACCCTGCCAAGCTCCTAGTACATTTTCCTGACGAACAGGTAAATCAAGGTAAAGCAATTCAGGCTCAACATCTTTGACAATTTTCATACAAAGTCGAGTATGATTATTGTCAAGCCGCTCTATCCACAATCGATGCGGAATAGAATCATCATCCCACTCCAACATGTTCATATAAGTGTTCATTTCAAACCTCGCAAAATTTACTTAAATATTCTTTATTAATTTTTATGACCGCTTTCTTTATCTTCTCTGATTTGTTGGTAGCAACAAGAGGGCGATGCGGTTGCTTAGTATTAAAAATAATAAAGTCACCCTGAGATAGAGTAACAAACTGCTCATCCTTTATATCATTGCTAAATGCAACATCTCTTTCCTTGATCAGATCCTCTTCAATTGAATTAAGAGGATGTTTGCTATATCCGAAGCATTCTTTACCTACCAATATGATTTGGACATCCAAGTATTTGTCGTGAATTTCTGCTCTTGTATCAGCAATAGGCTTAGTTTCATCCTCAACGATAAAGTAAAAAACATCATCGCCAACAATAGGATAGGTTCCTTCTTCAGTTCTTGTTTGAATTTTTCTTTTTACTACTTGGATTATTTCGGTCAATTTAAATGGAATATGACGATAGCTATCCAGAGAGCATAAATTACCTCTGTACACAAACACCTCGTATGATTATCTCGTTATTTTCATTATTATATATTACTTTAAGCAATTGGTTGACCAATCATTATTGATTAGTAGAGCAAGATCAAAAAAAGAGCCTGATAGAATCAGGCTCTTTAAAGTTAATCAAATTTATTTCTTAATACGATAGTCCATCGTCAAACTTCCAACGCAGTTGCATTTTGCTATCCATATGTCCAGGTACATCTGAATCATTACTATCAGCATCAGCTTGTGTTAGAGGTATTGAAATCGGCATTTTACCTGTCGGGTTGAATTCACCAGTTAACACATCAAAAATTGCTGCATCAGAGGTGCCGAATGTCGCTAATACTGAGTGAAGATTCCCACTGTCGATTTCTTCCAATGACCATGGACTGGTAAAGTTAACCACCATCACCGTATCTTTTAAGCTTGCCATATCATTAATATAATCGACATCAATATTGTTTTCAGACAGCTTCAATGAAATTGGCTCTTCAGATGCAGAGAAAAGTCCGCAGTTATTCGGAATAACCATCATCACAACCGTATCGGCATCATCCACATCATCTACAATATTGATAGAGCTTGACTGGTCAGCCTTAACAGCCCGAGCTAAGTTTGTTTGTTGTACTTCATCACTTGCTGTAAACAATTTAGCTTTGGCTGATATAGTTGCTTCAGCCTCCTCACCTCTTGGATTAATCCCGCCCGTACATTGTTTGTCAGACCATATTTTTTCAATGTAAACATTCGTATTAGGCTTCAGCGGCAAAATAGATTTGGTGTTCTCGAGTAATACAATAGACTTTCTCTGAGCAACATCTGCTTTGGCCTGAAAATCTTCATTACCCGCAACTTTAGTTGCTAAATCAGGGTCAACATAAGGATTTTCAAAAATGCCTAATTCGAACTTCTCTGTCAGCAACCTACGAACGGACTGATCAATACGCTCCTCTGAAATCATACCTGACTTAACAGTTTCCAAAAGATATTCAGGGTTTGCATTACCGGAGAACAAATCTATTCCAGATTCAAGCGCTGTTGTATAACGCTCATTGAGATTCTTATCATCAACTCCCCAAGGTTGCCAAAATATAGGTCCAGTATCTGAGTTAACTATCCCTTTAAAGCCCATCTCATTACGAAGCAAGTCTGTAATTATTGCCTTATTATAGGCAAAAGCGACTTCATCAAAATCAAAATCTAAATCACTTGTACTGTTGATAGGCATAGCATAATACGGCATGATTGAAGAAGTTCCTGCATCAATTGCCGCTTGGAATGGAATTAGATGATAATCGAACATACCTCCAGGGTAGTGCTGTTCTTGTCCCCAATGGAAGTGCGGGTCTTCACCATTAACCTGAGGGCCTCCGCCAGGGAAGTGTTTTGTAGTCAATGCCACCGAATGCGTACCTAGCTTTTCACCTTGAAATCCTTCAGTGATAGCTTTAATCATATCTGCTGCAAGGTGAGCATCTTCTCCAAATGTCCCTTCAACTCTTTCCCACCTTGGCTCGGTACCAATGTCAGCCATATATTGATACCCTTTTCTTAAACCAACCGATACCCACTCTTGTGCTGCTATCTCTGCAAACTCTTTTACAAGCTCCGCATCACGAGTTGCAGCCAAACCCAGTTCTCCAGGCCAAGCCGAGAAAGCCGTTTCACCTACACTCACTCCGATTCCAGCATCTGCTGAAATGTGATTACGTGGGTTAGAAGTGATCAAAGCAGGGATTCCCAAACGGGTGTCTTCTGCAACATTCTGCAAATTATTTGCCCATAAGGCTGAAATAAAGGCTGACTCATTGTCTCGGGCAATAAACCGTCGTAGATGCCTCTGCTTGATACCTGCGGTTGCCCCAGACTCAGACATCATTGGGGCCAGTGTTGGAACCGCTGGGTTAAAAGGATTAAACGAACTAACCTTGTCCTCTTCATTTAGGCGTCCATCCGCTAGCCCAAGCTTATCTCGACCCATGTTATGAGTAGAGATCAACATTAGTCCAACCTTTTCCTCCAGCGTCATCCTGCCTAACAAATCCGTTACTCGTTCATCTACGGGCAACCGCCAATCTTCGTACGGGGCAAGATCACCATCACCATTCAAATCACGGAATTGGTAACCATCAATATCTAGAAGATCATGAACTCGTGATTGGACAACCGGTTGGATCAAATCATCTTTGCCATCATTAGAATTTGACGACGAGTTACAACCTGCAAGGATGAGTGCCACTGCTACTGGCGCTAGGGTAAAAAGTGTACTTTTCATTATGTGCCTATATATTTTTAGAATATTGGAAACACAGTAGATAATACACTTCAACGCCCATTGGTTAACCAATTCACATTAACAAATCGATCCAGATCAACCAGTTTGTCATTTTGGTTTACCTTGATCACGCCGTCGAATTTGTGACAAATATTAAATATATTTTTTGCTTTTAGCTCACAGAAACTAAGCAAGAAAGCCGGTATATGATAGAACAATTTATTTTTTAACCAATATCAACAATACATTTGAAAAATAACTGTTGGAACAAGGAGGTTTCGTGATTACAGCCAAACCCGCACACGACAAACATCAATCTTGCATTACCCAGCGGTCTACCACGAGCTGCCAACTCCAAGTCATCCAGTAACAATATGTTACCAAAACGACCCTCAAGGCTTCGTCTAGAGTAAATTAATCAGCCAAGCAAAAACCTGCGAAACTTCGTCACGGTAGAAAATATAAAAAGGGCCTGGTAACTACCAGGCCCTTAACTCATTGATAAATCAATTTACTTGTAGCTTAGGCCATACCCAAATGAATATAGCGTATCACCATCTTTATAACCTGGTGCATCAGAGTCTTGATTGATAATTGCCTCAGCGCTGTTAGCTAGGGCAAATGGTAGTTTACCTTGTGGATTGAACTCGCCACTAACCACATCCATAACCGCACGGTCATCCGAACCGAAGGTTGCGAGAATCGCACCTGCGTCTTTCAGGCCGCTTGTACCATCAAGTACATATGGCTGACGGAAGTACACAGAAAGCACGGTATTCTTAGCTCCAATCTCTGCCATTACCGCTTGGATATCTTCAAGGGATGGAGTGATTACCCAAGAGTTAGACTCTGCCATGCCAGTGAAATCAAGCACTGACAATTCATCGAAGTCTGAGCCACCAAACGCTAAAGCGCGAGGGTTCGCGGGGTCGAAAGATGCTGGAATATTGTCAACTCGTACACGAATCAATGCATGGTCGCTATCACTCGCATCGGCTATTTTATTGCCATCATCGTCATCACCAATAGTGACATCGTAACCGTACTCTTTGGCGATTTCACCATCCATCCCCATAGTAAACAAGCTAGAAGTAGTCTCTAATGGCAACGTTGCATTTTGGTTTTCAAGCATTACCACGGCTTTACGCTGGGCTAGTTGTGCTTTTTCCTGGAAATCCGCGTTACCAACAATAGCATTCGCTTTCTCGGCATCGACATAGGCGTTTTCAAATAGTCCTAAATCAAATTGTACCTTCAGTAGGCGTTTTACCGATTCATCAATGCGCTCTTCAGAGACTAAGCCCTGCTCAACGACTGTACGGATTTCATCATTACGACTGAAGCCTGAGAATACGTCGGTACCAGCTTCCATCGCGATAACAAATTGCTCGGTCTTGTTCTTATCCTGTAGGCCCCAAGCACGATTGTTATGCATCCTCTCATAATCCGTATGTACTTCATTCTGATCATTGATGATGCCCGTATCTGAATTAATCACACCGCTAAAGCCTAGCTCTTTACGTAAAAGACCATCCAAAATACCTTTTGAGAAAGCAACGCCAACATTACCTGCCGGAGAGCCTACGTTTGTAGAGTAATCATTGTTCGGCACCCGCACGGTATCTTTCACACGGTCATGTAATAGCTCTCCAAGAAGCACACCACCCGCATCCATTTCTGTCTCATTATCAGGGTTATTGATTGACCACTCACCACCACCAACAATACCGTAATAAGGCATCATTGCCGCAACACCAGCATCAATTGCGGCTTTAAAAGGCTTAACGTGATAGTCAAAATTACCTGCAGGGTAGCTCTGATGCTGGCCCGCTATATAATGGGGGTCCGAGCCAAGAAACTGTGGGCCACCACCCGGGAAGTGTTTCATAGTAAGTACGATACTCTCAGACCCAACTTCTTTACCCTGTAGGTTACCAACCAAGGATGTCATAATGTCAGAAGCCAAATCGGCGTCTTCGGTAAAGGTTTCATGCACACGGTACCAACGAGGTTCAGTTGCCAAATCAGCCATATAACCATACATACCGCGCAGACCAATAGCATTCCACTCGGCACGCATCACTTCACCAAATTCAGCGATAAGCTCCATATCCCCTGTTGCTGCCAGCCCACCCTCTTTTGGCCACGCAGAGAAAGCACCGGAGTCTACGTTGATACCCGCTTTGGCATTAGGATCTATGTGGTTACGCGCATTTGATTTGAATAGTGCCGGGATCCCCAAACGCGTACGTTCAGTCATCTCTTGCATGGTATTCATATACTGAGCCGCTTCCATTGGACTAATTACATAGTTCGGACCTCCAGGACCACCTGCAGCGCCTCCATCTTGTCGCTCTTCATCTGTTAGCGCATCTATTTCTTCTTGGGTAAGGATATTGTTTCTGAAAATGAAGCGGTTCATCTTCTGGCGGCTAACAAAGTCTTGATGTTTTGTACCAATATAACCGTACGCTTCGGCATTCAATGTATCGATCAACATCATGCCGACTTTCTCTTCTAGCGTCATACGGCTGACCAAATCAGCAGCACGCTCTTCAGAGCTCAAACGCCAATCTTCATAAGGTGCAAGCTCACCATCACCATTTGCATCACGGAATTGGTAACCATCAATATCGAGAAGATCATGAACTCGAGATTGGACAACCGGTTGAACTAGGTCATCCTTGCCATCGTTAGAGCTCGATGAGGAGTTACAACCAGCAAGAATGAGTGCCACTGCTACAGGCGCTAGGGTAAAGAATGTTTTTTTCATTATGTGCCTTTATATTTATATAATACTGGAAACACGATAAATATTACTCTTCACCGCCTATTGGTTAACCAATTGATGTTAATAAATCGACCCAGATCAACCAGTTTATTATTTTGGTGTACCTTGATCACGATATAGTATTTACAAATAAAATTATTTATTTGATTTGCTGTGCAGTCACAGAACCGACACGGTAAAGCTGATATTGCAGAAGGAATTTTTTGAAGTAATATCAATATAGTGAAGTAGAGTTTCAGTAGAGACAAGGAGGTTTCGTGATTACAATCAAATCAGCGCAAAACAAGCATCAAATAGATATTACCCAACTTCATGCGACAAGCTGGCAGTCTGTCTACGCTGGATTACTTAAAGAAAAATACCTTTCTGAAGACGTATTCCTGGAGCGTGGGAATATTTGGCAGCAACGACTTAACCGGCCTAGTGAAAACCAACGAATCTATGTCGCGTTAGAGAACGAAAAGCTGCTGGGTTTTATCTGTATTTATCTCGATCAGGATATCAAGCATGGAACCTTGATAGAAAACCTCCATGTTTCCGCAAACACCAAAGGAAAAGGTATTGGCAAAGCTTTGCTTCAGCATGCTGTGAACATAATCCAATCAGAAGCCACCCACACTGGCGCTTACCTTGAAGTGCTTAAACAGAATATCAGCGCCCAACACTTTTATGACTACATGGGTGGCACACCTATCATTAGTCAACAATGGGTTGCTCCAGAAGGAAGCCTTGTTGATGAATTTGTTTATGCTTGGGAATCGGTCACAACTTTTCTGGAGCGCTAATACACATTATTTATCGATCCTGATAAACAACAAATCACAAGGCATTTTTCTTAACAAAGGCTCACTACTTGATATCGTCAATTGGTGGAACCAACTTGATTCATGGTGACCGAACACCAGAAGATCTACATCAAATTCCCCTATCGCTTTAATGATCTGGTCTTCAACATACCCGGCATAGAAAATATGTTTATAAATCGGGTAGTTTGCCCCGGCAAGAAGATCATTCATCTCTCGCACAGACTCACTATGGACCGAATCATCAAACGCTGTCGGATTAAACTCTCTAACGCCCTCATACAATTCCGTAAAATCAGGATCAATATGAATAATGCTCAATAAAGCATTATGTGATTTTGCTTGCTCGGCGGCTTTCATCACCAAGTATTCTGCATTTGCATCAAAGTTAACAGCTAATAAAACATGCTTATATTTCATTTGCTATCCCCTCAGGAGAACAGGATGTAAGAACACTAAGAGTGTAGCTTATACCAAACTGAGTAATACTTGCGCATCTAAGAATCGGGACAAGCATGAGCCGCTATACTGTTAGCCAGATGCCTGATGTATCACTGGTTTCGCCCTGTCAGGCCAAGTGCCGTTCAATTACGTTTGGTTGAGTTTCTTTTCAAGGTTACTGTATGTATCAAGAATCCTTCATCGATTCTCTGTCAATTTTTATCATCTTAGGACTGATTTTCGGGGCCATTGCTCTGATGTTCGAGTTCGGATATCGTTTAGCTCTTCGCTTTCCATCCAACGAGTACAGCCAATCTATTAGCCCTATGGCCACAGGACTAGCCAGCCTACTCGCCTTCATTCTCGCTATCAGTTTTAGTATGGCGGCGGCAAAATCAGCAGAAAGAAAACAACTGGTTCTCGCGGAAGCCAATGCAGTGGGTACTACCATCCTTCGTACCGGTTTACTGACTGAACCTTATCGTTCACGCAGCCGAGAGTTATTGCGTGAATATGTCACATTACGGGTCGTTGAAAATGCAAAAGAGAAAAAGCAGGTTGTAAATAACATCATCAAAGAAAGCGAAGTTCTGCAACTCAAGCTATGGACCCAAGCTATTGATTCACATGGCAGTACATCACCAGAGTTACTGCTGTTGTATATCAATTCACTCAATGAAGTTATTGATATACATACCGAGAGGGTGAATAAAGGGTTGAGGGGAAGGATCCCGGTGAGTATCTGGTTTACGTTAGGACTTTTGACATTCCTGACCATTGCGTTGAACGGCGTTCAAGTTGGCGCGCAAAATAAAGGCAGGGCATTGGTTGCAGCCCTGCCCTTTGCGCTAGCGTTTTCTTTGGTATTAACTTTAATCGTCGAGCTCGACAGGCCCGTAAGAAGTATCATCGAGATTAGCCAACAGCCCCTTGTGGATCTTCGTGATAGTTTGGACAAAGTGCTATACCCCGATGATGTGGGAAAACTAAAACTCAGTGAATAGGGTTATAAAACCGGCACTTTTGATTGATAAAGCGCAAGTTGTTCTGCAGGCTCACGTTGCAGGCAAGTCGCGCAGTTTTTCTTGCCATGCAATTTGTATTTCAGGCAGCAAGTTTCACGTCGAATGTAGTAAATACCGACTTTCCGTTGGCTTACTGCCTTCACGCGGTTTAACTCGGCATAATCAGGTAAGATTATCGCTAGCCACGCATCCGCTTTAGGCTGTAAGCGATCAATTAACGCTTTATCAAAACCATGCTGAGTCAGCTTTTGGAAAACTAATCCTAGCGCATAACCTATCGCCCCCCAAAACTGAGGGGTGTTAACTTTTTGCGTTTTAAATTGAGGTGCCAAATATTGCCCGACCTTTATCACTAAGTCAGACAAATGCTGATCTAGCGCTTGCTCAGATTCAACCACTCGCGCCAGAGATTCTTGTGCAAGAGGATCATCTTCAAGACAGAAAAAAGAACTATCTGCGGGGATACCAACTCGCTTTAACTTACCATTAGTGGCCACATCTAGGCTGATTTGCTCGAGAGACAATATAGGAACGCGGTTAAACTTGAGTCTTAGTGCTGATAGACCTGAGCACAAATGAGCTGTAAAGCTTTTCAACCACAGTGAGGCGCCTACCGCTTGTCTCGTAGCAATATCGTCACTAAATGCCTGAATGGTTTCATCAAGTCTGCCCTCCATCCACTCCGGCAGTGGTCGACCCACTTCACCATATTGGAGGCGGAAGAAAGGCTCACGCTGGAATAGCCATTCTAATTGAGACTCAAGTGTTGGTTGTGTTGGCTCTCCGAGCCAGAAGGGAGCTAATTGCGCTGATAAAGTCATTTTTAAGTCTACTTCGGGAAGAACGCAGGCTGGCGATAATGTGATCAACCTAAAGCCCGTAATTTATAACGGAACTGATTCTATCTTAACGTCATTTTGGTTCAAGGGGTACTGACTCTGCTTAACACAGCAACAACATATCGCGCACATACTCCTCATCAGCATAAGAACCAGAAGGCATAAAGGTGACAAAGATCACGAAACCATGGGTTTTAACCGTATTGCAATACCGTAAAGCTTTAATTCACAGACACTTTTGTATATATTCACCTGCAAAAGAAGCGAGTAATTGGGACTAATATCACATTATATCGCTCATGACATCAATATTTAGCAACGTTGGTTAAACGTGCATGGATTGCATTAGGAACATTACTATGAGTAAGGATGCCAAACTGGTTAGGCAAAAACTTAAATCAAAAACACAATCTGCGCTAAGTAAAGCGCGGATGTCGTTTTTAAAGGACTATCAAAAAGCCACTTAAGTGGCTTTTTTAATAATTAGCAGGTACCACCATCCCCCCCAGAACCACCTGTTTTACATTTAACGACGCATGTGGCGCTCCACTGGGTGTCATCATTGCATCATATTCATCAATGCTGTTTCGCGGCGATAGCGGCTCTACAGGATAAGATACCTTTCGTTTGTTTTCTGATGCTAGTTCAGGTGTTTTATCAACAGTACTATTCACGTGATACGTTGGCACGTTGACGTAATCAGCGGTGTCATCATCAAAAATAGAAAGTTTATCAAGCGCAAGGGCAGCAAGCGCGAACCCAATGATTATAAAATTGAAAGGCATAGCATCCTCCTTTTCGCAATGCACTGTTTCTATTGATAGTCCACAAACCAAACATGATCAAGATCACATAGAAAACTTCCAGTACATTTACCATCAACTACATAGGCGGATACTCGCCTCATTACGTTATTTCGCTCAGTATTTAATTAGCTCAGCGCCTTTTCAATCTCACTTAGGCTCGATGGATCATCAATCGTAGACGGCACCACATACTGCTCCCCATCGGCGATTTGTCTTATTACCCGACGCAAGATCTTACCGGAGCGCGTTTTTGGCAGCCTATCAACCACCAGCGCGCGGTTAAAGCAAGCGACGGCACCTATCTCGTGCCGAACTTTTTGTAGCAATTCCTTTTCAATAACACCGTCAGCTGAATAATAGCCATCTTTCAACACCACCAGTCCCAAGGGTAACTGGCCTTTCAGCTCATCATGAATACCAATAACTGCACACTCTGCAACCGCTTCATGACCGCCCACGACTTCTTCCATTTCACCGGTTGATAATCGGTGCCCAGCAACGTTAATAACATCATCTATTCGCCCCATAACAAACAAATAGCCCTCGTCATCGATATACCCCCCGTCGCCTGACACATAGTAACTGGGAAACTGGCTCAAATATCCTGACTGAAACCTATCGTGATTGCGCCAAACTGTGGGCAAACACCCCGGAGGTAATGGCCTTTTGATTGCGATAAATCCTTGCTGGTTAGCCGGTTTTTCTTCGCCTAACTCATCCAGAACGACCACGCCATAGCCAGGAACAGGCATAGTTGCAGACCCCGGCTTAATATCAAAACTCTCAAGGCCGACCGGGTTGCTGGCAATAGCCCAACCCGTTTCCGTTTGCCACCAATGGTCAATAACCGGTCGGCCCGTTTTCTCTTGTACCCATTCAAGAGTTGGCGGGTCTAATCGCTCACCGGCCATATATATCGCTTTCAAGCTAGTCATTGGATATTCAGCCAGCAAGCTACCTTTAGGATCTTCTTTTTTAATAGCTCGGAAAGCCGTTGGCGCGGAAAACAGCACCTTAACGCCATACTCATTACAAACTCGCCAAAATGCCGCAGGGTCCGGAGTCTTGACCGGTTTCCCCTCAAACATCACAGTTGTACAACCATGAATTAATGGGCCATAGACAATGTAAGAGTGACCGACTACCCAGCCGACATCTGAAGCCGTCCAGAACACATCGCCTGGCTCTACATCGTAAATGGTCTCCATACTGTATTTCATGGCTACAGCATGACCACCGTTGTCCCTCACGACACCCTTAGGCTTACCTGTCGTCCCTGAGGTATACAAGATATAAAGCGGATCGGTAGCCTTGACTGGCACACAAGGGTGCATTTCAGCCTTTTGCTTCAAAGCTTGCCAGTCACAGTCTCTCGCTTCAGATAAATCAGCGCGGCATGCATTACGCTGGAACACAACCACATGTTCAGGCTTCCAACGGCTATCCATAATGGCTTTATCGACCAATGGCTTGTAGGGAATGACCTTGTTAACTTCGATACCACAACTAGCAGTAAGAATGACGGTAGGCTCGGCATCTTCAATCCTGACAGCCAACTCATTGGGAGCAAAACCACCAAACACCACAGAGTGAATTGCACCAATACGTGCACAAGCCAGCATTGCCATCGCCGCTTCTGGGATCATCGGCATATAAATCACGACCCGATCCCCTTTCGACACGCCCAATTCGGCCAACATACCCGCGGTCTTGGCAACTTGATCCCTCAACACTTGGTAGCTGTACTGTACTTTGGTACCGGTAACGGGTGAGTCATAAATCAGGGCAGTTTGGTTCCCTCTGCCCGCTTCGACATGCTGGTCCAACGCCAAATAGCACGTATTTAGTTCACCGTCAGCAAACCAACGTTCTATGCCGTTTTCATCGTTGCTTAATATGTTTTGTGGAAACCGGTACCACGGAAGTTTCTGCGCTTGATCCCGCCAAAACGATTGCGGCGCCGTTTGTGCCAACTGGTATTCTTTCTGGTATGCAGACATAGTGCTTCCTCAAGTTTACCCAATGACTTCAAGTTGCGATTCACCTTGGTGCTGCAATTGCCCTTGACGTGATTGGGTTTATATCCTGATCCTGATATTGCTAATTAAAGTATGTATTTAACCGCTGACTAAAACGCTATTTACCAATAACAGTGGCGGGGACTCGTATAAAGCCCTCCATCAAAATACGCGCACTGCGACTCATAACGACTTTCTCGACTTTCCAGCCGTGTTTCGACAGTTTTGCCTGAGCACCTACCTTCAATGTTCCGGACGGATGGCCGAACGTCACCGACTCTTTTGCACCACCACCCGTGGCCAAGTTCACCAACGTACCCGGTACACAGGCTGCAGAAGCAATAGCGACAGCTGCTGTTCCCATCATGGCGTGGTGCAGTTTGCCCATGGACAATGCACGTACCAATACATCAACATCACGCTCAGCCACTTTTTTTCCACTCGAAGACAGATACGTGTTGGGCTTGGAGACAAAAGCGACTTTCGGCGTATGCTGGCGGGTCTTTGCTTCCTCAAGGCAAGCAATTAACCCCATCTTCAAGGCCCCATAAGCTCGGATATGCTCAAACATAGCCAATGCCTTTTCATCATTGTTTATGTCATCTTGCAGCTCGGTACCGATATAGCCCAGTGACTCAGCATCGATAAAAATTGTTGGGATCCCAGCATTGATAAAGGTAGCATTGAACGTACCTATATCCGGTACTTCCAGATCATCAACCAAATTGCCGGTAGGAAACATTGAACCACTGCTATCAGCCGGATCCATGAAATCCACCTGAATTTCAGCGGCAGGGAAGGTCACACCATCGAGCTCAAATTCACCCGTTTCCTGTACAAAACCACTCACAACAGGTACGTGTATCACGATGGTTTTCTCGATATTGACCTGCCAAACTCGCACCTTAACCACACCGTTTGTGGGAATGCGCTCTTTGGCAATCAAACCTGCATGAATTGCAAAAGGCCCTACCGCCGCAGATAAATTGCCACAGTTACCACTCCAATCAACAAAAGGTTTATCAATCGAAACCTGCCCAAACAGATAATCAACATCGTGATCCGATTTACTGCTTTTAGAGACAATCACTGTTTTACTGGTACTTGATGTTGCTCCGCCCATACCATCAATTTGTTTAGCATAAGGGTCTGGACTACCGATAACCCGCAACAGTAATTGATCTCTGGCTTCGCCTGCCACCTGAGCGTCAGGTGGCAAATCCGCCAAATTAAAGAACACCCCTTTACTAGTACCACCTCGCATATAGGTAGCAGGCACCCTAATCTGAGATTGAGCTTGTAACTGGTCTGTTGCCTGAGGAGCTAAATTTGTCATGGTCTCCCCCCTATTGAGCCAAGAAGTCTTGGGCAAAGCGCTGTAAAACACCACCAGCCTGGTAAACAGACACTTCGTCTGCCGTATCAAGGCGACAGGTTACCTGTACATCGACTTTTTCACCGTTGGCGCGAGTCACGACCAAGGCTAAATCAACTCCTGGCTGGATATCTCCAACCACATCGTACAATTCAGTGCCATCAAGTTCTAAGGTATTACGGTCAGCACCTGGCTTAAACTGCAATGGCAACACCCCCATTCCTACCAAATTCGTGCGGTGGATACGCTCGAACCCTTCGGCCACAATGGCTTCGACACCTGCAAGACGAACACCTTTTGCCGCCCAGTCACGGGACGAACCCTGACCATAATCGGCACCGGCCACCACAATCAAAGGCTGCTTGCGGTTCATATAGGTTTCAATCGCTTCCCACATACGAGTCACCTTGCCATCCGGTTCGATACGCGCTAATGAGCCTTGCACCACCTCGCCATTGTCTTTGACCATTTCATTGAATAGTTTTGGGTTGGCGAACGTCGCTCGCTGAGCGGTTAAGTGATCACCGCGGTGCGTCGCATAAGAATTGAAGTCCTCTTCGGGCACTTCCATCTTGGCTAGATACTCACCCGCAGCGCTGGATGCCAGAATGGCATTGGATGGAGATAAATGGTCGGTGGTAATGTTATCACCCAATACCGCCAATGGACGCATACCCGACAACGTTCGCTCACCAGCTAACGCCCCTTCCCAATAGGGAGGACGACGGATGTAGGTACTCTTCGGACGCCAGTCATACAGTGGATTACTGTTGCACTCCTCGGCATGCAGTTTAAACATTTGGATGTAGACTTGATTAAACTGCTCTGGCTTAACATGCTGACCGACAACCGCATCGATCTCCTCATCACTCGGCCACAAGTCATTGAGGTAAATTGGATTGCCTTTACTATCAGTACCTAGAGCGTCACGTTCGATATCAAATCGAATCGTGCCCGCTAGCGCATAGGCAACCACTAGAGGCGGTGATGCCAAAAACGCTTGCTTGGCATATGGATGAATACGACCATCAAAGTTTCTGTTACCCGACAGAACAGCCGTTGAGTAGAGATCACGGTCAATGATCTCCTGCTGGATATCAGGATCCAGCACACCACTCATGCCGTTACAGGTGGTGCAGGCGTAACCGACAATACCAAAGCCAAGCTTTTCCATTTCAGTCAGCAAGCCGGCTTCTTCCAAGTACAACTTGGCCACTTTAGAGCCCGGCGCGAAGGAAGACTTCACCCAGGGTTTTCGTACCAAGCCCAACTCATTGGCTTTCTTGGCTAACAGTCCAGCTGCAACAACGTTACGTGGGTTACTGGTATTGGTACAAGACGTAATGGCTGCGATAATTACCGCGCCATCCGGCAGCTCGCCTTCCTTCTCTTCCCACTCACCTGAAATCCCACGTGAGGCAAGTTCGGATGTTGGCAAGCGACGATGAGGGTTCGAGGGGCCAGCCATATTGCGTGACACTGATGATAAATCGAATTCCAGTACACGTTCGTAGACGGCGCTATCGAGCGAGTCGGCCCATAAACCGGTTTGCTTGGCGTACTGTTTCACCAGTTCAACTTGCTGCTCATCACGGCCAGTGAGCTTTAGGTAATTAATGGTCTGCTCATCGATATAGAACATCCCCGCCGTTGCACCATATTCTGGCGTCATATTCGAGATAGTTGCCCTATCGCCAATGGTGAGAGCTCGTACCCCTTCGCCAAAGAATTCTAAGTAAGACGAAACAACACGCTCATTGCGAAGGAACTCGGTAATCGCCAACACGATATCTGTCGCGGTAATGCCCGGTTGGCGTTTTCCTGTCAGATTAACGCCGACAATATCCGGCAAGCGCATCATAGAAGGACGCCCCAGCATGACCGTCTCTGCCTCAAGCCCGCCGACACCGATGGCAATGACCCCCAAGGAATCAACATGCGGTGTATGGCTATCGGTACCGACACAGGTATCCGGGTAGGCAATGCCATTCTTGGCCTGAACTACAGGCGACATTTTTTCCAGATTGATCTGGTGCATAATGCCATTACCTGCGGGGATCACACTGACGTTCTCAAAGGCGGTTTTACACCACTCGATAAAGTGGAAGCGATCTTCGTTACGGCGATCTTCAATTGCTCGGTTTTTATCAAATGCCTCAGGATCAGAGCCTGCATGTTCAACCGCCAGAGAATGGTCGACAATTAATTGCGTTTCCACCACCGGATTCACTTTCGCCGGATCGCCACCTTGCAGCGCAATCGCATCCCGCAGCCCGGCTAAGTCGACTAAGGCCGTTTGTCCCAAAATATCATGACAAACCACTCTCGCCGGATACCACGGGAAATCAAGATCGCGCTTACGCTCGATGATTTGTTTCAAGCAATCTGTCAGCGAATCAGGCTCACAACGCCTAACTAATTGCTCGGCCAATACGCGAGAAGTGTAAGGGAGGGTTTCATAAGCACCGGGCGATATATCATTGACGGCTTCTCGGGTATCGAAGAAATCAAGTCCGCTGCCAACAAGAGGCTTACGGTATTTGGTATTAATATTCATAATCTACATCCGTGAATGTTCTGCTCGCAGACCTTGAGATGTCGAAGAAATTAATTTATCCCAAGGTCTGAATTAAGCGTTAACTGCGCGCTTCAATCGGCAGCCAATCCTTATGCTCGGGTCCTTCGTAATCCGCACTCGGTCGTATAATCCGGTTATTGGCGCGCTGCTCGTATACGTGGGCCGCCCAGCCAGTTACTCGGCTCATAACGAAAATAGGGGTGAACAGCTTGGTCGGTATCCCCATGAAGTGATAAGCCGAGGCATGGAAAAAGTCGGCATTACAAAATAGTCCTTTCTCCCGCTTCATCACCTGTTCAACACGCTCAGATACCGCATACAGATGCGTATCACCAACATCGGTAGACAGTTTTTCCGACCATGCTTTAATTAAAGCATTGCGGGGATCAGACTCACGATAAATCGCGTGACCAAAGCCCATTATTTTGTCTTTGTTGGCGAGCATCTCCATGATTCCAGCTTCGGCTTCATCTGGTGTCTGCCACTGTTCGATCATTGCCATTGCCGCCTCGTTGGCACCACCGTGAAGGGGACCACGCAAGCTACCGATAGCAGCCGTTATACATGAGTGAAGATCTGATAATGTTGAGGCACAAACACGGGCGGTAAATGTGGAGGCATTGAATTCATGCTCGGCATACAGAACCAGCGAACAATGCATAACCTGCTTATGCAATTCCGACGGCGATTTGTCTGTTAACATTTCGAGGAAATAGCCCCCAATGCTATCCTCATTACTGTTAGCGGTATCAATACGCACACCGTCATGGCTGTAGCGATACCAGTAACAGATTATCGCAGGAAGCATCGCCAGCAGCTTGTCTGTTTTTTCATCCTGCTGAGAAAAGTCTCGCTCCTGATCAATATTACCTAACATGGAGCAACCGGTTCGCATCACATCCATAGGATGGGCATCGGCAGGGATTGTTTCTAATACCAATTTTAATGCTTCAGGTAATCCTCTGAAATTCATTAACGCTTGTTTATATTGTTGTAATTCTTGTTTATTCGGAAGTTGACCTTTTAATAATAAATAAGCGACTTCTTCAAACTCAGCGTTATTGGCTAAATCGGTAATGTCATAGCCACGATAAGTAAGCCCGGTACCCGATTGACCTACCGTACATAGCGCCGTGACACCCGCACTTTGCCCTCGTAACCCTGCACCACCAATGGCGCCATCTTTAGATTCTTTTCCGTCCTTCTTTACATCAGCTACGGCTATAGCAGTCATAGCAGACTCCTTCTTCAGTTGAGTTCACATATTGGATAAATTGGATGTTCTTTATTTCAGTTATTTTTATAGATAAAGAGATCCCCAGAGGTTATTGCACCCTGTATTTCTTTTTATTATTAGTATTAGCCTGTATTAAGGCTGCTTGAATAATTTATCTAACGTTTGTTCGTAGTCGTGATAGCCCAAATATTGGTAAAGCTCTTCACGGGTTTGCATTTGCTCTACGACATTACGCTGGTGGCCATCCTTTAATAAATGTTGGTATACATTCAGCGCCGCTTGGTTCATCGCCCTGAATGCAGACAGTGGATACAGCACCATATCAACACCGCACTCGGCAAGTTCATCGGCACTAAACAAAGGCGTTTGACCGAACTCGGTTATGTTAGCCAAAATGGGGACGTTTACTGCATCTGAAAACTGTTGGTATTGCTCTAGTGTGTTTATTGCTTCCGGGAAGATCATATCTGCCCCAGCTTCAACGCAGGCTTGAGCTCGCTCTATCGCTGATTCCATCCCCTCGACAGCCAGAGCATCGGTACGCGCCATAATCACAAAATCATTATCAACCCTAGCATCGACGGCCGCCTTAATCCTATCAACCATTTCCTGCTGGCTAACAATGGCTTTGTTAGGGCGATGCCCGCAGCGCTTCTGTGCAACCTGATCTTCCATATGAACTGCCGCAGCCCCACTACGCTCCATTTCTTTAATGGTTCTCGCAATATTAAATGCACCGCCAAATCCAGTATCAATATCAACCATCAATGGCAAGGTTGTTGCTGCAGTGATCCGGCGGACATCTTCCAATACATCGTTCAAGGTAGTAATACCTAAGTCCGGCAAGCCGTATGACGCATTAGCTATCCCGCCGCCAGAAAGATATATAGCCTGGTGACCCACCTGCTCTGCCATCATCGCGCAATACGGATTGACCGTACCGACAATCTGTAACGGATTATTGTTGGCAACCGCTTGACGGAAGCGTTTCCCTGGACTCATGAGACTTTCTCCTTATCCTGCTTCAATTTCTGTTCAATTAATAGACGGCTTCGCATTATGTGGCGCCGCATCAACATTTCAGCCAACTCCGCATCACGCTCTTTCAACGCGCCAAGGAGATGGAAGTGTTCTTTTAGGGCCTGCTCTGGACGAGAGTGAGAACGCTGCGACTGGTATCGGTACATTCTCAACAAGTGATAAAGCTCATCACAAAGCAAACTGATCAGCTTGGTGTTTCGACTGGCTTTGATGACCCTATAGTGAAAATCAAAATCCCCCTGCTGATGAAAATACGATGCACCTTCAACTTGCTCTATATGTTGATGATGGGCATCGAGCAACTCTTCTAATCCGATAAGTTCTTCGTCTGTAATGTATTCGCAGGCAAGCCTTGCAGCCATACCTTCAAGAGCTTCGCGCACCGAATAGATCTCAATGAGCTTTTCTTGGCTTAAGGCAACTACCCGTGCACCAACATGTGGAATACGTTCAACCAATCCCATTGACTCTAAGCGCATCATTGCTTCACGAAGCGGTCCACGGCTTACGCCGTAATGCTTAGCCAATTCTGGCTCTGAAATCTTGCTGCCTGCCGGATAACTGCCGCTCACAATCTGATCAATCAACTGCTCAGTCAGGTTTTCTGACTTAGTGCCTTCTTTTTCACTGTGACTGTCGACACTTTTCAATTTCAAATCTTGTTTACTCATCTTTACTGTCAACAATTTATTAACTTTTGAACAAATTTAGCGCTATAAAGACGTATTTACAAGCCAATTGTTAACAATATGTATTAGACCTTAGTATAGATTGTCGACAATCTAGCAAAAAAGGCGATGGGCGATGGGCGATGGGCGATGGGCGATGGGCGATGGGCGATGGGCGATGGGCGATGGGCGATGGGCGATG